>CAWISD010000041.1:0-31525 GCA_963838615.1 uncultured Nitrososphaeraceae archaeon
TAGCAAAATTTGTAATATAGAATTAACAAAGGAAATAAAAAATCATTTACTCATGCTACAAATAAAACAAAATTACAACTCACCAAAATCAAACTTCAAAAAAGACACCGTATAATGGATCCAATAAAGATAATACCTATTGAAGATTTTGCTGATATGGTTATTAAGAATTCTAAAACCTTTTTAAAAATCTGAGTTACCAATATACGGATCTCAGTTTAATCAATCAAAACAATTTGTTTAAGTTTTAGAGTTTTCAAAAGAAAATAAAAATACATGGTTAAAGTATTTTTAGTCATATGGTACATTTAATACAATAGTATTAAAATCTAAATCAATGTTAAAACATTTTTAAATGGTCCCTAATTAGGGATTGATTCAATAAAATATAAAAAATGTATACTTTAAGCATGAGGTATAAATTATATCGCCATAAATAATTGTTGGAAAGAGATAAAAATTAACTAAATCGATTAAGTTTTGAATTATTTTTTAAAGATAGAAGGTAGATAGTAATCAAAACATCAGTTGTATCTTCATTATTCAAAAATTGCATATCCTTCTAAGGCATTTTTAAATAAAGAAACAAATCCTAATAAATTCAAAAACATAAGTTTTGATTAATTAAGGATCGTATTCCTCTAAATTGTATTGCAATTTTTATAATGGTGATATATTCACCTGAATAAATATATAATCTTTTATTATTTTTATAAAAAATTTTATATCAAATAATATAATTCATTTTCTAATTGTTAATCAGATAATGACAACAACTCATAGCATGATTTTGTATTTATTAATTTTGCAGAAATTTTTAACTTATTAATGAAAGTATATTGTAATATTAGAAAAGTAATATAAAATAAACCGAATTCAATTTTAACGTCATAGGACGAAATAGCATATTTTGCTTATCGTCACGAATACTATAATATTACAAGTTATTATAAAACATCATGCCCGAACAACAGAAAGTGGATGACATTGTAGAATCCACATCAATCACAGATAAGAAAAAGATAACCAAGGTAGAAAAATCATCAACAGCATTAGAAAAAGAGCAAGAGGAGGATATAGAGATAACAGGAGTGGATGAGCAAGAGGATATAGAGATAACAGGAGTGGATGAGCAAGAGGATATAGAGATAACAGGAGTGGATGACAATAAATAATTATCAATATAAAAAAATTTAATGTTAGTTATTTCCATTTAATTTGATTCATTTTTACGTATTTTTAAAAATATAACAAAACTGATTCCCAATACGATTCATTTTCAGGTCTCGATTATTTTATCATTTAAAAAAAACAATGTATGTTTTTATAGAATAAAATATATTGATTTGGTTTAAATCAAAAGATCAATAAGTTTTTTAATGAGGGCACCAGATCGATAAGAATGTTATTGTGTTATAGTACATCGAATAGATTGCTTTATAGTCATAGTTAGTGTCTAGTTAATTATTCTTTAAAACTTTTTGTACACTCTATCTCTTGCATAATTAGAAACTATTCATACTATACAATATGATTTTGTATCTGTTCTAGTGATACCGGTTCATTATTCTGTAGTTTACAAGGCCTGATATTATATCTGATACTTTGTTGTACTTTTTTAATTTGTTTCTAAATACGTCTGCAAGAATTCTATACTTTTTCAATCGACAAATGATAGTATGCTCTATCACTATTCTCTTTTTTTAGAATGAATTTTGTTATACTCTTTTTATTCTATAGATATTCCTGCTGATTTCTCTTCTTTTTACATGGTAGTGCGATGATAGTTGTTCTCTGGAAAATCCTTTTCTATACCAAGATATCCAAGATCAAATACATTAACAACTTGTTTGGAGATAACAGGATGATTGTTTTTATATATGTGAATATATAGTCATGTCTTTTTCCTTTCTTATAGCATGTTTTATGAATGACTAGTCAATCTATATAGATTGTTAACCATCAACTGCGTCTTTACAAGAGTATGCCTTTTCTTCTTTCCTGAATAGAATATCTTCTTTCTTCTCTTATCTGCAGATCTTGGTATTTGCTGCTGTTCTGTGGAATCTATAAAAGCAAGAAATCCTGGAAAATACTTTTCAACTTCCTCTGTGGTGTTTTTAGCCTTTTTGTCAATTTGTATATCTTTTGAGGAATTGGTATACGCATTGCCTTATCATATTCAATATTCAATCTTCTATATATCTCTTGCAGATGTTACTCTGATAAGATCAAATAGAAAGCCAGCTAAATGTAAGTTATGTACATACGATAGTAGACTAAAAGCATTAGAAATCTGTCTCTTACATCCAGTTTGAAAGGCCTACCTGCACCAAACTTTCTTTTTCTATCCTCTTTTCTTTGGGATAAACGATGTAGATCATGTTTATCATATCTTCTTGCTATTTCATTGTTGAATATATTCTCGAATTCTTGTACTGTTAAGGCCAGTAAATGATTTGAAAAGTAATGGTTTTTTGGATAATCTGTCAAAGGAAAGCAATGAAAGAACAGATGGATGATGAGATGAGGTTCATAAAGCTGTTTAGGTGCTATTGTGCAAGAGATTTACTATTCATAATGGCAAATTTTACAAAAATTCTCTCAATGCGATATCAAGAATAAAATAACATAATAAATCAAGATAATTTAACTAGTCTTTAAATGGTAAAGTAAAACTAAATATTGCACCACTTTTACCATCATCATTATTGTTTTCAGCCCATATTGTCCCTCCATGGGCCTCAACAATATTTTTTGAGATATACAATCCTAAACCGGTCCCTTGGAAAGATTTGGAGGAAAACTTTGTGAATAACCTTGGCAATACCTCCGTATCAATTCCACTACCAGTATCTTTTATATGAACAACCACTATTTTTGAGTTATCACTACTTTTTTTTATTTCCGTTGTTATTGATATTACATCTTCTTCCTCTCGTTCTTTTGAAATAAATTTGACAGAGTTTTCAATTAAATTTGAAATAACTTGACCTATTCTGTTTTTATCAGCATATAAAATAATCTTTTCTGTAAAGAAATAGTATCCAAATTTAATGTCCTTTTTATTCAAACTATTTCTTACATAATCATCGATGATGTTTACAATTAAAGCATTAATATCAAAAATCTCCTTATTTAATTTCAAAGAATGACTTTCGATTTTTGTTACATCTAAAATATCTTCAGATAATTTTTTTAATCTCTTTGCACTGCTAATTACAATACCAAGTAATTCCTTCTGATGTGGATTATCTTTAATTTCATTTTTAACAATTTCTGTTAAACCCAGTATTGGCTGTAAAGGAGTCCTTAATTCATGAGCGGCAATATTTATAAACTCTTTTTGCATCCTATCTTGTAACTGTAGTTGCTCATACATTTCTGCCTGCTTCCAAAGACTATCAAATATTGCAGCATAAGATGATGCTGCCGATTTGCCATCAATAAATATTGCCAAACCAAATGCATCAATAAAATTATCTTTGATATCGTCTTTTATTTCCAATATCATCGTTTTTGACCTATCAAGGATTGTAATTCTGTTAATAGTTTGCAAAGTAAATTGTAAACCTCTAAATTCGATATGATCATAATTTGATTTTATTTTATCCAATTTATCTTGGTTTTTGTAATCCAGCGGACTCAAAACTTTAATTTTTAGTCCTCTTGATCCTAATTTATTTAAAGTTTTAAAACCGCTTGATTTTTCTGTACGATAAAACCCATTTACAGAAGGAAGTACTATTAAAACCTCATCTTTGGCTGAGGCATACAAGTCATATAATAATTTTAACGATTCTTTTGAACTAGGTATAATCTCTATGGTAAGAGAGCGACCTTTCTCGATATCATTTATGCGATCTTCAGCATCGACTCCCGATTTCCATTGTTCCTCAAAAATTGCATTATAATGATCAAGATATAATGAATCATTACTGGATAATAGACTAGTAATTATCTTTCCTTCTTCATCCTTTTTTTCTATTGTAGAAGCAAAGAGATTATTACTTAATACAAAGTTAACAAACGGTTTATTGTACATATGTCTTATTTGTATTCCTTCCTCCAGAAATGTTTTGACTAATTCCACATCATTATTATCATTTATCGATGTAATCCATCTTATTCCTTTATGATTTCCATTTTGTTGTTTTTCCAAGATCTCGCCAATACCATAAAAAAAATTAATATAACTAAATTGCATATCACCGCCAATAACTGAGCAAATACATAGATACTCCGAGTTATTTATTATCTGAATTATTTTTTTTGATATTTCTTCATCATTCTCGATTATCTCTGTTTTTTTTGGCTCTAATCCTTCTCTAAGCTCCCTTATTCTTTGTTCATAAGGCTTTATAACAATTTCAAAGTAATAGTCTAACATATCAATAGATTCCTTGATTAAATACGTTTTCTGTAATCTCATTACTGTTAACAGCAGATATTTGATAAAGAAATCCTAATGGATCGCGAAAATTTAGTCGTACCCACTTTATTTGAAATTTTTCTAATTCATCAGTTATATATAACGCGGAATTTTTATAAATTTTTTCTGCCTGCATTAATATTTTACTTCATTGAAAAAGATAAACGTTCCTTACATTTTTATTTACAATTGATAAAATTATAATGATTTCATTTAATACTTGTTAAATAAATGATTAAAGTCGTCTTTAAACATTATAAATATCAAATCACTCATAGATGGTAACAAATAAAGCTAGATGTTTATTTTATCAAAATAATATTTATTTAAAAATACAATCCAATAATATTACCATTGACTATATTAATCCGATCAGGGCTATCTACGATAAATCGGCGCTGTTAACTTAAGATATTATTTCTTTATTGTATTTGTCAATGAATAGATTAAAACACATTTTCACACGTTTTAATTTACATTTCTTTTTTCTATATGAAAAATAGTCATCTAAATTCTCCGTTCTATCCTTTATGTACTGCATTGTTCTTTCAATAATGCTTTTCTCAAAAAGAAAGATCTATTGTGTAATTAGCCTAAATAGATTTATTGCAAATATCTTGAATATCAGGATATTGTTACTATTTTCAGTATAAATCGATTATACTGTTAGCACCGTTTTTAAAATCTTTTCATAACAGTTCTCCCTTTCATTTAACAATAGAAATATTATACCATATAGAACAACTAAAAAAATAATCTCATTTCCCATTACTAAATCCAAAATCCTAATTAGAAAATATACAAACAATTTCAGAGTAACAAGTTCAAGTTTTGCAACAAAAAAGTCTTTCTGCCGCTATATCAAATTTACCTTCTAAATTGGTAGAAGAGAATGATCAAAAATATGGAGACATATCCCTTGTTCTATATATAAAAGAAAAAGTATATCAAAAAAGGTATTCCGAAATAACGAGACAATTGATAAAGGAAATAGTATTAGATCATATCAGAATTGAGGAGGAAACTTCATTGGAACGTAAACAAAGTAGAGTTATCTAGATTGGGTATAACTACTAGGTTTCTGTGCATATTATAAGATATAGGAAATATTTTGGAATAGTTTTGATGTCAGTTTTTATTTAAAACTTTTAAAATATGTACAAGAAAATAGTAGCATGCGAAATAAAGATGTATTATTATATCTTTCGCTAACAACTTTTATATCGTTAATCGCATTTACTTTTGTTTCTTACCCTTTCAATAAATCTATGGGACAAACATCTTTTTTTACACCCTCAAAAGAGTCACATCATTTTCTAAAAAAAACGACCTTTGAGAATATCCCGATAAAACAATTTTCTGCTCCAAGGGGTATAGCTGTGGATCCTGCTGGTAATGTGTATGTAGTTGATCCAGGGGATAACCGAATTCAAAAGTTCGATAGCAAGGGTGCCCTGGTGTGAGAAATAAAAAGTAAATATCCACAAAAAAAAACGGAATATTTTAAAACTGCATACCATTCAACATCAAAAGCAGAGAAATCCTTTCTATGATGATAATCATGATATCAAGGCTGTTTATGATAGTAAGGCATTACCATAATATATTAAGGATTATAAATTAAAATAAAATGATTCACAATTTGTTAGAATCAGCTATCACAAGATTCCATTCTTATTTAGTTTAGTGGCAGATGTAAAGGATGAAATGGTACAATAATATCCAGAGTGAGGTGGATAAATAGTTGACCAAAAGTAGTGTTAAATTATATAATAAATCTCTTGCATAATTAGCTGCAAACTGCTTTGTTGCATGATTCTTAAAATCTCTGATTTTATGATGGATTTTGTTTAAATAGATATCATTTTGTTATACAATGATGCTTTTAGCATCATTTCCTGTATCATATTTTTTAATCTAACAGAATAAACATATTCACCAAACATTCTTTTTATAGAAGAAAACACAGTTTCAACAACAATCCATCTTTGTCCATAGCTAACAAGCTGTCCTTCCACTTTTGCAAATCCTTTTTCTGGGATATAACTGACAAGTTTCTAATGAAATTGCCATCTTTCAGTTTGATTTTTGCATTCTTTCGTACTTTGATGCAAGGCAAGATTCCATTGTCTGCGACAAATATCTAAAAATATCATTACCTTCATAGGCACCATCATCAGCAAATAGTTTGCCTATTGATATCATGCTATCTGATTTTATAATATTATTAACCAAATCTGGTAACACCTTGCTGTCATGAACATGCTCATCGTCGGTGACCTTTATCGAAAGAATTTTCTTGCTTTTTACATTGACTGCTATACATGTATTTTCAAATATCCTTTATTCTTGTTGTTTACATTCCATTTGTCTCTTCATCCATTGGCCTCTATTGGTAACCTTGATACCGGTACTATCTATTGCAATTGATGATATACTCATCTTCAAATTCCTTGTTTTTGTTATCCATCTTTTATCTTGATGTCTAACCTGTTTATCCTTCGCTGCTTATTGTACTGTAATTAGGAATTGAAGGAGGTACTTTTCCTTTAGCATGGTCCTTGTGTAATTCCTTCTTCGGTTTGTCTAATATGGCAGATGAAAATATATCTTGGCATATCCAAGTAAAATAAGAAATAGTATCAGGATAGTGAAACGGTTCTTAATCCAACCTTGTCTTTGTTCAACTCGTTTAATTCAGCATCCCAGTTGTCAATAACATCAAACTTATCAGTATTTCACCACCACGTTTAACTAGGGATTGGTCATAGTCGTACTATTTCATATGTTTTTTTAATAGATGTTACTAAATACATTTGGAAAGAGGGAAACTCGTACAACAAAGCAGAAAATACAATATAATTGAGGCATGGGTCATAATTCATTTTAATAATCTAAATATCATTTCTAAAACGATCAACAACCTATCATGTATTTGATTGCTCGTGGATTATCCTTTTGCAACTTGCAGTTATGATAAACAAGTATTTGATAAAGCAGTACAGAAAGAAGAATAATAGCACTAACCTTGTCATATCCTCTTGCAGGTAATGGGTCTATTCTAAAGATGGATTTAATGTGCTCAATCAATGGTTCTATGGAAGTACTTCTCTTTGAGTATATGGCCTGTCCTAATGCAGATTCATAGAAATCAACCAGTTGAAGTCTTTCTTGTGGCGTATTTTTATATCGACGGACAGGACATACAAGCTGAAAATTCAAACCCGTGCTTAAATCATATAGGTTTTGGTCATCGTATCCAGGGTCTGCAATCATGTAATGTGTTTTCTTTACAGTTGTAGATGGTAAACTAGATGTCAATGCATTATAGACTTGATTATCTTGTACATTGGCGGTTGTAACATCAGCTGACAAAGGTACAATGATAGAAGAAGCAGTACTTGAAATCATATGTAGTTTATATCCAAATATCCAGCCCTTCGTATGACTGAAACCCCATTTAGCATCCGTATCAATACCTGAACTAGGCACTATTCCTTTTTCCATTGAGGATTTGTGCCATACATTACCTTTGTTGGCTTTTATTAGAGTGCTGTCTGTTGCAAGGATATAAGGATTAACCAAACCTTCTGAAACAAACAGATGTCCCATAGTTGATATCCTTTCTTTGATATCTGTAGAGACAGTCTTGAGCCGCCTGTCAAAAGTACGTCTACTTGGCAAGTGTAATTCAGTAGTAGGCAATCCACACGCTCTTACTATCTTTTTGTTATATGGTAGGTCAATGGAAAGATAATGATGCAATGACCTGTTTGAATCAAGCCTGAACCAAATACGAACTATAAAACATCGAAGTATTATTGAAGTGGAATATACGTAAGGTCTGCCTCGACGTTGATGATGTTTTTTGATAGAATTACATGACCAATCAACCGACTCAATCAGATACAAAATACTAATTAAAATGGATAAGGAACTATAGGCTGCTAGTCTTTTGGATAGTATCTGTTTCAAGCAAAATATGATACACCAATGGACTAGCTTTATTTGTTATGAATTATGACCCATGCTCAATTAATTAAAAAGTAAAGAAATTATCCTATTTTTTCTCGATGGTCCTTTGTATAATTGGTTTTAATTCGCTTAATTTTTCTATTGACTTTCCACCACCTTGACCAAAATTTTTTGAGCCTCCTCCAGAACCATCTAAAATTGTGGAAACTAGTTTTAGCAAGAGATCCTGCATTTATGATTGTTGATGAATCTTTACCACAGTAAACTATTACTCTTGCAGAATTTTTATTATTAATTATTGAAACATAAACTAAATTTGGATCGATTTCTACGGCATTTTGTCCTATTATCAAATGAAATTCTTCATCTAAGCTCTTCTTCATCTGTATAATACAGTTTAACAATCTGGTTATTTCTCATTATTTGATTTGATCGTTATTGAATTTTCAATTACATTTTGTGAATATACTTTTGATATATTTTTAATAATATTTTTTATTTTTTTCTTTGATTTTTCAAATTCATCTAAATTTTTTGAAAAAGATTCTAAAACTTTTTCTTTACTTGTTCCAAGACTATTAACAATAAACTGTATTTGATCTTCTTGTTTTTGAACATATTTTAATGCATTTTGACCCGATACAAATTCCAGTCCTAACAACACCATCTTGAATTCTTTCAGTTTTTAAAATTTTGATAAATCCAATTTCTCCTGTATTAAAAACATGTGTTCCTCCACAAGCTTCTATATCTAAATCTCCAATGTTAACTATTCTTACATTATTTGAAGGAACAACCCCACCTTGATAAATTCTAAAACTATAATTTTGTTCTGCTATTCCTCTATCAAAAAAATTGATATAAACAGGAAGATTTTTTTCAATAATTTCATTTGCCTTTTTTTCTATTTCTTGAATTTCGGTTTTGTTTAATGCAGAATGATGTGTTATATCCAGCCGAGCATATTTTTCTTCTTTAAATGAAGAATTTTGCCAAACCCATGAACCCAAAATGTTTTTAGAAGAGTGATTTATAATGTGTGTTGAAGTATGATTTTTTGTTATAGATATTCGACGTTCTTTTTCTACAATGCAATTAACTATATCACCTTCTTTTAAATTATTATTTTCAATAGTATGATGAAAAACTATATCTTTAATTTTTACAACATTGTCTACTTTGAACGCTCCAATGTATCCAAAATCAGGTTCTTGGCCACCACCTCTTGGATAAAAACAAGTTTTATCTAAAATTACTAAATTACTTCATCAATTTTTTTTATTATCTTGGCTTCAAAAATAAATTTGGTTGGATCTTCATAATAAATTAATTTTGTTTTTGCTATAGAATCAAAATCTAGATCATCTTTGAATATTTATTTCATTTTTTTATCTTTTTTAGTTAAATGAATTGAAGAATGCAATTCAGATAGTTTTGTATAAAAATTAGAAGGAACAGAATTTAATAATCCCATATCAACAAGATAATCTGGAGTAATACCATCTGATTCATATAATCTTATTAAATCATCTATCTCTAATTTATTATTCTCTTTTTTTATTTTATCAGAAATAGTATTAATTCTACTTTGAGTTTCAGTAAATCGCTTGGATTCGATATCTAAAATGGTAAAAATATCATTTCTAAAATCATTTAATTCTGGATATAATGTTTGTAATTGATCAATATGCATATCTACTATATCAGAAATTTTCAAGTTAAAACCCAATTTTTCAAGTAATGATAATCGAACGTCTAAGTAATACTCTAAGGTTGTATCCCCCTCCTACATTTGAGGGTAATGAACCATCGCTTATAGCAAAAATTAATGTTTTTATATGATCAACTATGGTAAATAATGATTCATATGGAACAATTATCTTTTGAAGAGTTTCATACTCTACTTTTAATTCTTGGGAAATTTGTTTTTTTATCAAGTTTATATCCGTATTAGAATCCAAGTTTTGATGATACTTTACTAAAGTAATTAGCAAGTAATTCTGATTCATAATTATTTTTATTTAAAGAAGAAAAGTGGTTTAAACCTAAAATGTTGTAAATATTTTTTAAAACAGGTTCAAAAGTACAATCATAACTTGTTGGTGTACCATTTGTAATCCATGAAAATCTTTCTAAACCTGCACCCATATCAATTATTTTGTTTTTCATTGTATGATAATTTTTTTCCGAACCTTCAAATTCAGTAAAAACTGCATTTCCTAATTCCAAACCTCTTACAAAATATTCTAAAGAGCAGCCAAAAGCTCCCGCACCAAGCCAAACATCCTCAACAAAAGTTATTTCACTAGGGGAAATTCCAAGAACATTTACAAAAAGATCAAAATCTAGATCTATGCATCGGTCTTTCCAATATCCTCCTTCTTTATCGGCATTGCACGTCTGACCGACCATACAAAAGGATGTGTAATGACGACCGCTTGTTCCAACATTCTCTATATCGTTGAATCGAAAACACATTTGAGGAACAACAAGTGGATTATAGGGTAGTTCAAAAACAACTTTGTTTTCAACAATACGTTGAAAATCAACTATCGAAGCAATCGTGTAATAGAGGTCGTCCCTCCATCTGCATACAACAGGATATCGGTTTACAATTTTATGTCCATTTTTTTCAAAATATTTTTTTATTTCTTCCCAAGCTTGAATATAGCTTAATCGTTTTGAAGTTGGTGGATTTCCAATAAAAGAATAATTTTCATGATCGGGACAATATGAACGTTGAGAAAGAGACCAGTAAAATTTGCCACAATAGATACAAGATTGTCTTGTGAATCCTAATCTATCAAATAGCGATACTTTATAGAATTTTTCATAATTTGATGAAAAAATATTAAGAATTTCAGATTTATCCAATTAAAAAATTATCTGATAGTGAAGGTTATTAATGCTTTTAATAATCCAATTATTTATACTTAAATATTTTATTTTGATAGAGAATCGTTGATGAATTTTAGATATGTGTCTTTAGGCGCTGCACCAATAGTTCTATTTACTTCTTTACCTTTGTTAAAAATCATCAGTGAAGGAATCGATTGAATGCCATATTTCATTGCAATATCTTGATTTTCATCTACATTAAGTTTGACTACCTTGATTTTATCTGAATGTGTTTGTGCAATTTGTTCTACAACTGGACCTACCATTCTACATGGACCACACCATTCTGCCCAAAAGTCTACAAATACAGGTTTTTCTGATTTAAGAACCTCTGAATCCCAGTTACTCGAGGATACTTGAAGTACGTTTTGATTTCCCATAATTTAATAAATTCATTTCAACGTATTTGAATATTTGCAGGGTATCCAAATTATGACATAAAATTAAAGATGATTTCTGATTGTTTTAATATTATATCTCTTGCATAATTAAGAATGCTTATTATAGTATAATAGAATATTCTATCTTTATAGACTATATGTAGTTCGATATCCGGTAGTTTACGTCCCACAACTATATCGGATATCTTGTCATACTTTCTGAGCCTGTTTCTAAATATATCACTCATTATCCTGTATTTTTTCAATCTACAAATGATAGCATCCTCTATCACTATCCTCTTTTTGTTGGAATGGATTTTGTTATAATCTTTTTCTTCCGCAGATACCTTGTGGTTTATCTTCTTCTTGTATTGTAGAGATGACAGTTGTTCTGGAGAAATTGGCCTTGACTCCAAAGTATCCAAGATTAAACACATTTTTACAAAATCTTTTTGGAGAGTAAATGATGATTCTGTCTTATATATTGAATATAAAACCATGATTGTTAACCACAAGGTGAATTTTTTATGAGTATTCTTTTCTTCTTTCATGAATAGTGTATCTTATTTCTTCTTTTATCTACAGGTATGGTATATTTGCAGCTGTTCTGCACAATCAATAAAAGCAAGAAAGCCTGGAAAGTATTTCTCTACTTCCTCTGGAGTTTTTAGCCTTTTGTTTTGTTATATGTTTTCTGTGGAATTGGTATAAGCATCTCTTACCAGTCTATATCATATCTTTTGAATGTCTCTTGCAAATGTTACTCTTCTGATCAGGTCAAATAAAAAACCAGCTAAAGCGTAAGTAATGTAAAGGCGATAATAGACTAAAAATATTACAAATCTATCTTTTAAATCCAGCTTGAAAGGTCTACCTGCACCAATTTTTCGTTCTCTATCTTTTTTATCAGATAAACGCTGTATCTCGTATTTATGATATTTTCTTTTATTTCTCTGTAAATCTAATCAAATTCTTTTACTGTAAGATCGGTAAATGATTTGAAGAATAATGGCTTTTTGGATAATTTCTCTAATGAAATCAAGAAGGACTAACATGTCGTAAAAGAAATAGTAGTGGTAAAGCTGGTTGGGTGCAATTATACAAGAGATCTATTAATATTGTTTTATTTTTCAATAAAGAAAAAAAGAGAAATTGAATTATGAAAAAAATATAATATGCATAATTTAATAAAGGTTATATTTAATAAAATTTTGATTTTATTGTATTAGATTGGATGAAAATATAATAATTAATGAACAAGATCTTGAAGATTGGCGAAGAACGCATTATTCATTTCAAATAAACACATCTCAAATAAATCGAACAATTATAGTAATGGGCTGGATATCATCTAAACGTGATCATGGGAATGTTTTATTTATCCAATTAAGGGATAAATTTGGTGATACCCAAGTGGTTGTGAAAAAAAAAGGAAAAAATTTAGAAAGTGAAATTTTTGATGTTTTAAAAAATTTAAAAGAGCACTCCTCAATCGGAATAAAAGGAAAGGTTGTTGAACAAAAAAAATCTCCAAATAGCGTTGAGATAATTCCAGAGGAGATTAAAGTTTTATCCATCTCTACAAAATCATCGCCTTTTTTAACTCAAGCAATTTCAACCATAGGAATCGATACCAGACTTGAATTGAGGGCTCTTGATTTAAGAAGAAATTATTTGCAAAATATTTTTAAAATTAGATTTACTATCTTAAATTCAATAAGGGAGTTTCTTATCTCAAATTATTTTATTGAAGTTCATACCCCAAAAATGATTGCAACTGCTACTGAGGGAGGTGCTGCCCTTTTTCCAATTTTTTATTATGATAAGGAGGCATTTTTAGCCCAAAGCCCTCAGTTATATAAAGAACAATTAACAATGGCTTTTGAAAATGTTTTTGAAATAGCACCAATATTTAGAGCAGAGCCTTCAAGAACTAATAGACATCTTTCCGAAGCAATTTCCATAGACGTTGAAAAAGCATTTGTAAATTATTATGATATAATGAAATTACTTGACGAGCTTGTAATATTTATTATTTTAAAAATAAAAGAAAAAAATCAAATCGAATTAAACAATTTGGAATTAGAATTACCTGATATCCAAATTCCTTTTCCAAGATATAGTTATTCTGAATTGGTAGATAAATTACAAAAAAATCATAAATATATAAGATGGGGTGATGATATTTCTCCTAAAATTTTAAAAGATATAGTCGGGGATAGTTTCTATTATATTGTAGATTGGCCCTTATCAACAAAACCATTTTATGTAAAACCAAAGAATCAGCCAAGTGTTACTATTTTGCCATCTAACTCTACTACATTAGATGAAAACCAAAAAGAGAAAGAGAACGAAAGCAATAGAATGATAAGCGAATCTTTTGATTTGATGTATGGAGCATTGGAGCTATCTTCAGGAAGTACGCGTCTTAATAATAAGAATATTTTGTTAGAAAATATGAAAAAAAAAGGATTGAACCCTACTGCTTTTGATTACCATTTGCGAGTATTTGACTATGGCATTCCACCTCATGCCGGGTTTGGATTAGGAGTTGGAAAGATTTATCATGGCATTACTGAAAATTGAAAATATTCGAGATGCTACATTTTATCCAAGGGATATTGATAGGTTAACACCATAAATAAATAATATTCCAACTTATTTTTATTTAGTATTTCTTAACTAATCTTTTTTATTTTTGGAATATCATAATAAATCGATTTGTATTGTAACTTGATGCAAATTACAAACTTAAGGAGATATATATACATCAAATAAAAAAATTCTATATGATAAGATATAAAAATTATAGACTATTTATAAAATAGGAACGGCTCAAACAGAAAAAGAAAGGATAATATAAAATATCAAATTTAAGAACAAAATAAAAAATAAATCCTTTGTATAATCAATGATTTGTTCTTTTCTTTATATTGGTATACTTTTTAATTCATAATATTTATGTATTTGAATATAGTAGGCTCGAGTAATGTTAAGAGATAATATTTCTGTTATATTTTTTGAAATACAAACAAGTTGAGCCATTGTTTCACATGTTTTAGTTTACAATTCTTTTTTCTATATAGAAAATAATCGTCATCAAAACCTTCATTAGTTCTATCTTTTGGATATACTGGATAGTCCTTTCTACCGGCCCTGTTCACTTAAGGTATAATTCCTTATTATGATAATCACAAATAGATTCACCAATTAATCACATGTTTTAGTTTACATTTCTTCTTTCTGCATGGGAAGTAATCGTCAAAGCATTCTTTGGTTGCCTCTGTTGTATTGCATTGTTCTTTCAATGATGCTTTTTTCAAATTTATAAAAGAATGAATGTGATGATATAGATTCAAGAATTTGCAGGCTTGTGGGAAACCAAGTATCACCATCGGATGAAACTTGATGTTTTCCATACCTGTCTAGAACGTGAGATAAAATTCGTTCAATATCCACAAAAACATGTTTCGCTCTTTTGATATCTGAAATGAAAGAATTTCTTTATATATTGGTTCAATAACGACCCATCAAACCATGTTAGTTCAGAAGAACCTGCTTTTATCGCAGTTTCATCTTTTTGTATACAAGAGTATTCTTGGATTTTCTTACTCTTGAGATATTTCTGTGGTTTGTACTTTTGAATCCAATTCCAGAAAGAAACAAGATGACTTATTTTAATTAAATGCAAAAAAGAAAGATAATGCTTTGGCAGTATTTCTAAATGATGAACCCAGTAAGTACAAGTCTATCATAAACAATTATTTTTGTGGATGTTCTATTTCTTGAGTTCATACAAGATATATGGTAGTTTTAAAGCTATAGGTTTTTTCCTTAAGTTAACAGGGCCATACATGACAACTGTTAACTATATGTAAGAAATGTAATTGTTTTGCAAAAAAATGGTTTATTTAACAATATGAGTATATACAATAAGATCTCTTGCATAATTAAAAACAATCATTACTTTTCAGTATGATACCTATTCAGTTCCTATCGATCTTGGTTCATTATCCTAAAGTTTGTAAGACCTGCAACTATATCCGATACCTTACCGTATTTCTTAATTTGTTTCTGAAAATATCACTCATGATCTTATACTTTTTTAATCGACAGATAGTATGTTCCACAACTATCCTCTTTTTTGAATGGATTGTGTTATACTCTTTTTCTTCTTGTGACAGCTCGTAGTTTCTCTTCTTTTTATATGGTAAGGCACGATAGTTGCTTCGGGAAATCCGTTTCTACTCCTAAATACCCCAGATCAAGCACATTAACAACTTGTTTGGGTGTCATGGGGTGGTTATTCTTATAAATATCGTAATCGTGCCTTCGTCCTTCCTTATGAATGGCTTTATGAATGATATAACCATCTTTGTTTACTGTAAGTTGATTTTTGACAGTATGTCTTTTCTTTTTGCCTGAATAGTACATCTTTCTTTTATTTTTATCAGCAGGTCTTGGAATCGACTGTTCTGTGGAATCTATGAAAGCAAGAAATCCTGGAAAATACTTTTCAACTTCTTCTATTGTTTTTAGCCTCTTTGTTTTGTTGTATATCTTTTGAGGAATTGGTACACACTCCATTACCAAATTTTCAATCTTTTGTATATCTGTGCAAATGTTACTCTGATCCATATCAAAGAGAAAGCCAGCTAATGTGTAAGTTATGTAAAGACGATAGGACACCAAAATCATTAAAAATCTATTTTTTAAATCCAGCTTGAATGGTCTCCCAGCACCCAAGTCTCTTTTTCGGCCTTTTCTTTTGGATAAACGTTTTAACTCGTGTTTACAATATCTTTTTGTGATTTCTTTATCATAAATATAATCAAATTCTTGTACTGTAAGACCGGTGAATGATTTGAAAAGTAGTGGCTTTTTGGATAACCTGTCATATGAAAGCAAAGAGAGAACGGGCTTATGGCGATCTGTTGGTCATAAAGTTGTTTGCAAGTAATTGTGCAAGAGATCTAATAAAGAATAACTTTCCTTTTTCTTTCATTCTAACGGAATTTTTTTTTACTTTGTTTCATTTTTTATAAATTTAAACTTGTCACATCGGATAAATCAATAATTATTGAGATAATGGTTGTGATGATGGAAAAAGAATATCATTGGATACTTGCAGATGATATTAGTAGTTAAATTTTTCAACAGAGATAATTAAAGGAAAGGTTATATTATCCGCATAGAGCAATATTATTTTTATATACTACAGAATTTCAAAATTGATTCTTAACTTAAATTTAAACGATCCAAACAATAGACACCAAAACGGTATGAATCATCCTTAAATATATTAATGCCTTAATCTTACTTAAACATTTTGCTCAAGGAGAAAAGAGTGAAAAACAAGAGTTTAAACCTTATTATATGCAATTTGATAGTTAATATCAAATTGCATACTTTTTTTTATATAAAATTTTAGATAGATGATTGTATCATTTATTCTGATGATATATACTTATCATTCTATGTTATTACAACTCGCATTATATTTGGATACGGAACCAAAGAGCATATCAAATGCTATATTAAGCCGAGCAATAGTCAGGGAAAATGGTATTCTTATCATACATGATTTATTCGTTAGATTGGAGAATGAAGAAAACTGATGACGACCAAGCTTTGGCCAGAACTGCCGTTGGCAGAGTGGAAGGATACATATGATACATTACATCTATGGACCCAAATCATTGGTAAGATCCGCCTTAATCTTTCTCCATTCATAAATCATTGGTGGAATACTACCTTTTATGTTACGGCCCGAGGAATAACGACATCTTCCATACCTTACAATGGCAAACATTTCCAGATTGACTTTGATTTCATTGCTCATCTTCTAAAAATTGAAACGAATGATGGTTCTATTAAGAATTTATCTCTCCGATCCTGTTCAGTAGCTGAGTTTTATCATGAAATAATGAGCGCAATGGAATCTCTTGGCATGCCTATAACCATTTGGACTACCCCTGTAGAAGTACAGGATCGAACTCCATTTGAGAAGGATCATAAACATGCATCATATGACCCAGAATATGCACAGCGATTCTGGCAAATTCTGGCTCAGACTAGTCGGGTATTTACCGAGTTCCGGTCTCACTTCATTGGCAAAGCAAGCCCTGTGCATTTTTTTTGGGGAGCTTTTGATTTAGCCGTCACTCGCTTTTCCGGTCGTCAAGCGCCTCCTCATCCAGGAGCACCAAACTGTGGCCGTTTTGTCATGGTAGATGCATATTCGCATGAATTGAGTAGTTGTGGTTTCTGGCCAGGGGGTGGTCCCGTTGACGGCCCTATTTTCTACTCTTATGCTTATCCTGAACCAAAGGGCTTCAAGAATTATTCTATCCAGCCTCAGGAGGCATACTACCAGCAAGATTTAGGAGAGTTTATACTGCCATATGATGCAGTTCGCACTGCAAAATCACCAGATGAGGTTCTGCTTTCTTTTCTACAGAGCACCTATGAAGCAGAAGCAACGAATGCCAAATGGGATCGGGATGCATTAGAACGTCGGTAAATAATATTTCTGTCTTGTTTTTGCTAAAACCATACTAAAATCATATAAAATAAATGTAGTCTATTGTAAATAGAATTGGAGAAATGAATTATTATTGAACAAACAAAACTATAATAATTCTTAACTTTCGTATTTTTCCAAAACTTAACATAGTTATAGTTATAGTTTTTAGTAAATGTAAGAATGTTTTTTGGATGAAAAAAGTATTATAAATCTGGCTCGCCTTGGGGCAAATCTTATTTCCTTTGCTAGGCAAAAGTACAAAATATATGTGCAAAACAGCAGTATTTTTTGGAAAAGAACTTGCAAAATACGGGTTTGGTAAATCTCATCCATTTAATTCTGACAGAATTTACTCTTTTTGGTCAAAGTTCAATTCGATAAATCTTGACAAATCCAATAAAATAATAGTAGAAAAACCAGAACTTGCAAAAGAGGAAATCTTTTGCTATTTCATGATAAAAAATATATCGATTTGGTTAAGGAGTCTTCAAAGCATGGGATTGGTTATTTAGATACGGGAGATACTCCCTCTTTTAAAGGAGTTTTTGAAGCTTCGTGTTATATAATTGGATCAAGTCTCAAAGCACTGGATTTAATAATGGAGAAAAAAGATGGAATATTACATACATTTAATCCAATTGGCGGGCTTCATCATGCAAGGAGAGATTCCGCTGGAGGATTTTGTGTATTTAATGATATAGGCATTTTGATCATGAATGCAAGAAAAAAATATGGTGTATCAAGAATAGCCTATGTTGATATAGATGCACATCACGGTGATGGTGTTTATTATGAATTTGAAAAAGATCCTCTAGTATTTATTGCAGATATACATGAAGATGGTCATTATTTGTATCCTGGTACAGGTAATGTAGCAGAAATAGGATCAGGGACTGCTAGCGGTACAAAAATAAATTTACCTTTAAATCCAAATTCAGATGACACTGTTTTTATTGGTGCATTCAAAATTATTGAAGAATTCATTAAAAATATTGCAAAGCCTGAACTGATAATTTTACAGTGCGGAGCAGATGGTATTACAGGAGACCCATTGACCCATTTACAATATACTTCAAAATCACATTCGTATGCAGCAGATAAATTGCATAAACTATCTCACGAATATTGTAATGGCAAATTAATCGCATTAGGTGGCGGAGGATATAATCAAAAAAATATTGGAGATGGATGGACAGAAGTGATAAAATCGTTTATTAATGATATTTGATTAAAAAATGATAAAAAAATTGATTGAAGTTTCTTTTAAAATAATTTCCATTATTTTGATAAGGCAGTGGTATTTAATTCAATATTGGTAATCTATTTACAACCACTGTTTTAATTTCTATTTCTTCTTTTGATATTTTTGAAGATGTTTATTAACCATGTGATCTTTTAGATCGAATGCATTAGCAAGTCGTCTTTTGCAATATTTACAGATAAAGTTATTTTCATTAACCTCTTTTCCCTGGCTTTTGGTCAAATATCTTTTAGTATCTATGTATCCTATAGAAAGATAATCTTTATCATCATTGCGCATATTCCTCTTATGTACTTTGCTCAAATTCAAATTATACTAAAGATATTAAATTAATATATATTAGATCTCTTGCATAATTAGAATAAACAGCTATATGATCTAGTTCTCATACATTTCTTGTCCTTTCTTTGCTTTCATATGATAGGTTATCCAAAAAACCACTGCTTTTCAAATCATTTACTGGTTTAACAGTGCAAGAGTTTGACGACATTTACGATAAAGAAATAGCAAAAAGATATACAAAACATGAGATACAACGTTTATTCAAAAGAAAAGATAACAGAGAAAGGAACATAGGTGCTGGAAGACCATTCAAACTTGACTTAGAAAATAGGTTTCTCATGCTTTTGGTGTACTATCGTCTTTACATAACTTACACATTATCTGGTTTTCTATTTGATTTAGATCAAAGTAACGTCTGTAGGAATATACAAAAGATTGAAAACTTGGTAAGGCAATGTATACCGATTCCACAAAAGATATACAACAAAACAAAGAGGCTAAAAACTACTGAAGAAGTAGAGAAATATTTTCCAGACTTTCTTGTGTTCATAGATTGTACCGAAACAGCAGATACCAAGACCTGTTGGTAAACAAAGAAAAAAGATGTTTTATTCAGGCAAAAAGAAAAGACATACGATAAAGACACACTTATGGTTAACAACTATGGTTTTATCATTCATAAACTAGGTCACCAGAAAGGAAGAAGGCACTACTATGATATTTATAAGAGAAATCATCCTATCACTCCAAAAGAGGTCATAAATGTAGTTAATATTGGATATCTTGGTATAGAAAAGGATTTTCCAGAACAACTGTCATCCATACCTAATAGAAAGGAACGAAATCGGGAACTGTCACAAGAAGAAAAAGAATACAACAAAAATCATTCTAGAAAGAGAATAGTGATAGAGCACACTATCAACAGATTAAAAAAGTACAGGATAATGAGCGATATTTTCAGAAATAGATTGAGGAAATACAACAAGGCATCGGACATAGTTGCAGGTCTGATAAACTCATGATTCCCCATTTCCAAATACATTTCACTAACATCTACCAACAAATCGTATGAAATGGTCCACCTACAACCAATCCCTAGTTAGAAGAGGAGAGATACTCCTAGGCTTTGATGTTATTGACAACTGGAATACAGAGTTAAAAGAGATGAACAAAGACAAGGTTGGTGAGCCATTTCATTATCCCAATACATTTCTTCTTTTACTTGGATATGCTAAAGTATATTTTCATTTGCCATTTAGACAAACAGAAGGTATTGCACAAGGACATGCCAAAGGAAAAGTACCTTCAATTCCTGATTATACTACAATAAGCAGAAGAATAAACAGGTTAGATATCAAGATAAAAGAAGATAACAAAAGTAAGGAATTTGAAGATGAATATATCATCAATTGCAATAGACAGTACCGGTATCAAGGTTACCAATAGAGGTTCAGTGGATGCAAGATAAATGGAATGTGAAAAAAAGAAAGGATATTTAAAAATACATATGGCAGTAAATATCAAGACCAAGAAAATTCTTTCTATTAAAGTAACCGATGAACATGTTCATGATACCAAGGCGTTACCAGAATTGGTTAAAAATATTATAAAATCCGATAGAAAATTAACAATAGGCAAACTATTTGGTGATGGTGCTTATGAAAGTAATGATATTTTTAGATATCTGGAAGACAATGGAATTTTGCCATGCATTAAAGTGAGAAAGAATGCTAAAGTTCGATGGAAAAAAGGGAATTTCCTTAGAAATATATCAGTTTTGGCACAAAGAAATGATTTACAAAAATGGAAGAGATAGCGTAAGCTATGGGAAAAGATGGATTGTCGAAACGGTGTTTTCATCTATAAAGAGAATGTTTGGTGAATATGTTTATTCTGTTAGACTAAAAAATATGATTCAGGAAATGATGTTGAAAGCATCATTGTATAACAAAATGATATCTATTTAGACAAAACAGATAGTAAAATCAGAGATTTTAAGAATCATGCAACAAAGCATATTTAAATCATCAAACTAGAAATCGATATACCAAATAGCATAATTAAACAAACAATTATTTTTGATATGTTTATAACTAGGTTGATTACATTATCATCTTGTAAATTCCTTGACACTTACCAAAGAATCATTTGAAAAGATCTATAGAGATGAAGAGGATGTAAAGACAAAGGAAAGGATGTTACTTGTTCTTAATGTGGTTTATCATGGCATGATATCTGCTCATGTAGCCAGAGATCTGCATAGAAATAGAGCATGGGCTTGTGTATGGTTAAAAAGATATGATAAAGAAGGATTAGAAGGATTAAAGAATAAACTCAGAAGCAGGTAGACCATCGGAGTTATCAGAAGAAGATATTTGCAGCATAAAAACAATGTTAAAAGAAAGCAATCATGGTTGGACCACAAAACAAGTAGAGGAGTTAATCATAAAGAAAAGCGGGATAAAGTATCATTATACTCACATATACCGCATACTTCGTAAATGGGGTTTTAAACAGAAGGTTCCAAGAAAGATACATATTAACACAGCATCCAAGGAAGAGAAAGAGGATTTCAAAAAAAGACCAGAACAGATACTTGTGGATAAGCAAGCAGCAACAGCAGCAGCAGCAAGAAGAAGAAAGTTTTACTATAATATCTACGGATGAATCATTCTTTTTTTATGATTCTCTTGTAAGACGGGTTTGGATAGATGAAGATAAAAGACCTGTAGTTAGAGTAACAGGTTCACACAAACATTCATGCATTTTTGGAGCCATAAGCATAGAGATGGAAAACAATTATTCAGACAGTATGATAGATTTAATGGTGATACATTTCTGGATTTTCTAAAGAAAATACATTCAAGATTTCCAAAATGTTATCTGTTTATGGATAAAGCATCACCTCATTATAAATCAAAGAAGGTGCTAAAATATTTTGAAGAAAACAAGGATATTCTAATCCCTGTTTATCTTCCAACAGCATCACCAGAGTTTATGGTAATGGAAGAGGTATGGAATATAGCCAAACGAGATCTGTTTGTTTTAAAATATTATGAATCATTTGCAGATTTGAAGAATAAGATATCGGGATATTTAGAACAAAAAGTATAGAATCCATAAAGGATATTCTAGATTGTTTCTAATTATGCAAGAGATCTATTGAATCTATTAATTTGTAATAATGTATCACTATATTTTGTTTTCCATTGATAATGGAAGAGAATTCTCAATAAGAAATATAGAAAGATAACCAACCCACACAAAAAAATCATTTCTATTTATAATATACAATAGGATGACTACATTTAAATAGGTAAGTTTTTACATGTTTTATCTCTTAAAATATGACCAATATTTTGATTTTAATTATCCCAATTAAAATATAAACTTACTTCTGAAACACAATATACTTTTTCATCAAAAATTTTCTTTTACGTAATTTTGATATTGTACAAATATTTTCTAATTCGATCAGGCCCAAACCAAAGGGTAAGGATGTAACTATTTTGATTTTCCTTTTAGGAATATGTATCATCTAACTTAATTCTTAAAAACAGTATCACATTTAAAATCATAACAATTTCTGATGCAACAGAGATAAAATTATCAAACTTGTCATATAGTAAATCCTTCCTGTTTTTTGTTATATATATATCTTCTACCTTGCCACAAGATAGGTTTGGTATTTCCAAATATCAATAAAGGGACTATATTATATATACAAGCAATAATTACGAAGATTGATGCAAAAATAATTGTTAAAGAACACAGCGGTACAATTCCATATTCTTTGTATTTTCTTAAAACCAAAGTAATCATCATCCCACAAGGTACCAAATCCAGTAACAAAAAAAATAAGTTAAAATCAAAAGAAATTTTCATCGGATCAAATAGTAATTTATCAAAACTGGCTGACAATAAAATAGGAAAAATAATGAATGGCATTACAGAAGCGAAAAAAATAATTAGTAAATTTAAAATAACTTTAATCCTGTTTTTCATTACAAGAGGAGCCAGAGTTCTTCCTATCCCATGCCAAAGTGTTGTCAGGTCATCAGCCCATAGAGTATAAATCATTTCCTTTAGTTTAACAAGTTTTAGATTGTATCCTCTTTTTTTAATAAGTACTCCTAGTGCTTTATCTTCTTGTATGGCATCACGAACAGATTCAAATGTTCCAATATTAACAAATACTTCTCTCTTTATAAGAAAAAAACATCCTATTAGATAGGCAATTTTTGATTGCGGATTGTTTACATCTGCAGAATCTACACCAAATAAAACACTAATAGAGTCCCATAAAGGTATCGCTATTTTTGCCCAGAAATTATCCAATTTTTCAGGTGAAGGAATACCAGTTAATACATCTAAATTTTCATTTTGCATATAGAGAACGGTTTGTAACAATACATCTTTTCCAGCATAATGAGTATCTGCATCAGTAAAAAGCAAAATAGATCCGTTACTTTGCATATAGCCATTTTGAGATGCCCATGTCTTGCCCGTCCATTCCTTAGGCTTCCCTTTTAAAGAAATAACTTTTAATTTTTCTTGTGAAAATCCAGTAACTTTATAATGTTTGCTGTTTTTGATATCTTCCATAATTTTTAATGTATTATCTGATGAATCATCATTAACTGCAATAACTTCAAAATTAGGATAATCCTGAGATAATAAAGACGTTAAGCATTTTTCAATATATTTTTCTTCATTTCGAGCGGGAACAATAATACTAATAAATGGTAAGTTTTTAAATAAACTATTATTAGAATAGATGTTTCTTTTATAGTTCTCAGAATCATAATTTGATAAAACAGTACAAGTTTTATTATTGTTATAATCATTTTTCAATGTTTTATAATTTCCATTTATGTATGAGTAGTCATCATCTACATTGAGTCTTTAAAGATTGTTTAAGAAAATATCCCCTTTGTATCTCTATTATCGGTATTGATAAGCGAGACCTAAAAGAGGAAGAAAACAAAAAAGAAATCGAAAATAATACCACTGCACACAATAACAATAAAGGTATTTCCATATCATAATTTAAAAAGTAAACCAATTTTACAACTAATAATTATATACAAAATAACGTTTATTAATAAGTATTATATTGATTAAACACGAATTGTATGGTAATGCTATATTACTATCAATAATCAAATCAAATTAAACAAAAATTCATCCTCTGCAATTTCCATGGATATTTTGAAAATACTTATACCTATTCTTTTATTGATTGATCTATTATAATGAGTTCATTTTTTGTAATTTGTTCTAAACTTTAGATTATTTGAGATAACTAAAGTTGTCTTTAGAATCATAGGCACCATCTGCTAATACTTTTTGAATATTGTTATTATTAGACACATTGTGAACTAATTCCTTCAGTATCTTTCCATCTGAACATTTTCTTTGTACTCCATTGATACGATTTTCTTTGTCTTTATATCTACAGCACTGAACTTTGATAAAACCCTTCCTTATCCTTTTCTTATTCCATTTATCGAGTATCCTTCTCCTCGATTAGTTACCTTGATACCTGTACTATCAACTGCTCTCACTAATCCCCAGGTACTTGATAGGACGCCACACCCCCACCAGAGGTGGAAGTCGGTCCATGGAGCCAAGCACCGACACACACAGAAAGCCTCTAATTGCCGGGAGGAATAGGTAAATATGTAGGGTGAGAGAGAAGACAGGAATGTAATATGAATTTGAACAAGTATACAAGAAGATTAAACTCGATAATCCACAATTGCGAAAAAGTAGATATACCAAAGTATTTAATTTTGTTAATCAGATAAAATAATTTCTAAAATTATATCATTTTAAATAATAATATAATTCATATAAATCTTATTTAAATAATCTGAATAAAATTTAAGGCGTTGTTACTTTAAGATATTATTTCTTTATTGTGTTGGTCAACTAATAGATTAAGCCATTGTTACATGCTTTAATTTACATTTGTTCTTTTTTCTGCAAGGAAAATAATCATCAAATCCTTCTGATTCTATCCTTTATGTACTGCATTGTCCTTTCGATAATACTTTTCTCATCCTTGTATACAAAAGAATGAATATGATGTTTTAGTTTCAAAAACCTGCAGGCTTGCTGTGGATACCATGTACTCCCACGTCTGTGGAAACTATTGGGTGTTCTCCCTATATTCATCTACAATGCTAGATAGAAAATGTTCGGATACAACAAACATATTTTGCTCTTTTGATGTGATTATTTTGGGAATAATATTCCGGATAGTGTCAGATTCAGTTATAGCAAACCACAGCCAGATGTATTGAGAACCAACTTTTGATTTGGAGTATCATATTTTTAAATACAAAATAAATTGGGATCTTTGTTTTTTTATAGAATAGTATTTCAGGTTTGTGCTTTTATATTCAATCTCTGATTGCAGCATACGTATTATAATAATTTTTATTCATAAAGATATGACTTTGTATATATTTCTCAACGAAAGACCGACGCCAAAGTAAAGAAGTAAAGAATATACTATATCCTTAAATTATGTTCTATCTCTTTAATTTAATAGTTATAAATAATAAACAATGGATGGATCTAAATCTTATTAACTTTAGAAGATTTTAATAAAAAGATATATAAGTTATAGCATAACTTTCCTATAGGTTTCCATTTGGAGAGTAATGATCACTATCAAACACTAGGAATACTAAAAAAAGCTAGCGAAAAAGAGATTAAAAGTGCGTACAGGCGCCTCGCTAGAAAGTATCATCCTGACCGAAACTCAATAGTATCTGACGATATTATGAAGAATCTCAACATAGCCTTTGAAGTGCTTTCAGATCCTGAAAAAAGGAATCAATATGATAATACAAACTTTAATTTTGTAGAAAACAAAGATATAATAAATAAAAGTTCTGAAAACCAAAAGAATATTGATAATAACAGTAGTAACAATGATAGCTCTGAATGGTATGAAAACAAATCTTCATCCCCCTATTCTGCTACTCCCATGAATGATTATTCTAATTTCACAATTGATAATGATACAAAGGTTAAATCAGAAGAAACATCAACTATTAAACATACAGAGATTCCAAAAAGTCAATATCAGATAATAGTAGAGCCTTCACTTTGTCTAGCTTTTGGTAGTTGTGAAACGCTTGCTCCAAAAGTTTTTGTAGTAGAAAAGAATAGAAGGATAAACCCAAAGGCAATAGTCAAATCAGAAACTGGAGCAGATTTTGAAACGATACTTGATGCTGCAAAAACATGTCCAACAAAAGCAATTATAATTATAGATAGATATTCAGGCGAACTCATTTACCCTTAACATTATAAAATGCAAGTTAGATTTATTTTAGATATTTTATTTTAATAATTCAAAAATATGAAATAATAAAAAAACTGCCCTATTAACTCGAAGTTATTTCTTTATAATGATGCACGCGAATACCTGAATAAGTCTTTACATGCTTTAATTTGCATTTGTTCTTTTTACAAGGAAAATGATTATTAGATTGTCATTTTGACCTTCAATATATTAAACTGGCCTTTCAGTAATGCTTTTCTCATTTTATATCCAAAAATAAATTATAATCTACTGTTAAAACTCGTCTATTAATCCAACATATGCCCATTTGGTTAGACATGGATTTTCCATTTCGTTATTACAAAAAAATATAAATCGTTCTAATAAAAAACACATTTGTTCAATTGATATGCTCATTTCATCGGTGCTTTTACCTTCTAATTATGTAACTCCGAACAAAATGAAATCAGAGCTAAATTTGAAAGTTTTGTATATGATAAATTTATCAATCTATTTTCGTTTCCTTGCCACATTCTCCAATTTGTTTTTGAATCTCATTTCAAATTAGATAGGATTTATTTTAACAAATCAGGATGACTTCTAAAGTATTCTATATATAATATATAAGAAAGTTCAATCTTAAACCATTTCAAATACATATTTCTTTTTGCCAGAATCGATATAAGAAATATAATGATAGTATGTTTTGTTTTTTTTCTCAGCGAAGGAAAACCCCTATCATAATAAATTAATTTATTTTATTAGTTATTACTGAAAATAAAATTCAAATATAAGAATTTTGTTTTTTAATTTATTTGATTTATTTATTAATTATTGTTTAATGTTTTCTTTTGAGAGATTAATCATATTTTTAAAGGTATTGGCGTTTGCAAAGGCCATATCGTTTAATATTTTATTTATTGTAATAGTATTTTCTGCATACATGAGAGCAATCCTCGTATATGTTTCTGGAATTTTTGTGCAATATGCCCTATTATTCAAAATCAATTTATTAGTATTTTCAAAAATATTAGATAACATGGATTGAAGAGAGTCAATTGTTTGATTTTGAAGGTCCATATAGCTTTTTGTTATATCCCATGTTGTTAAATTCAAATGTTCTTGTACTTTTTCAAATACCTCAAAATAATGTAAAATTGGCATGGTTTTATCAGCCAAATTATTTTTTACACTACCTTGAAATTCATTCAAGGTTTTATCGGAGGATTGTTGGCTTGTGGAATTAAATCTATTTGATATGCGTTCTTTTTGCTCCTCTGACGTTGATTTTTGAAATTCAGATATTATGGGTATTTCTGTAGATGAATTCGGTGAATGAACCAATACTTTTAGATCCGATTCGACATCTTTGTCTTTGTCTTTTACTGGTTACTTCTACTTCTGTTTGTACTTCTACTTCCACTCCCTCTTCTGCAGGAATTGTCGTAACAGTTGCAATAGTAGCTTCAGAGTTTTCTTGATTTATAATTATTCTATCCTCATTTGAAGGTGTTTCTGCTAAAGGATCTTTTATATTTATTTCTATTTTAGAATCAATGGTTTCGTCAACAGATACGTCAATTCCCTTATCTATTTCTTTGCCTGCTTTAACCAATTTATCAGGATTAAATGCATTCTTTTCGATGTCTGCAATGTCTCCTATCTCTGTAGGTCCTTCCATAATTACTTCTTTTTTTGTTTCTACTGCTTCTTTAACCGCATCCCCAATAGTTGGTGATATAGGCTTTTTTTTATTAATGGTTTGATTATTATCATTAATTTTTGAAATATTATAATTATTCATTAATTGATAAAAGGCAATATAGTATTAATAATACATATTCGAAAAGACTCGACATGATTGTAAAAAAAATTTTCAATAATTTTATTTTATTTTTTTGTTATCTTGTTCCAAGGTAATTATATATCATAATAATTTTTATAAAAATCGATAAAAATTTTTTAAATACCACACTATTTCTATTATTTTATAAAAAAAGGTGGATTTGAAAGAATTTGCAAAATAAAATTAAATAGTTCTAATTAATAATAAATATTTCCAAGATAATTTTTTCTTTGTAATAGCAAAGTTATTTATCATTTTTTTATAAATAAATGGATATTTTTATTTGCCCAGTTACAATTAATAATAATAAAATAGAAAATCTATCAATATTTATATAAAGTCAATATTTTTATGTATGATTTATAATCGAGATGAATTAAATGATTATAGTAATACAGACATAGTATTATTAATTGAATCAAGTATTCATTAAAGTGAAGAACAGTCATGTCGGATAAAGTGGATCAAAGAAATACTATATTAAATTTATACAATTCAGGAATAGATCCAGAAACAATATCCCTTGAATTGGATATCAATAAAGATACTGTAATGAAAGTAATTAAAGGTGAAACAAATAAGGAACAGGAAAAACTTTCAAATGATACAGCAAATAATCTTTTAAACAGAGTATATCTTGACGCAGTTATTGATATCGATACAATAATTAAAGAATCTCAAATTCGGATTTGGAAGGCTCTGAAAGCAAAACCTGATTATAATACTTCTTTTAAGGATACTCAAAATATCTTAGAAAAGTATGGAGAATCAAAAGTTAATCTTATAATGCTACATATCGATTTGGTAGGTTCAACCCGGATGTCTTTGAATTTGCCAATTGATAGGCTAACAACAATAATTAGAACATTTGCTCAGCAAATGTCTATAATAATATCAATGTATGGTGGATTTGTCTTAAAGTATATAGGGGATGCAGTTTTGGCATTTTTCATAGTAGAAGACATTCAGGATACCAAAATTCTTAACGATTTGAATGTCGAAACCAGAGATAACAAGAACTCATATTGTCTTCAATACAGTAATGCAATAAGTTCTGCATACACAATGATTAAAGTTGTAAAGGAAGGCATAAATCCTATTTTAAATCAGTATGATTACCCCGAACTAAAAGTGAGAATAGGAATAGATTTCGGAGAGATAGCCATAGTTCAATATGGATGGGATATTGACGAATATAAGGATCTTGTTTTAAAAAAACCACATCTTGACCTTATAGGATATACTATTAGTATAGCAGTAAAAATGACAACACTTGCTAAATCTGATCACGTTGTGATTGGTCAGAAATTATTTGATAAATTAAATATAAAAGAAAAAGAGAATTTTAAAAAATTACTTGCTAATCCAGATATTTGGGATTATATGCATAAGACAACCGGTCAAATATATGACCTCTATGAAAACACCTAATAATTTGTTTTTAATTTTGATTTTTAAAACTTTTTATGGTAACAATCCTAATAACAATTAGGAATAAAAAAGATATTGCATTTATAACAAGTAGTATTTATATAAAATATAATATTTTTAACAATTTACTAATATAGAAAAAATTAATTTTTTTCATTGGCGACTTTTTAAGAAAAGAAATGCTTTGTTGCATGATTATTAAAATCTCTGATTTTACTATCGGTTTTGTCTAAATAGATATCATCTTGTTATACAGTGATGCTTTTAGCATCATTTCCTGTATCATGTTCTTTAGTCTAACCGAATAAACATATTCTCTACCAAACATTCTTTTTATACAAGAAAATACTGTTTCTACAATCCATCTTTGTCCATAGCTAACTGCTATCCTTCCACTTTTGCAAATCATTTTTCTGAGATATGACTGATAGGTTTCTTAGAATATGTCCTTTTTTCAATAGAACTTTAGCATTCTTTCTTACTTTAATACAAGGCAAGATTCCATTGTCTGACAAATATCTGAATATATCGTTGCTATCATAAGCGCCATCATCGGCAAATAATTTGCCTATTGCTACTGTTACATCCATCTGATTTTATAATATTTTCAACTAATTCTGGTAACGCTTTACCATCGTGAGCATGTTCGTCAGTAACCTTAATAGAAAGAATTTTCTTGTTCTTCACGTTAACTGCCACATGTATTTTTAAATATCCTTTCTTTTTTTACATTCCATTTGTCTCTCATCCATTGCCCTCTGTTGGTAACCTTTATTCCTGTACTGTCTATTGCAATGATGATATACTCATCTTCGAATTCCTTATTTTTGTCATCCTCTTTTATCTTGATGTCTAACTTGTTTATCCTTCGCTGCTTATTGTACTGTAATTAGGAATTGAAGGTACTTTTCCTTTAGCATGGCCCTTGTGCAATACCCTCAGTTTGTCTAAATGGCAAATGAAAATATGCTTTAGCATACCCAAGCAAAAGAAGAAAGGTATCAGGATAATGAAATGGCTCCTAATCCAACCTTGTCTTTATTCATCTCTTTTAATTCAGTTTCCCAGTTATCAATAACATCAAATCCTATCAGTATTTCACCACGTTTAACTAGGGATTGGTTGTAGGTGGACCAATTCATACGATTTGTTGGTAGATGTTAGCTAAATGTATTTGGAAAGAGGGAATCATGC
>CAWISD010000042.1:0-14086 GCA_963838615.1 uncultured Nitrososphaeraceae archaeon
TCTGATAATCAAAGATCATTTGGAAAGATCAATGATATAATTTTTAACTAAAACTTTGTATAGAATATTCATCAAAAAGAATTTCAAAATGCCATTTTCAAGAATTTATTTTCTTTTATATATTATTGTCCGTTGTATTTTTTATCTTTTGCTTTGTTGAATAAAAACATACTTGGATGGTAACCGAATAATTCATCATTTGTGATAGACCGGTCTTATTATAACCATCCAATGTAAGAAGAGGAGAGAGATACTTATTCAGTGCTAATCGTAATCAAGGTTTTATCTATAAAAAACTCATTAATCCTTTTTCGGTCCTTGATATTTTCTTTGGATTATGCTTTTATATCCACTCCCCGATAGGAACATGGCTTTTTTTAACAAATCACTAAAGATTTTACAGCATTTAGATATAATAATCATAGAAAATACAAGTAAAAACAATAACCAACATATTCTAAAGATGTCTTCTTTTAATACATATACAAGAGAAATTGGCATTTTCTGTCTATAGATTGATTTAAGCGAACAAAGTCTTAACAGTTAATATATTTAAATAATTTTTCACTTATTAATATCATTAAAAAATTGATCACTGAGAATGAGATTAATACGATAAGTAAAAAACTATCATATATTCTCAGGTGTAATTCCAATCATTATTCAGAAAATACAAAATATAGATAATGAAATTATAAAAGCGATGAAAGATCAAAACTATAGTGTTGCCTACTTCTTAAACTCAATTAGAAAGGAGATACAATGGATGTATAGACAGGGTTAAATATGACAATAGATAATAATTATCAAAAATAAGAGTCTTCTCACTATATAAAAAATTAGAATTATCAATAGAATTTAAAAAATATCGAAAATAAATAGTAACATCTATATTTAAAATTTTTTATATATAAAGTAGATTTATAAAACAATTAATTTAAATTTCAAGAAATAATTTTAATCCCTGATCTTGTAATTCATTGAAATCTTGATCAAGAGGTACATAATGTCGCACCCTCGTTGATAACAATAGCAGCTATCATAATATTTGTTCGCTTTACTCTTTTTCCTTTCTTTTCTAATTCGATCTCTAGTTCTGCTGCTTTTTGTGCAGATTCTCTTGAAAACCCATATACTCGAAACAATGGTATTGGTGAGATATTCTTTTCCTTTTTCATAAAAAAATATAATGTTTCATATAATGTTATAGATGTAATTGCAAAGATCTCATGGCTTTTTTCCATCCTTTCAAAAATACCTTCACCTTTCTTTGATTTTTTATCCATTATTTCAATTAAAGCATCCGTATCTATAATTATCAAAACCTGATCTCTTCACTTCTTTTATCTGAAATTCCTGTTACAATTTCCTCTTTTTCATATTTATCAAATTCTATCGAGCCTCTTAATTTTTTGAGTGTTTGAATACCGCTAATATGATCATCTAACAATCTTTCAAATAAATCACTAAAACTATCATCCTTTCCCTTTTGTAAAGTTAATTTCTTATATACCTCATCTTTGATTGTTATCGTCTTGACCATTTTATTGAATATGTTTAAACTGTATTTAAACACATAGAATGAATAGTAACAGATAGAAATCCATACATTATAAATACTAAATGAAATCAAGATTTTTTAACAAATAAAATGGAAAAAAAAGGAATGAAATTAAGATACATGATAATTGATATCATAATCTGCAATAAGGTTAAAATAACAAAATAGAAATATATATGCGCATTTCACATATCCACATATCATCCCCAAATTTTCTCCTTGAATGTAAATCTCTTGTTTAAAATAAAATTGCTGACTGATGCTGCAATAACTGCAAATAATAATGACCATTCATAGGATACCTTGGATTCTACCAAAGTATAAACCAATGCCAATTGCAAAGACGCTCCTAAGGAACAGATAATTAAAAAAAGTAAATATTGTTTAACTAAATGCCTAGGTGAAAGATCCCTGTCTCCAAAAGTCCATAATTTATTTAAAATAAAATTAGAAGAAATAGAAACAATAATGCCGATAGAGGTAGATTCCATGTACCAAAGTTTAGCTTGTAAACCGCTAGAAAGAAGAATAGAAACCAGATAATTTACTAATAATCCACTTGCACCTACGGTGAAAAATCGAGCTGTCTTTGAAAAGAATTTAATCGAATTCTTTTCATCTTGAGAATTTAAATTTGCATTCTTGCCATACCGATATAGCTTCCATAAAGAATGTAAATAATTTAAGATTGTCATATAGTCCATTTTACTTTTGCCTATTTTTCTATCGGTAAAGACATATGGAATTTCTATAACTTTGATTTTCCCACATTTAACAAGCAACTCCAGCAGAATCTTGTATCCTTTAGTATTAAATTGGATATTCTCTATAGAACTTTTGTGAAATGCGAAAAATCCAGACATTGGGTCTCTAATATCGCCTACATTAAGGCTTAGCCTTGCTATACTGTTTGCACCTAAACTTAATATACGCCTTTTTAATTTCCATCCTTCAATACATGAACCTTTTATATATCGAGAAGCAACAATAATGCATTTGTCATTTTTTTGTAAATTTTCAATTATTTTAGGTATTGTTTCTGGAGGATGTGAAAAATCTGCATCCATTATTAGTATATGTTCACCAAAAGAAGATTCGATACCTTGCAAAATAGCCTGAATTAAACCTTCTTTTTGTTTTCTGTGTATCGCCCTAATTTGAATAACTCCATCGCCTTCTCCTCTATTACTTTGATCAAGGTTTTTTATATAATCATCAACTAGTTTCCCAGTGCCATCAGGAGAATTATCATCCACTACTATTATTTCAGCAACTATAGTATTACCAATATTTTTTTTTATTGATTCAAGCAAGTTTACAATATTTTCAGCTTCGTTATACGTTGGAATAACAATAGATAATTGAGGAGTGGTAGTTTTAGAACCAAATAACTTCATATTATCAGGTTGCTGCAATATTTATGATTTTAGATAAAGATTGATTTATAATTTTATGCATTTACATCAAAAAGTATCATCAATATTATGCAGATGGTGTCAATTAAACAAAAAGAATAAAATTCAATAAATAGATCTCTTGCATAATTAGAACCTGTTACAATTAATCCTAGATAATAATTTCTTGCATAATTAGACATATCAAAATTTTATAGATTATCAATGATATTTTGTAATATTTACATTTTAATTTGCTGATAACGATCAAGATGTGTTCCATTCGTAGAAATTTTTCTAATGGTGCTAATTATGCAAGAAATCTAATTTATAAAATTTTTGTACTTGTCTAATTATGCAAGAGATCTAACATAAAAGCAATGCAAATGAAAAGTAGCTTTCCATCCTTCACATCATCATATTTTAAATTGTATACATAACAAATAGGCGCTGTTAAATTAAGTGCAATGTAAATGATATGTTACATCTTTTTGTAAATTAGTTGTGTTTGTTTTGTTATGGTAATACCTTTAGCTTACTTGTGTAATTTATGATTATGAGGGATACCCTCCTCAGATTGCTTACCGATTGACGAAAAGAATTATCCTACATCAATGATGCTTGAAGATACCGAATCAGGATATAGAGCCATGATAATTTTACTCAAAGATGAAAAGTAACAGTTCCTGAAATAAGAAAGATGACAAAAATCATCATGATATAACATAAGAAAATGGATACACAAATTCAATAAAAAAGGGATTGATGGAAATCCTATCAAAAAAGCACAGTCATAAACAACACAAGTTTGATAACAATATAGAGAAAAAGATAGTGGACATAAAGCATCTTCAAATCCAAGATCTTTTGGTTTAGGATTCTCTACATGATGGTCATCACGCGTTCTTGCCGGTTTTCTTGTTTGTGTGACCTAAAAATGGCAGATAAAATAAGCCACCATTCCGTAGAAATAATGAATATTCTTTTGAAACATAAAATAAAATGAAGGAGAAAGTCTAAAACCGTATTATCCAATAAAAGTAATGATCAAAGCAGAATACGCTTTGAAAAAAAGTATATCGACAGTTAAAGGTACAACACAACTTCGGATTCTGTGTTACTGTATGTAGATGAGAAAGGACGAGTAATAAGCAAAGACATCCATAGTGGTACCTCATGGTCATATTCGACACAGGTAAAGATAGAGAAGACTTAAAAGATACACGGGATGCTAATTGTGTTTGGAGCCTATGATCATACAAATGATAATATGCACATGTACATTGTTATAGAAAATAAGACAGGGAAGCAGTTTATCGACTTTCTAAAAAGGGTAGATAAAAGATACAGAGTAGAAATATCCAAAGTATCTTTTGGTACTTAATGACCATTCTAGGCATAAATCAAAAAGAATAAAAAAAAGAGATATCCAAACGTTGCCCAAGAATAAAATTTGTAATTCTTGCCAGTAAGATCCCTAGAATTAAACCTGATTGAAGTTAGATGGTTGTGGTTACAAAGACAGACGGCAATTAACAACTATACATTCAAAGACGAGCATGAAATAGGACGAACGAAAGTTAGCAAGTGGAAGAATATATATAATAAAAATCACGGCAGAGCGATCATAAATGTTTTACAAGAGAATTTACCTTTATGTTACACAGAGCTGTTAACAGAGCCAACAAATAATCTAATATTCTTTATATATAATCGAATTATCCCAACAATGGATCAATTTTAAAAGCAAAACTAATATAGTAATTATAAATATATGAAAAAAAGGGCTCTGTAAAGTTAAGGAGTTATTTCTTTATTGCGATAATCGGCAAACAGATTTATCCATTGTTGAACATGTTTCAATTTACATTTTTTCTTTTTGCATGGAAAGTAATCGTCAAAGCATTCTTTGGTTCTATCTTTAATGTATTGCATAGTCCTTTCAATAATACTTTTCTCATAAGAGGAATGTAAATAATGCTTTAGTTTCAAAAACTTAGACCTGTGGGTACCATGTACCGCCATCTGTTGAAACGGGATGCTGGCCAAATTCATTTATAATATCAGAAAGAAATATTTCAATAGCAACAAACATGTTTCGCTCTTTGGATATGCTTATTGCAAGAATATTATTAGTTTCAGATTCGATAACGATCCAAAGCCATATGATTTCTGAACCCGCCTTCAGTTGAGTTTCATCTTTTAGAATATACAAAAATTCAGATATCTTGGTCTTGCTATGAAATAATCTTTCAGGTTTATACTTTTGTATCCAATCCCTTATCGCACTATGACTTCTTTGAACAAATTTTGATATGGCTTTAGAGGTATTTCTTAACGAAAAACCAAGAAAATAAAGATGTAAAGAATATATGATATCTTTAAGAGCTGTTCTTTTTCTTATTTGTTGTATCATATATAATAAACAATGATAAAATCTATAGTTTTTTCCTTAACTTTACAGGGCCAAAAAAAGTCATGATTGCTTTATGAGGATAAAGGATTATAGGTCTTTTTTGATTTTAAATTGAGAAAAATACCATATTACAGAATTAAAAAGAATATTTGTATATATTTCGTATATTACTTCGTCAGCAGCAACATTAGTTTCTTCTTTTAAAGATAATTTAAGATATTTTAGTTCTATTTTGTAAATCATAGGAATATATAGATATATCATAATTGTTGTTGTTGATTCCGTGTATTCCAAATGTTGCAATCTTATTTTTACTGTATAATTTATAATTTTCAATCATTTTGGCAGATAGCATATTATGATTAGCCTCGTATTCCCATTGATGGTCAGCTATCATTAGAACCCTATTAGATTTAACAGAAATGTCATCTAAATAATCAATATATTGATAATTATTTAAATGAAATACAAATTTGGGTATCCATGAATAAAATGGACTAGATATTACAACAAGGTTATTTTTGTTATTAGGTTCATAATGAACAGCATTATATAGATAATCATCAATAAATGCTATTGCTTTAAAATGAGAAGTATTATTATTGTTGCTGTTCACTATAACTTCGGTATACCCATATAAAGAATAGATGGAAATTCCTAAAAGTATGGTTAATGTTAAAAACTTTTGAAAATTTTTTTTCCGAATTAGTCCAGAGGATTCATAAATTAATCTAGCTGCAGCAATGCAAAATAAAGGAAACAGAGGAACAATATGCCAATAAGAGACAAAACCTACATAGTACAAGAATGCAAGAAATGGAAAGGCCCATATCAAAATAAATAAATCTTTTTTTATTATTGAAAAAACTATACCTATTATACCTAAAGATAATAATACATGATCATATTGAAAGTTATATTTTATAACCTCAAATAAGGTTTGAGCTCCTCTATGAGTTTGAAAATATAATCCATTTATCCACAAATTCAGCTCATTTTTATATAATGCATAAGCAGGCCAAAATAAAGGAATTGCTATAACTGGAATTATCCATAGAATTGAAATTTTTTTTAGATTATTATTTTTGTAAATAATAAACACAATGAGCGGAATCATAGTAAATATAGGAATTTTTGTAAAGATGGCCAGTCCAAGAAAAAGCCCAGAAAGCAAAATAAATAATATATATCGATTATTGTTATTATTGCCTGAATAAATTGATTTTATTTTTGTGCTATATATTGCAAATAATATTGATAATAGAAAGAACGGAAGTTGAATAGATTCTAGTAATACTCTCCTGATAGGATCTGTTAAAGGCATTACTGCAAAAAGAGTCGATGCAGTGATGGCGATTGTTCTGTTGTTATACCAATATTTAGATATCAAATATACAAGAGCAGTATCAACTAATGCAATTATTGCCATAATTATTCGTGGAACAAGAAAAAGCATTCTGATAGAGTCGATGCTGTTAATAGAGAGATGTAGAATATGAGGATAATTAATTAAGTAGAATATCCCTGCTAAAAAAATTTGAGAAAAATAAGGATGATCATATAATAGTGATTCTTGAGGTCCAAGACCTGATAATACGTTCATTGCCCTTCTGATGTAAACTCCCTCATCATTTGATGGACCGGCTGGATAATCAGCACTATTCCAAAAGTGAGTAAAGACAGATAATATGAGAGGAATTATAAAATAGCAAATATCCATTCTTCCAAGGGGAAATTTCATATAAAAACTTGAAAAATATCTCCTAAAAGAGTTTGTATTCATTTTTTGCCGCAATCCATTCTTGAGAAAATTTGATCAGATATTAAGAAAGAAAGAAAAATACAGAATCAAATCATCAATGTTTGTATATGATTCTGATGAATTTTTAATGGTAAAATTATAGAAAAAAAGTTCTAGTATGTTTGTTCATAAATTTGAAATAAGCGATTTACAAATATAATATAGGGATAATAAAATTTAATATCCAAGAATATATTCTTGTTTTGATTTATTTAATTTTAAGTTTTATTATAATTCTATGGATTTACTTATTTATAATCTCCATAAAATCTTTCCTTAAAATCACATCACTAAACTTAAAAAATAAAAAAATAATGGAAACAGAGTCCAATATTTCAAAATCAAATACTATTTTATCAAAATTACCAAAAATTTCTACAATATCATCAGATTATTATCACGACACAGACATAATAAATCAACATGCTTCCTTATTTGCCCTTTGTGAGTGTTATAATCCCTGCAAGAAATGAAGAAAAAGAAATAGAAAGATGCATTGTATCCATATTAAAACAAAAATATCAATCTTTTGAAGTAATTGCAATTGATGATTCTTCCTCCGATTGTACCTTTGAAAAAATGAAAAAAGTTAAAGAGGAAAATCCAGAACTTGCAGATAAACTAACTATTTTATCAACTGCAGACTATGAGGAGAAACCGGACGACTGGGTTGGTAAAACATGGGTATCAGAGAAAGCATTTGAAAAGAGCAGGGGAGAAATAATCCTATTTACAGACGCAGACACCCATTATTTCAACCCATATACAATATGTACTACTGTATCATTTATGCTGAAAGAAAAGCTTGATGTTTTAGGAGGATTGCCATATTTAAGATTGCAAGATTTATTGTCCAAAATAGTAATGCCCCTGTGGAATCTCTTATCCTTATTATTATCTGATGCTGGTAAGGTTAATGATCCAAATAAAATAGACACAGCATTTCTTTTAGGAAGCTTTTTCCTTATTAAAAGAGATATTTTTGTAAAAACAGGAACTTATAAAGTTGTAAAAGATGCAATTCAAGAAGATTTTGATCTTGCCCTTGTATTAAAAAAAAATGGTTGTAGGCTAAGGCTTGTTAAAATAGATTCGTTGGTTTCAGCATTATGGTCAAGGGATTCATTAACCCTTTGGCAAGGAATTGGAAGAACAATAGTACCTATTGCAGTAAGAAACATTAAAAAAGTGTTACTTGGTCTTTTTAGTATTTTTTATATGGCAGCATTGCCTTTCATTATTTGTTTTACAATAATTTTTGGCATTATGATATTTCAGTGGAATATTCCAAATAACTTGCTGCTTTTTAGTATTATATCTTGTTTTATTGTAGTTATTGGTACGTATATGAAAGGATTGGTTCAGTATAAAGAGAAAATGCCATGGTATGCTTTACTTTGTGTATTTGGATCTTTATATTTGACTGTAACATTTCTAGTTAACATTGTACCATTATTATTAAATAGAAGCAAAACCGTAAGATGGAGAGCAAGAACTTATGAATTTAAAATGTCTGCAAATCAGTAGTTTTTAGGTTTGTTTAAAGAATATTAAAATATTGAAAAAAATATTATCATATTCTCATAACTAGACATAAATTTTTCTTAACATTAATATCCATTTCAAATTCCTAATATGGAAGCAGTATCCAGAATCAAAAAAGTATAGGAGAAGAACATCCTAAAAATAGACTTTTCATTTTATCTACAAGAACAATATGTCTAAACCCAACTTTTTAAATCATTTTTCAGATCGATTTAACAAAAAAATAACTCGATTGTTGTTATACTTTCTTTAAAAATCTGGGAATTATAGGAACAATATTTTTGATCTCCATTTTTAATACAATTACCTAATTGAAAGATTTTGATATTATGTATGATGCAACATCTGGAATACAGAAAAGCATAGGTTCATCTAAAGTATTGGTATAATTAATATACAATTACGAAATATATAATAAAGTAACTAATTTTTATAAAGTTCTAGTTGCAGTTACAGTTACAGTTACCAAAAAATGTTAATGAGATTACTTTTCCTAAAAATAATCATAGGAATATGTTCTCAACAACCCTCCCTCAAATAAATGATGATTTTACTAGTGCACTATCCTTTTGTGATGATACTATAGATATTCCAAACAGTAGAATTGGTAAACTAAATAGATGTAGACAATTTAGTTTTACTTGGAACTGGAATATACATTTTCAAGATGATATGCCGTTAGGAGAATATAGAGTAATTTGCAGAGTTTTTAATGGAAATGAAGAAAATCCAGTAGCCATCACACATGATTCATTCATTGTAGTCAATAGACCTAATAGTCCTCAAATAAATAGTCCATATGCCTAGGTCATAGTAGAATTCTGTATAAGCGTTAACCACTTGTTCCCACCTTCTATCAAGATTCCACAAGCCTCGGCGGGCGTCATTCCTTTCAGTCCCTCATGACACCTTATATAGTTGTGGAATATCTTATAACCTGTGAGGATAGGAGTATCAACTTTCTTCAAGCCCCTCATCGTTTTCTCTCTATCTCTAATTTCACCATTCATCCTTTCCATTTTGTTATTATTATGGTCTCCTTGAAGTCGGATGTGGTTAATGTGTTTAGTTCTTGGTCTTTTGTATTTGTATAGAACTCCTTGTTATATGCGGTATGAAAGTTTGGTGCACCATCGCTTATGAGTGTGTTCGGTCTTGTTCCAGCAACTTCCTTACCTTTGCTAAACAAGAGGGGTTATGTCGGCAGTATTCTTTGTTTCCGCTACCTGTTGAGCTATCCAGAATCGGGTTTCATCATCCATCAAAGCATAGAGATATTTGGTATTACCCTTGACCTTCAAGTATAATTCGTCAGTTCTCCATGCGGTTGAAACCTTGGGGGTTATCTTATCAAGGTATTTCTCCATTAAGCGAAGTATACTTATCAATCCAATTGTAAATTGTTTGATGACGAAACATCCATTCCAATTAACTTGAGAGAGTAAGCAACATTTCTGAAGCGATTCACCACTAAAATATAAATTGCATCGCTGTTGTAATCCCTTGAGGATTGTGCTTCATCTTCTCAAAGCCTATGTTGATAGTGAAATATCGCTTACAATCTCTACATTCAAACTTTTGGATATCTCCATGTTTGTTATGACGTAAGCCGTATCGAATAAGATTCTCAGACGTACAGTCTTTACAACCGTGTTATTGATACTGGTTCTATCTTTCTAATCTCAACAGTCTTGCGTAATTCAAGACTGAATTCAACTGCATAGATGTGTTTACATTTAACACCTCTAAACATGTGGTCGGCACATGAGCAAACCCAACCAATCGATGTTATGAGTATCTTGTAAATTTCATCTCTTGTTAAAGATTTAATCTGATAGTTTCTCTCATCAAATCTTTTAACATTGTGTTGTAACTGTCTACCCGACTCTTCTCGATTAGTTTGTTGGTATTTGTAATTTTGATACCCTTTTATAGTTGCAGTTATAGTTACACTTATCATTACAGAAGAAACTTTATAGTATTTTTAAAAAGAATACATGAAAGTAACATCATAAGCATTGATCAAATAGGTTGGTTAGTATCCAAAACTAATCTTAATTATAACAATATAAATATTGTTCTTTCAAATATTGAGAAAGATAAAGATGAAAACAGAGATGGAACTAAAAATTTTAATATTAAGATTAATTAATTGTTGTTTTTTAATATATCCATTTTATTATTTGAAAACATTTAATGTTATTATTATTTATTTTTTCATATTCTTATTGGTTATGGTATATGATCTTTCTCGCCAATTTATATCAAATCCTTTCTTCCCTTTAGCAATAAAAAAAATAAAACCAATCGATATAATTATACACGATATAGGAAAAGTTAAAGTATATAGCGGTTTTTTAAATTGATAATGAAGCAATTTTAATGTATTAAGTAAATATATTGTAATAATACTTAAAAGAGTAATTATGGAAAAGATTTGTATTAACATTAGTTCGTATCCAGAGAATTTAACAAATTGCATATATATCACCAGGAATATAGAAATAATAGGCTCGATTAATAAAATAATTAAAAACAAACATGTTATTAATTGTCCATTTTGAAAAGGGAACAAGTTAATACTTCTTTTTAATCCTTGCCAAATACTTGCAAAATTACCAGAAATTTTTGTTTTTACATAATATTCCCCTATGAGCATCTCAAAATTTAGCTTTTGTTGTCTAATTTTTTCCCCTAATGCCTTATCTTCTATTAACTCATGTTTTACCGCTTTATGTGTACCAATATATTCATAAGCTTTTCTTGTAATTAAATAAAAACATCCAAACAAATAACCTGTTTTATTATCACCATTAAGCCGTCCTAGAAGAATACTTTATTTGAGAAAAAATCCAGAGCAAAGGAAAAATGATTTTTAACCACATTCCCTCTAAGAATATAGAAGGCCTCATAGTAAGGCACTCTAATTTTTTTTCTACCTGATATGCTATTGCAACTGATATAGCAGATGATTGTGTTAATATGGTATCAGCATCAATAAACATTAGTATTTGACCTGTGGATTTTAAATAACCTAAATAGCACACCCAATTTTTGCCTATCCAATCTACAGGTTTAATTTTTGATGTAATACTTGTAATTATTTTAGGGTATCTTGTTCTGATATTCTTTTATTATATCCCATGTTCGATCAATAGAAGAATCATTAACAACTATAATTTCTAAATCAGAATAATCCTGGCTAAGTAGTGAGTCTAAACAATTTGAAATATTTTCTTCTTCGTTTCGTGCAGGAATAATTATACTAACAAGTGGATATTTTTTTAAATGATGTTTTATATTCATCCTAAAATGAGAAGATCGTTTTACAAAAATTATGAAATATAAAAAAAGATATAACCAAAGACAAAAAGAAAAAGTTATTGTCACAATTAAAAACGTGATTGCTATATAAAAGGCATTATACATCAAAGATTTATTCATCATGAGATTTATGAAATATTTAAATATTGTGACCATCAGAATATGGTATTTTTAAAATCCTAACACATTCTATTATTTATTGTAAATAATTCAGAATATTTCTATAAACTACGATTATTACGATAATTTAGATTTCTGTTTAAATTATAAAGTTTATAAAAAATATATTTAAAATAAAACATCTTCTTTCAAAACTGATAGTAGTTCGACTGTTATTATCTGTTTGATATACATAATTACTTTTTATTGAATTAAAAATTGTTGTTATATGCTCATCTAATATATGTTGCATAATGGATTATTCATTAGATCTCTGCATAATTAGAACCATTAGAAAAATTTCTAAAAATACAACACATCTTGATCGTAATCAGCAAATTAAAATGCAAATATTACAAAATATCATCGATAATCATAAAATTTTGATAGGTGTCTAATTATACAAGAGATATTATATTCGATATTGCATTTGTGTCAGTCTGTAAATAGATTGACAACGATATTTCCATGACCATCTTCTTTGCCATGTTTTGAAACTCGATAGCGATTAGTATATTCTCTAAACATCTTTTTTACCGATGATGAAAATACAGTTTCAATCATCCACCTTTGTCCATTTTTTCTTTTCTTCTTCCATTTGAACAGCAATTATGTTGTATCTGAGAACTATACCGCCTAAACATTAAAATTCGCTAATGCGATTTCCTTAGTGATACCTTACTATGTCTAAGTTAAGTGCCTTGTCCTATAATATTTAGCAATTGATGATTTAAGGTCATCAAATCTCGGATAATATTTTGATAGCAGTAGATCATATTTTCCCTGTCTCCAACATTCTACAACTGCATTAAACTCAGGCGAACCAAATTGGAGATAGAATATTAGATCTCTTGCGCAATTACCACTAAACAGCTTTATGATCGCTAATACATCATTTCCTTGTCCTTTTATTGCTTTCGTATGATAGATTATCCAAAAAACCTTTGCTTTTTAAATCATTCACCGGGCTAACAGTGCAAGAGTTCGATAGCATCTACAATAAAGAGATAACAAAAAGATATCATGACTATGAGCTGCAGCGTTTATCTAAAAGAAAGAATAGAATGCGAGATATTGGTGCTGGACGACCTTTCAAATGGGATTTAAAAGATAGATTTCTAATGCTTCTAGTTTACTATCGTCTTTACATTACCTATACTCTGGCAGGCTTTCTGTTTGATTTGGATCAGAGTAACGTATGCAGAGACATTCAAAAGATTGAAATCTTGATAAGACAATGCCTACCGATTCCACAAAAGATATACAACATAACTAAACGTCTGAAAACTCCGCAAGAAGTTGAACAATATTTTCCTGGCTTTCTGTCTTTTGTAGATTGCACAGAACAACAGATTCCAAGACCTGTTGATAATGATAGAAAAAGGGTATACTATTCTGGCAAGAAAAAGAAACATACAATCAAAAATCAACTTGTGGTTAATAATCGTGGTTTAATTATCCACAAAATAGGCTATAGAAAAGGAAGAAGGCATGACTATGATATTTATAAAGAAAATCATCCTACTACTCCAAAACAAGTTGTTAATGTCGTTGATTTAGGATACCTTGGCATAGAAAAGGATTTTCCTGAACAACTATCTGCATTGCCATGCAAAAAGAAGGTAAGTCAAGAAGAATTATCCAAAGAAGAAAAAGAGTACAACCAATATCATTCTAAAAAGAGGATAGTGATAGAACATACCATATGTCGATTGAAAAAGTACAGAATATTTGCAGAAGTATTTAGAAATAAATTAAGAAAGTATGATAGAATATCAGATATAGTAGCAGGTTTGGTAAACTATAGAATAATAAACCAGTATCGGTAGAAACTGAATGAGTAATATACTTGAAGGTATAGATTGTTTCTAAATATGCAAGAGATC
>CAWISD010000043.1:0-5960 GCA_963838615.1 uncultured Nitrososphaeraceae archaeon
CAAAAAAGGATAAAACAGGGTAAATTGCAATGAAAAAAGGGTTGCCGTAGGCAAGATAGAATGAATAAAATATTAAATACTGGACTATTTAAATAAAAATTCATTATTTTCTCAATCGTCTGGTCCATTTTACAAGATTCATAAGCAATTGTCTCAAGAACTTTTGAGTGTTCTCATCAACTAACTTGCCTTGTGCATCAAATTTATCTTGTGCAAATGGAACTATAACCTCTGGTCCATTAATTGGATACATATTAAGAAATACAAATATCTGACGAAGGTGATATTGAGCTCTTGCGCCACCTAACATACCAATAGATGCACTCATAATGGCAACGGGTTTTTCATTAAATGGATTATCGCCATAAGGTCTTGAAGCCCAATCAATTGCATTTTTTAATACCCCTGGAACTGAATAATTATATTCAGGAGTTGAAATTAGAATGGCATCTGCTTTCATAATTTTAGATTTAAAATCTTTTACCATAGTTGGCATATTGCCCTCAATATCTTGATTGAATGCAGGAATGCCCGCGATATCAAAAATTTCTAGATTTACATCCTCTGGCATTAATTCTGCTGCAGCACGAAGAAGGGCTTTATTATATGACTTATTCTTATACTTCCTGCAAAACCAAGAACATTTAACTTTTTTTCACACATTTAAAGTCGATTGTTCATCTTTTAGGTTTACCACATATCAAAACAAGAATACACATAAGTTACCAATTCGTGTATTTATATTGTATCTGCAATTGCAATTTTGTCTACTTTATTACATCAGATAATGATATTTTATAGCGGGTAACATAAAAAATATTCCAAAATCAATAAAATACATATTTAGAACATCCTTAGTATGATAATAGGATAAAGACTTTGAGATTATAACCATCCTCAAATTAGATAGAATTTGATATTTACGCTGAATCTTAAAATGTTTATTGTATTATATCATTACCCATGTTTTTGGCATAGGAAAACTATACTCAATAACATTAATTCGTAGATCTCAATAGATACTTTTTAATATCCAAGTTAAATCGCCTTGTTCTATAATATTGAGAAATCATATGTTTAAGCGATTGAAAGTTTGGATAATAATCTGATAATATATTGTACTTTCCCTGTCTCCAACATTCTTCAACTGCATTAAATTCAGGTGAACCAACAGGAAAATATTCTACTTTTATATTATCTTTATTACTCTGCAGATATTCCTTTACTACTTTAGATCTATGCTGGGTTGCTCTATCAACAAATATGACAAATTTTTTAAATTTCTTTTTTACTTCCTCAAGGTATCTGATAAAGGAATGACTGTCAAATCGATTATACTGTCTGAATAGTTGTTTACCATCATTTGATAGTACTCCAAAGATGATGGTTTTACTATGAGAGCCTGTGACTGTAACTATTGGTCTTTTTTCTCTTACAATCCATTTTCTTCTTATGTATAAATCATGTACAAAGATTGATTCATCTTGTACTAGGATATGCCATCCAGTTTTAAGATTGATTAGGACTTCTTGTACCCTTTTTTAAATTTCTTTTTCTCTTCTTGGATGCTGTTCTTACAAATCTTCTCTTGAGGTACCTTTGCAGAAAAGCCCCATTTATGAAGCAGTCGATAGATATGTACTTCATGGTATTTGACACCTGTTTTCTTTTGAATAACGTCCATAACCTGTCTGAAATCCCATCCAGTATTGCTATCTTCTAATTCTTTTCTTATTTTTATCATCAAATCATTGTTTACCAAAGGTGGTCTTCCACTTCTTGGTTTATCTTTTAATCCATCCAATCCTTCATCGTTGTATCTTTTGTACCATTTGTAGGCCCATGCTCTTGATTTATGTAGTTCTTGTGCTACCGATTCGATATGCTGTTTGTCTGCTAGTACACGTCTTACTAAGAAGAATCCTTTCTTTTACATCAGCATCATGTTCGTCCTTGTATGCCTTGTCTAGTGACTGTGGATTTCAACTAGCAATAAATTATAGCGAGTAGGTTAGCTAAAAATCTATCTATGAATTTATGTAAGTCAGTATAGATGAAAAAAAAGAAACCAAATTAAAAGTATAAATTTATGTTATTTAACATAGTTCTATGTTTTTTAAAATAAATTATTTTGCGATTATAATGCTAGGCGCTATTGGTGTTGTTTCATGTAATGCTTTTCCAAATATCATAGCACAAACAAATGATACAGCTAATACCTTTGTAATCGAAAGTCAGGAATATCTTTTCATTATCCATCTGATTGGCATATTGCATCACAGAAATATACAAGGTTATTATTTGAAAATACTGCCACCATAAATTCCTTATCAGGGAACAATTCTTCTGATGCAATTTCACCTGTTGTAATAGTAATTCCTGAATCATTAAATGGAGCTCCTTTGTCATATTAACAGAAGCACTTCCTTTTCCAATATCAATTGATAAATATTTTGAGAATACCAAAAATCAATTAAGGTTAGCATCTGTACCTATGGGCAATGCTATACCTATTTCCATAAACAATTTAAGTGGAGTAAAGTATAACATCACATTACCTAATGGTATAATGCAAACACAAATGCTATTTATAAAGGATTGAAAATGGAATAGTTATTGGATATATTCCTGGAACAATATAATCACATAAAGAATTTTGTAGACATAAATTCGATAATTAAATCATTAACTTTTAAATCAAATAGTCAAGGACTGGTAGTAGCGGAGGAGGCAATGTTAAAAATATAACCTCCGATTCAAAACAATCGACACTTCCAAACAGAACACCCTACAACTATTATCCTCATCACCTATTGTAATTTGTAATAGAGAGATTCAAAACAAACGAATCCACTAATTCCCTTATCAAGATTTGGGTCATTTTTATATCCAATTGGAAATATGATCTGCTATTAATATTACATTAAATCTCCTATTTATGATTCAAACAAGATATCGGTTGTTCTGATTATAGAGTCATGTAATAAATCAATACAAAATCGCAAATCCATTTGAAAGTATTTAGTCCCTTTTGAAATTAATATATATTCAAACTATTTATAAAGAAAATACTGTTACTCTAAAATAACTGTATCAGTCTATTTTCAAATCCTTTAATTGTAATAGATCATCTCGCGGTCTCCATTCAACTTTTCCATGTTGTGATTATTGCGGTTATAATTATGTAGACAATCCCTTTTTTCTACTTTTTTTGCAAATATTCTGTATATCTTGGTGGTAGATAGAAAACCTTTTCTGGTTTTATTTTCAGAATAATCCTCTTTACAGTAGGCGAATGAGCAGGATACTTTTCAGCATCAAGATATCTCTTTGCAAGATTATCTATGTGTACATCAGCGCCTTCAGTTGTCTGTTCAACTACTCTACCCTTAATAGTCACCATGCTATATGGATTAGATTCATCAACAATCGAAATTGAAACTCTTGGATCTCTTGATACATTCTTTTGCTTTATACGGTCCATAGCAGTGTTTACTAGAATTAATCCCTCATGATCATTTTCATTTTCTATTAGATCTATCCATGTAGGTGTAACTTGTGGTGAACCATCTTTATTTACAGTTCCAAGAAAGCCAAAATTTTTCCCTTTGAAGAATTTAACAATTGGTTCTGTTAATATATTATTATTGTTTTTTTCCTTGTCCATACCCTAATACAAAGTAATAATATATACTGTTGCAGAAATAAACTTTTTTATATAAAAAGATGCATATCAAGTTTACATCCATTACCTGAAATTAGCCATTTTGATCAATGGGTGTTTCCTTATAACATACACAAGTTAATTCATACTTTTGTATTCTTATATTTTTATATATTTTAAGATGATCCAGTATCCTCGTTGAATTTTTATTTTTCCTAACAAAGTATTAATTTTAAGCCACAAAGATAAAGGAATGTTTCTAAATATATTTGAGCAAGAAAGTAACATTAGATTGGGCATATTATATTTTTTATCTAATTTGAAAGAGTTGCCTGGCAATAGAGCAGTAATTTTATCTTCATCTAAAATGTGAAGATGGCCATAGAGCGGAGTATCCTTTTTACAATGAATACAATTAGTATATATTATTTGTTCCTTATATGGAACTGATATTATTAGAAGTCCTTTTGACTTTAATATGCGATATGATTCTTTTAATCCTCTTTGCTGTAATTCAGTAGGAAGATGTTCCAATACTTCTAATATGCTAATACCATCAAAATATTCATCCCTAAATGGAAGGTGATCAATTGAAGCATTAATAAAAAAGGCTCCTTTCACTTTGTCTTTTGCGATTCGTAAATGATCAAAGTTTAATTCGACACCTATAACAAATGTGGAATCATCAATTATGAAATTAGTTGCGAAACCTTCAGCACAACCAATATCAAGTATTGTTTTAGAATATTTATTAAAACATTTTTTAACTACCTGTGATCTTCTTTTTTGCCTTTCCAATAATATGCCTTTTAACTGCCAAACATTTTGAAGTATTGCCGTCATTATTATAATTGACAAAGGTGATACTTGCAAATATTTAAAGATAAAATATTCAAATGCATTTTATGTCAAGACAATATTATTTTTAAATATAGAATTGGATTAAAAAGAATGTTCTTATTGAAAGATAAGAACCTGGTCTACTAATACAATAATTGTAATTCTTGATATATATTTGATTAGATAAAAGTGTGATCCAAGTTTCAGTAATGTTGAAAATAATCTAATTTCTTTTTTTCACATACATTTATATTTAGAGCCTATCCCAAAATTATCTTTCTATATATGATCATACAGCAGGATAACTGTACCAATCCAAGATAATTCTCTACCTTCTTCTCATACCTTGTGAACAGTTTCCTAAACCTGTTGTGCCATGAATTTGTTCGCTCTACAACCCATCTTTTTGCAGAATGCTTTTTCCGATTTGACCAATGTTGTACTGTAATCGTGGCCTCTTGTTCTTCTTTTTGACTTTTTTTCTCTTTGAAGGAATATGCAGTACATATCCTCGTTTGATTAGTTCTTGTTCTTCAGATTCGGAATTATATGCCTTATCTAAACATAGATGTTGAAGTTTTCTTCTTCTTCCTGTTCCTGTTTTAGTTTTATATGATGGGTGGTCGTTTGATAACTGCATTATCAACCACATCTGTTACTAGTTTGATGTCATGTGTGCTGGCTGAAGAAATAACTACAGATATAGGGATTCCTTTTTTATCTGTTAAAATATGTCTTTTTGTGCCCAGTTTGCTTCTATCTGTAGGATTGTGTCCGGTCATCGCCCCCCTAAAGGCGACTTTATAGATATACTATCGATGGATTGCCATGTCCAGTTAATACCAATACAGTTATCATAGATTTTCAATATTCTGATCCATCCCTTTTTGAATACATCTAATCTATTCCATTGCTGAAACCTACGGTGACAGGTAGAACCAGATCCGTATTCTTTGGGTAGCATCTTCCATTGGCATCCTGTTCTTAATATATAGAGAATTCCATCAATCACTTTTCTGTATCGAACAATTGGTCGGCCAACTGTCCTGAGAGGTTTCTCCTTTGGTAAAATACTTTTAATCTTATCCCATAATTCATCAGGAATCTTGAGTATGGTAGAATGTTTATTTTTCTCCTTTATCTTCTCCTTCTTCTGGATGCAGGTCACAGTTTAGCAAAAGAGGGAAAAGAGCTATAATCCTATCGAATTTTGGGATAGGCTCTAAATAACTAGAAAGACAATAACTTTACTTTGATTCCTACCGTCAATGACTAATAGATCTCAATGCATAATTTGACCCAAACAGATGTATAACCGACTATTTCTTATTTTAAATGTCCTATCTTTGCTTTCATATAATAGATTATCCGAAAAACCATTACTTTTTAAATCATTTACAGTATTAAGTATAAAAAGCAAGAATATTTCTTTGGTCTTTATATTTACAGGCTCTCT
>CAWISD010000044.1:0-10610 GCA_963838615.1 uncultured Nitrososphaeraceae archaeon
ATAAATTTATTTGATTTACCTATTTAGGTTGAAAATTAATAAAATATTCTATGGAATGAACGTTATTATTTGTAAACACTTTCAATAGCTCAATACATCGATATATTACAGAACTTTCGAACAAAAGATAATCTTTATTTATCAATCATCATCATCCTTGATAAAATCAATCACCATGAATACGAATTGATAATTTTACGCAAGGAAATTTGATACTCACATATCATTTAGTTCTTTAATAATGTATAAATACTCGTATGACTATTTATAGTATAACAATATTATGAATAAATATTTTATAACATTCTTATCATTTCTTAGTATTGTAACTATTATTCTAAACTTTGGCTTAAATGAAGTTTTTCACAAACCTATATCAAAATAGATGTCAATATTATTCCGCTACTTATTCCACCTTATAAAATGATTAAAGGACCAGCAAACAACAGCAGTAGTCCACACCAATCTTTTAATATAAGTTTTGGTCCAAATAATCATTAGAGAAGATTTAATTAGTCATATTAACATAGAAGATAGTTTCTAACTATAATATAGAACTATCTCCGAAAATCGATTTATAAACAAACTTCTTAAAAAAAGATATACATAAATGAATACTAAGTCTTCATATTACAATATATTTCTAATAATGATTACAATTTTGATGTTTACTACTGGCAGTTTTCAAAATAGTAATGCATCAAAAGTAGATACAAACAAAGGCAGCTCTCAAGATTTTGTATTCTCATTACCATTTAATTCGCATTTCGCTGATTCATCCAACAATATAAAAACATATTCAAATGATATAATACCATTCCCATAAGTACAAAAAGAATATTAACTCATTATTTAGATATATACAAGTTTTTTATATGTATTGGAAAAACGATGATTAGTATTATTACCCATATCTTTATCTATAAATTAAATTAAAACCAAATATTCAATACTTGACAATTTACTTACGTCTATTATGATCGCATATAAGAAAGGCATTAGAAAAAATATATTAAAAGTATAAGAAAGAACTAAAAAGGATAAAATTATGTCGGATGTATATATATAGTCAGAAATGAATGAAGTATTAAATTCCAGGAAACAAGAATAAATTTACGTTTTCTACAACAAAAATCAATACTCAGAATCTTTTGATTTGATATACAGATTTTTAAATTTTGATTAAATATTGCAATTTTTAGGAAATATTGTCCCCGATGCTTATTAGAAGATTAATGAAACAAAAATCTACCCATATTGAATAATATATGAAATGATAAATAAAATACTGCAATTATTTAATATAGTTCTACGTTTTTTAAAATATATTATTTTGCGATTATAATTCTATGGGGTATTGTTTCATGTAATGCTTTTCCAAACATCATAGCACAAACAAATGCTACAGATAATACTTTTGTAGATACAAAGTCAGGAATATCTTTTCATTATTCATCTGATTGGCATATAGCGTCACAGAAATATATAAAGTCATTGTTTGAAAATACTGCCACCATAAATTCCTTATCAGAGAACAATTCTTCTGAAGCAATTTTACCTCTTGGAACAGTACTTCCTGAATCATTAAATTGAGATTCCTTTGTCAGACTAACAGAAGTACTTCCTTTTCCAATATCAATTGATAAATATTTTGAGAATACCAAAAATCAATTAAGGTCAGCATCTGTACCTATGAGCAATGCTATACCTATTTCCATAAACAATGTAAGTGGAGTAAAGTATAACATCACATTACCTAATGGTATAATGCAAACACAAATGCTATTTATAAAGGATTCAAATGGAATTGTTATTGGATATATTCCTGGAACTATAGATCATGTAAAGAATTTTGTAGATATAAATTCGATAATTAAATCACTAACTTTTAAATCAAATAGTCAAGGTACTGGTAGTAGCGGAGGAGACGATATTAAAAATATAATCTCCGATTCAAAACAATCGGCACTTTCAAACAGAACACCCCATAATTATTATCCTCTTCATCTATTGTAATTTTAAATAGAGAAATTCAAAACAACGAATCCACTAATACCCATCAAGATTTAGGTCATTTTTATATCCAATTGGAAATAGGATCTGCTATTAATATTACTTTAAATATCCTATTTATGATTCAAATATGATTTCGGTTGTTCTGATTATAGAATTATGCAATAAATCAATACAAAATCGCAAATCCATTTGGAAGTATTAGTCCCTTTGAAGTCAATACATTTTCAAACTATTTATAAAGAAAATACTGCTACTCTAAAAGAATAGTATCAATTTATCTTCAAATCCCCTAATTGTATTAGATTCATCTTGCTTTCTCCATTCAACTTTTCCATGTTATGATTATTGTGGTAATATTTATGTAGACCATCCCTTTTTTCTACTTTTTTTGCAAATATTCTGTATATCGTGGTGGCAGGTAGAAAATCTTTTCTGGCTTTATTTTTAGAATAATTCTCTTTACAGTAAGCGAATGAGCAGGATACTTTTCAGCATCAAGATATCTCTTTGCAAGATTATCTATGTGTACATCAGCGCCTTCGGTTGTCTGTTCAACTACTCTACCTTTAACAGTCAGCATGCTATATGGATTAGATTCATCAACAATCGAAATTGAAACTCTTGGATCTCTTGATACATTCTTTTGCTTTATACGGTCCATAGCAGTATTTATTAGAATTAATCCCTCATGATCATTTTCATTTTCTAAAAGATCTATCCATGTGGGTGTAACTTGTGGTGAACCATCTTTGTTTACAGTTCCTAAAAAGCCAAAATTTTTCCCTTTAAAGAATTTAACAATTGGTTCTGTTAATATATTATTATTATTATTTTTTTCCTTGTCCATACTCTAATACAAAGTAATAATATATGCTGTTGCAGAAATAAACTTTTTTATATAAAAAGAAGCATATTAAGATTGTTCAAAAACTTAACAGTTGTGTAAACGCAAAGGTACATTCTCTTGTAAAGCATTTGTGATCCCTCTGCCACGATTTTTATTACGAGTATTCGTCCACTTGTTTATTGCTTGTCATAGTTAAGAGTGACAAGTTAAAGATCTAGGGTAACTAAACAAACACAATTATTTTACAAGAGTATATGATATACCTTTTAAAGAACTCAAATATCTACCAGAATTGCATAACATATTCATTAAAATCAACATAATAGATGCCTATAATTTAAGATTGAATTAAAAATGCAAAGAACGAAGAAGGTAATTGTAATAACTCAATAAAGTTTGAATTTGTAAATATATTTTATAAAAATTCAAAATGTCATGATTATTATCAATTTAACATGTGAGAACAATTGAAAAGTCCAATTGAAAATGGTTATATTCAATAGGGATATAGATACAGTATGTCGCGATACACAACAACATAAGATAAAATATCAAGGAATCCATAGAATCAGTCCTTTTATTCTATCAAATATCTATATGTAATATGTATTGCTCGTTATCAGAAGTAAAAAGATATACAGTTGCAAAATTTGCAAGGAAGTTCAACAAATACTTTGGAGACATTAACAAGATTATCTGTTAAATTATAGATACAAATATCAAAACAAAGGCCTAGATATCTTTGGATATATTAATAAACATCAGGTTTAACACCCATCATCAAAGCAAACTCGAGCCACTTCCAATAACAATCGACATCTGTAAATCCAATTTCTCTTAACCACTTTAATTGAACGTCTGTATCCAAAAGTTTATTGGATTGATCTTCTTTTTTGTAAACCGTCCTTGCCAAGAATTGTTTATGCAATTCGATAGTTGAAGATGCAACGTGATCATAGTTACAAAACATTCCTCCTGGATTAATCATCTCAAATACTTCTTTATACAGGGTCCATTTTCTTTCATGGGTCAGATGATGGATTGCAAATCCGGAGATAATTAAATCAAAATGTCCTAACTTCTTTGGAAGGGGATATGATAGGTCATGTTCTTTAATTTTAATTAAATGATCATTTTTAAAAGAATCTCGGGCCATATTCAGCATTGTAGGAGAAATATCCAATCCTATTGCTTCCTCCAATTTTAAAAGTTTAGTTTTTAAGAGTTTAATTAACCTACCATCACCTGTCCCAAGATCAAGTATCCTTTTTGCAGAGCGGGGTATAAAATCAATTAAAACCCGTTCTCCTTCTTTTTTGTATGGTATTCGATCGGCAAGATTCAAATAATTTAAAGCATGGTCACTTTGAGACCATTCTTTTGATGGATCAGTATATCTCTCAGCATCGATCATTACAATATTTGTTCCCCCAGATGTTAATATGTTATATTATTTTCAATATAAGAGAATAGTCTAAAAGAATTAAAATTTCAAAAGTATAATGACAGTCAAATATTTATAAAGTATTCTATAAATTGTATATTGATTTAATTCTTTACTTTTTTATATCATCAGTAGCAAAGACAGTTAAGTTATTAGACAATAATATATCATTTTTTCTGCAAATAAATAATAAATCTCTTGCATAATTAGCACCCTTAAAAATTTCTAAAAAGTTGACACATATTTATCGGGATTAGCAAATTAAAATGTAAATATTACAATTAATTCTAGATAATTTATAAAATTTTGATATGTGTCTAATTATGCAAGAGATCTAATGATTAGATTGGATAACCAAATTATAGAGATAAAGTAGCTTTGTTGCATGATTCATTAAATCGTTTTTTACTAACGCTTTAGTTTTACTGAGTTGACCTAAATAGTCAAAATTAAAGTAGTCTTGATATGAATGAGGCATAGTTTTAACTGTTTTTCGAATCATGCAACAAAGCAGAGATAAAGCACTTTATTACCATCCATTCTTTAAAATAGACTTATTTTATTAGCATGATTAAATTAAAGATGCTAATTATAGATGAAACAAAAAATATTATATGATTAAACAGTATAAGTAAATAGAATACAAGAATTAAAAAAGAAGGAGATTATTGTTACCTATGGCGCTATTTTCTATGAAATGCTTTTCTTGCTCAAATATCTTTGATAAATATTCAAACAAATTGTCGAGTTATATTCTACAATCCATGATTAAATCAAATAATCAATTGCATAAGAATTTTCAATAAAATATTGGATAAATCATCTAAAAATTTTCAGTAAAGGTCCCAAGGTAATAGACCCTCCTGTACTATTTTCAGAGATATCGTTTAAAGTGAAAGTAACATTATATGGATTACTTTGAGTACTGTGTGTCAATATGCCACTTCCCTCGAAATTTACAGTTCCTTTGGCTACATTTTTTAAAAGCGTTTTAGGAATAAATTTTTTATCGCCAATCTCCCAAACCTTTATTGGCATTTTTGCATTTTGTTGTCCGGTTACTTCGCTATAAGAAATAATATCCACAGGTTTGGAGGAGTTAAAAATGACGGTTCCTTTATATATTACGCCCTCATTAGCATTTTGAAAATTAACTACTTGATGAGATTCGTGTCCTTTTGCATTATGAGGTATAGATGTTTGAGTTTTATGCAGTTGTTCCTGCTGTTGCGCTTGAACTTTGTTATTTATCGTTAATATATTACTTATATTAAGTGTCATTGCATACATCAGTAATACGATTAAACATATTGCGAATGTTTTGTTTAAAAAGTTTCCTTGTGTTCCCATTTAATTTGTTAAAAATAATATGATAATTAAAACATTTCTAATAATGAGAATGAAAAGACATTCAAACATCATCTAATTAAACTATACATAACATAATGCAAAAAGAAATAAGTACATACTATTGAGAAACCATATTAAAAAGATAACATCAAATAAATTCAACATTCTTTTTTAGAAGAAGTAAAAAAAATAGGGATCTGGTGATTTATAGATAGTAAGAATTGAAGAGTAGAACAATCATCAATCTCAATTGAAAATGGTTATATTCAATAGGGATATAGATACAGTATGTCGCGATACACAACAACATAAGATAAAATATCAAGGAATCCATAGAATCAGTCCTTTTATTATTAAAGTAGATAGATATATGTAATACATATTGCTTGTTATCAGAAATAAAAAGATTTAAAAATTGAAATGGACCGGTTAGTTAGAAATTTCAAATTCTTAAATAACAATCTTACATAGATCATTTATTGAGTAAATCATATAGAGTGAATTTAATGGGATATGTATTTGAAATTAAAAGAAATGGTTGATCGCATTTTCGATGCATATTCATTATAGTTTAAACAAAACAGTATCAAAATCAAATAAAATTATTTAGTCTATTTGATATATTTGTCAATACTAAATTTTCTGAGTTTGATTAATTGCAATTCGAATAGAAATTACGATTACAAGGAATATAAAATTATTAAGGGTGCTATAAACGATAGGATATTGTCCCTATTGTATTTGATGCAAATAATCCCATTTTTAAAATAGCATTTGCAGATTCTAATTCTAAGGATAAAATCAAGCTTTTGATAAAACTCTTTATGGCAATATTACTTTTTTCTTCCCCATAGATTTTAAATACCTATGTCGTTGCAGGAATTATTGTCTGAAGTACAGAGATACCAATTATTAATAGTACAAGAAATCAATAGATTTTGTTATTACAGATATAAAATTTTGTGTATTAATAAAATCAGCATATAACAAAAAACTAGGTCACACTTCATTTAATAGACTAACTATCGATATTCCTATAGCAATAATATAGAACTTTAGATTGATCATATTTTAATCATTTCTGATTAACTAAAGTGGCCTATTAGCGGTATCTTTCAAATCTATATTATGTTTATCTATTTCTTTTGATAACGACCAACTCAAGGCTATTCTTATACCTACTACTACTGCAAGAATCGATAATTCATTTAGGGAGGGAACCAGAACTGTTTTCAAGATATCACTTCCAACCTCAAAGTCAAGTGCAAGTAACATGCCTCTTGCCAAACGTAATCTTATAGTTTCCTTATCTTGTGTTTGTTCTTTAGTTGATTTTGTTAATATTTTCAAAAATGAAATTAATCCAACAAATGCAGAGATTCCAATAATTAAACCTGCCGCAATATCTATTCCAAAAGTAACGGCATTAACATAAGGTTTAATAAAAGATTCCAAATATTGTCCAAAAATTACTATCCCATCTTGTAATCCCGAATCGGTTGTTGTTGTTATTGTTGATATTGCTATCACCATCCCTACATGATCTTTTAATTAATTAATCATATATTTATCAATAAATAAATAATGCGAAATTAATGGGATTTAAAACTATTTTAAACCGAATTATTATGCATCATTAGATAAATGCATTTGTAACCTCCTTTTGTTAAACCATTGTTGTTTATAATGTAATTATAAACAAACTATAAAATAATGAATCATCACTACAAATAGATACAATATTCATTATGACAAAATATGGATTATTTCTAATTCTGCAGGAGATCTATTGTCCAAGATTTAATTGCTAGGTGTGCTATCAAACAAATCAAACCTTTTATATAATGTAATATCACATTAATTTTAATGAATAAAGCACTTTTCATAATTACCTTTATGACAGTAGTATTAGCAAGTGCATTCTTAATTAGTAGTAGCGGCGCTATTCATTCAGCTTATGCATGCCCTGCTAAAAGTAGTAGGTACTGCAACCTCAAGTGTAAATCCAATTGTTACAAGTAATCCAAATACACCACTATCACAATCACAAATAGCACAAAGTCAACCTTCGTAGTCGAAACAATCTTATTTTTTTTCCACATTTAATGTTTATTAAATAGAGTAATGTAATATCTTCTCACCACAAATAGAATATCATTATATAATGCATAATGAAAAATAATTGCAGATGATTTCTAGTTTTTAGTCACAAAAAATTATATTTTTATATGCCAGGTTTATAAACAGAAGGAAATACGATCGGTAGAAAAAACTATGTGTTCTAAGGTGTTTATAGATTTTTAGGAAGGTAATAAATCATATATTAATAATATAAAAATAACTTCAAAGCAAATAATGATAATTCTTAAACTAATCAAAATTCATGGCGAACATTCTGTATTAGCAATATAGTACAGATCAGCATATCCAATTTCGAAGTTTAGAAACTAAAGCAACATCTGCATTATTTCCTTAAACTTTAGAAAAGATTTGTTGAGAATACTAACCAATATATCCAAAACGCAAATACAGAAGAATCAGATAATTGCTTTGTTGCATGATCCTTAAAATCATAATCTTACAAAATTTTTTATCTAAATAGATACTACCTTGTTTAACCCCGATGTTTTAACATCATTCTCTGTATCATATTTTTTAGTCTGACTGAATAAATACACTCTCTATCAAACATTCGCTTTATGGAGAAAAAAGTTTCTATAATCCATTTTTCCAAAACTTACGCTATCCTTTCATTTTAGTAAATCATTTTTCGGGGCCATAACTGACAAGTATCCAAGGATATGACCCGTTTTCAGTTTAACTTTAGCTTTTTTTCTTTAATACATGGCAAGATTCAATTGTCCGCCAGACCGCTAAAAATATCATTTCCTTCATACGCACCATAAGCAAACAACCAATCTATTATATTTCATTAAAAAAAGTTTCCATGCCTATTAAAGTCATTGAATCTTCTAGTATATTATTATAATAAAAAACATAGATAAATAAAACTATATCAAAAGTAGATTATATTTATTGACATGTAATACAGGATATAATCATTGTGAAAAAAGGTATAGACAAGTTTGGTTCCCCTATTATAATTATTATTTATACGATCATATCATTATTATTGATATCTTCTTTAGCTATCTGGCCAGTTATGGCCCGCAGTCATTTTTCGTATATTTCCAATAAAGCACAGCAACAATCACCAAAGCTACTACCATCAGAAGAAAACCAAGATACCAGATTCAACAATACAACTAATACCAATAAAGTAGTAATTTTAACCTTCGGCGACGGCTATCAGAGCCAATACACATACGCTAAACCATTTTTAGATGGGTATGGTTTTAAAGCCAATTTCTTTGTAACATGTGATAAGGTGGGTGAAAAATCCAAGATGACTTGGCAGGAGGTCGAGCAGTTATACAAGGAAGGGCATGTTATTGGATCGAAAACGATGGACTATGGGACTAAAGCCATGCAAAATACAGATCTAAATCATCTATCTGCTAAAGACCTGGAATTTGAAGTAAGTCAATCAAAACAATGCCTTTTAAACCATGGTATTAATACCACTTTTTTTGCTGTTCCAAAGAATATAGCAAATGATAATGCAACTGTGATAAATGCAGTTGCCAAATATTATAGCCTAGCCATAAATGGCCATTCCAATTTAATGTATCTTCATTGTGATGGATGGAAACAGAGTTCAAATCAAACTGACTGCAGAACATATTCTAAAAATGGCACTTTAACTTTTGCAAACAGATATTCTATAGGAGAATGGAGCGAACAACATATTAAAAATGGAAATTCATATAACGATACGCAAATGTTTGATAGATTTATTACAGAGATCAATAGCCAAAATAAATTCAATCAAAATGACATTATAAATGCAATTCCAATAATAGCGTATCATGATATTGTTCCCTATTCTGATGTAAGTGTTACTAATGAGCCTTCTGCCACTACAATAATTCTATTTGATGCAGAAATGAAATATTTACATGATAATGGCTTTAGAGTATTAACTTTTTACAATCTCGGATATGATGAAAAAACGAATGTATTTTATATAAAGCAATAGGGGACTATGTTCACTTAAGGAAATCGTATAAGTTGAAGATACTCCATTTCATTTGTGAATATAAGAAATAGAACACCTTCAGAGTACATATATTGTGCTCCATATTTTATTTTTCAGAATTATCGTTAAGAAGAACATCGCAGAGATTATCCTATTTTATTAAGAGAAACCATGGTTTTATATGGAACTGGATTCAGAAATATAATCCCCAAAAAATATCCTCCAAGAAAAAGTTTCAGAGTATTCTCGTATACAAAAAGATGAGACAGTTATGTTGTTCCATCTAATCCCAAAAAGTCAAAAACCTTGGCCTTTTTTGTACTCGAGCTTCAACGAGATTTTAACGCTTATAAACACAGTACCACAAATCATGTTTCATACTATTTTCTATTTTTCTACTACTTTTTCCTTAACATCAGATCTATATAATGATAAAATTGTTTTTATATTACAATCTATTTAAAAACTAAATGAAATCCTTTATTTGGATTTTACCTGTGATATTATTTGTAGCAGTAATGGCAGCAGTATATTCTTTGGAATTAGCTCAAAACAAGTCAAATAACCTGATGATAAATAGCACAGGAACAAGCGGTGAAAAATCTTCTACAAAATCAGTAGATATATCCATATCAAATACAAAGAATTTAATTGTAAATTCAACAATTGGAAATAGCACAAGATAGATATATAATTATTCCAGGCACGTTTAATCAAAGTTGTCATGGTTGTTGGTATTTGGTATCCATATAAGGGGGATGAAGCCTCGGTATGAAAACTCCGACATCCTCAACAAGAAATCCTAGTTATAAATCTCTTGCATAATTAGAAACTATTCATACTTCCTCTATAGA
>CAWISD010000045.1:0-18033 GCA_963838615.1 uncultured Nitrososphaeraceae archaeon
ATTTGATAGTCCACTCCAAAAATGTTAGTTTTGCTATGAGAGCCTGTGATTGTGACTTTTGGCCTATTTTGTCTAATAATCCATCTTCGTCGTATGTACAAATCATGTACAAAATATGATTCATCTTGTACTAGGATATGCCATCCCATTTTAAAGTCGCTCAGGCTCTTTTGTACCCTTTTTTAAAACTCTTCTTCTCTTCGGATGCTGCTCTTACAAATCTTCTTCTGAGGTACCTTTGGTGCAAAGCCCCATTTATGCAGCAATCGATAGATATGTACTTCATGGTATTTGACACCTGGTTCTCTTGTGAATTATGTCCATAACCTCTGTCTGAAATCCCATCCAGTATTGCTATCTTCTAATTCTTTTCTTATTTTTATCATCAAATCATTGTTTACCAAAGAAGGTGGTCTTCCACTTCTTGGTTTATCTTTTAATCCTTCCAATCCTTCATCTGTGTATCTTTTATACCATTGAAGACCATGCTCTTGATTTATGTAATTCTTGTGCTACCGATTCGATATGCTGTTTGTCTGATAGTACACGTCTTACAAGAAGAATCCTTTCTTTTACATCAGCATCATGCTCGTCCTTGTATGCCTTGTCTAGTGATGTGGGTTTCAACTAGCAATAAAGTATAGCGAATAGGTTAGCTAAAAATCTATCTATGAATTTATGTAAATCAGCATATATATCAGAAAAAAAAGAAACCAAATTAAAAGTATAAATATATGGTATTTAACATAGTTCTATGTTTTTTAAAATAAATTTTTTTTGCGATTATAATGCTGGGTGCTATTGGTGTTGTTTCATGTAATGCTTTTCCAAATATCATAGCACAAACAGAATGAATCCAGCTAATACTTTTGTAGATGCAAAGTCAGGAATATCTTTTCATTATCCATCTGATTGGCATATTGCATCCACGGGAATGCCCCAAGGTTATTATTTGAAAATACTGCCACCATAAATTCCTTATCAGGGAACAATTCTTCTGATGCAATTTCACCTGTTGTAATCGGACCTCCCGAATGATCGAATGGAGACTTCCTTTGTCATATTAACAGAAGCACTTCCTTTTCCAATATCAATTGATAAATATTTTGAGAATACCAAAAATCAATTAAGGTTAGCATCTGTACCTATGGGCAATGCTATACCTATTTCCATAAACAATTTAAGTGGAGTAAAGTATAACATCACATTACCTAATGGCATAAAATGCAAACACAAATGCTATTTATAAAGGATTCAAATGGAATTGTTATTGGATACACATCCTGGAACAATCTAGATCACGTAAAGAATCTTGGAGACATAAATTCGATAATTAAATCATTAACTTTTAAACCAAATAGTCAGGGTACTGGTAGTAGCGGAGGAGGCAATGTTAAAAATATAACCTCCGATTCAAAACAATCGAGCACTTCCAAACAGAACACCCTACAATTATTATCCTCATCACCTATTGTAATTTGTAATAGAGAGATTCAAAACAACGAAATCCACTAATTCCCTTATCAAGATTGGGGTCATTTTTATATCCAATTGGAAATATTAATCTGCTGTTAATATTACATTAAATCTCCTATTTATGGTTCAAACAAGATATCGGTTGTCCTGATTATAGAGTCATGTAATAAATCAATACAAAATCGCAAAGCCATTTGAAAGTATTTAGTCCCTTTTTGAATTTAATACATATTCAAACTATTTATAAAGAAAATACTGTTACTCTAAAATAACAGTATCAGTCTATGTTCCAATCCTTTAATTGTAATAGATCATCTCGCTGTCTCCATTCAACTTTTCCATGTTGTGATTATTCCGGTTATAATTATGTTGACTACAATCCCTTTTTTATTTCTTTTTTTGCAAATATTCTGTATATCTTGGTGGTAAATAGAATATTTTTTCTGGGTTAATTTTAAGGATAATTCTCTTTGCATTAGGTGAATGAGATGGATACCTTTCAGCATCAAGATATCTCTTTGCAAGCTTATCTATATGTTCGTCAGCTCCTTCAGTTGTTTGTTCAATCACTTTTCCCTTAATAGTTATCATACTATATGGATTAGTTTCATCGATTATTGAAATCGAAACTCTTGGATCTCTTGACACATTCTTTTGCTTTACACGTTCTTTAGCAGTATTTACTAAAATTATACCCTCATGAGTATCTTTATTTTCTATTATATCTATCCAGGTTGGTGTGACCTGGGGTGAACCATCTTTGTTTACAGAACCTAAAAAGCCAAAATTTTTCGCTCTAAAGAATTTAATAATCGGTTCTGTTAATATAATATTGTTATTTTTCTCTTTGTTCATTATACTAATACAAAGTATATTATTTCTTATTGAAGAAATAAATGTTTTTAGATAAAAGATGCTTTGTTGCATAAACTAAACCTATTTAGCTGGGATTGAACCAGCTTATCATTTGTTGCATCGGCCTTCTTATAATCAATCTCTTGTAAGAAGAAAAGAGATCCTTTTTGCATATGATTTTCTGGACATGTGGGATTACAATCTTGACAAAATGAATGAAAATAAAAAAGGCAAACCATATTCTTTTCCTGATTCCTTTATCATTATCATTGGTTACATCCCAATATATTTTCATCGACCGTACAGACAAACCGAAGGAATAATAAAAGCCCACTAGAAAAAATCTTCCAGTTCATCAAGTTATTCACAAATTTGTTGTAGAAGAATAAACAAATTAGATATCGCAAGCAATAGGATGGATGATGATGATGATGAAAATGATCAAAACATTGTCATTGCAATAGACAGTACAGGTATAAAGGTAACAAACAGAGGTCTCGGTGGATGCAAGAAGAGAAGTGTCATGTTAAAAAGAAGAAAGGCTATCTAAAATCATATTGCTGCTGTAAATATAAAGACCAAAGATATATTCTTGCCTTAAGTTACAGATGAAAAAGTTACATGATGTAAGAAAAGTTATGGAAACCCTAATTGAAGATGTTTTAGAAAGCAACAATAAAGATATTAAAATCAAATTAGCCTTGGGTATGGATTGCTCTTACAATAGTAATGAGAATTTCAAATATCTTTTGCAAAAGAAAAGGATTCGGTCTGCAATAAAAGTAAGAAAGAGTTCAATCATCTCATGTAAACAGCCTTATGACCAACAATATCTCCAATAATCTGTTCTCCGTATGCTTTCATATGGGAGGTTATCCAAAAAAACCATACTTTTTAAATCATTTACTCTGGCTTGACAGTCCATGAATTTGACAACATCTACAATTAAAAGATAGCAAAAAATATGCCACATGAGATACAACGCTTATCTAAAAGAAGAGACAGATATTTTCAAAAAGATGTGGATGAGGTTGTTGGAAGAATATGACCATAAAAAAGGTATCAAGTGAACATTGCAACCAATACTTGATAGCATTTCTATAAAATCACCTTTATGGTGGCAAGGACTAGAAATAATCCTAACTGACAAGAGCAAACTAGTCAAAGGGCATATTTTCACGGATAAAAAAGGTATATCTTTATCCATTGTAATAACATCAGCAACAAGCACTCATGTTATAAAAGTGATAATAGACGTTATTGACAATGCAGTTATCAAACGACCTTCTCTATCACCACCCAAAAGAAACAAAACCATATCCACATCAACATCTTTGCCTTGATAGACCATACAATTCTAAATATTTAAAACTAGAAATTATCAAACGAGATCATTCCTCATATGCCATATAAAGAAAAAGAGACCAGAAAGAGAGGAAATATCAAAAAATATATTCCTTTTTGGGAAAAATAAACGACGGGTCGTGGAAATAACACATTTATGATGGCATAACAGATTCAGAAAACTATTTACAAGATATGAAAAAGAAAAAAGATAACTATCTTGGTTTGGGGCAGTTCTCTCCTGTGCATCATTATCTATGGAAAAAGAATTTTGAGATAGGCTCTTAATATATGTTTATTTTTGTTAATTGGTTATACCAAGTGTATTTTTACCTACAAAATATGCAAACATAGTATATAATGCTATAATACATATTATTGTATGATAGTTTTAAATTGTTTTTTGTAAATGTTTTAGCATTAACTATGCTTTGATGTATAGTTATATAACTATGAAAATCATTATGAAATGACCTAATTTCTTCATTATAAATGTAATAATTGTATTTTTATCTTTTTGATTACATTATATATCGAAAGTCTATAACTATAAGAACATAATTTAATGCAAAATTCATAAAATATATTTCTGGACTTACATACATGAAAGCAAAGGTAAAGAAAAGTAATTGAGAATTATTATCCAATGGCATTATAAAAAATTGGCCAGTGACATAATTTGAAGTTTAACTAAAACTGCTACCTCCAGGTCATGAACCACTATTTGAATATTTATTACCACCAGCACCACCAGTACCACCAGTACCACCAGTACCACCATTAGCACTGTTGCCGTTACCGTTTCCACCAGTTGCAGAACCGCTGCCGGTTGAATGTGCATTGCCATTGTTACCGTGTGCATCTCCACCATTGGCGCTTCCACCATTGGCGCTTCCACCATTGGCGTTTCCACTCGTTGAATGAGGATAAGGGGTTGTTTGCGGATCTGCTTGTGATTGTTAATGTGAACCAGTATACTTATGCCATTTGGATCAGATGCTTTAGACAAACCTGTAAATTGTTTTATTGTATCAGATGAACTTGGTTGGCTATTTAAGGTATTGCTACCAAATCCGGACGGTGAAGATGAACTGCCAAAGTTCCCTATCACACTATTGAGACTATTTGGATCTGAATGACCTGTTCCAAATGAAGAAGCAGCCAATGTTTGCGGGGTATATCGACTTCGAGGAATTATAGATATTGATAATCGTCCTATAATTACAGTTGAAACAGCAATGAATGTTTTGTACTTGTATATAGTTGTTTTTCAACTTTTATCATGCATTTAAATAGGTCCCCTTTAATAATAACTTTTCTATCATTTACAGATTTTACATCTTTTTAACATTCTTTGATAATATAATACATAAATCTAAACATAAATATCATGAATTATAGTTTTATTTGATTCTTTTAGATATATTATTTTGTGATAATGCATGTATAGTATATAATTTATTTGATGGGATATGATTTATTTGTCGGGGGTCTATTTTGGTCGCGTGATATTCAATACTAATGTAAATAATCGCATTCGTGGATAATGAGTCCAATTATGTCATTCAAATGATTTTCATAGTTATAACGTATCTAAGTTAAACTATTGTATTATAATCAAGGCTGGTTATAGATAACCTGTTATATTTTGAGCACAATAACAAAATACGGAAACCCCACAAATTAATATATCCCATAATACATTATATACCACAAAATAATTTATTATAAGATTAAATGAAATTTTAAACAAACTAGTAGTCAATTTCATTAAGGCTGTTTATCAGTAACCTGTATATTTTGCACTGCAATAAGCCAAATCCAAGTGCAATATGCTAATTAAACCATCATTATGTGCCAGATGATATCCTTGAAGGAAACATATGCAAATTGCAAAAAGATTGATTGTATGGTGCCGACTTTAAATAGATCCAACGGATGATTCAAATAATAATGAAGGAAAAAGTATGCATTCAGAGTATTGTCATGGACAATGATCTGAAAAGTACATTGAAAGAGCTGAGTGCTGTAATGCAAAGTGGAAAGGGGGCTGCTAAGCGGCAAATGAAAAGGATTAATCAGAAAGTTTCTACGACTATGTAGTCCTCGAGAATAATTGTTATATTGATGCAAGAGAAATGGACAACACTGATGCCTCGCCGATATCTCCAAGTCTTATTGAACCGATTCAAAATGGATCAGCGGGTCTACATAGTTTATTGGATCACGATATATTACAAAAAAGATAAATGAAGTACCGATAGTAAGAAGAATCGGATTATCAATTATTAATATGTTAAATCCTCACTAAGAAAATACCAATGTAAGAGATACTCAAAGTGGGTTTTCGAGCATATAATAAAACAGTAATCAAAGTAATCACAAACTCTGATTCTAGAGGTTATGGAGCAGAAAATGAACAATTCAGTCAAGTCGAAACACATGGATTTAGCATAATCGAAGTGCCTGTGAATATAAAATATAGTGGACTGAAAAATACATCCAAAAAGCATCCTTTTTTCCATGGAACTCACCGAGTTTCAATAATATTAAAGATAGCAATTGAAAAAAGACCATTGCTTTTCTTTGGATAAGTCGAATATATATCATAATTTCTTTTATTACCTATGATAAAAACGTTAATTATATTTAATGAAACCCGTTACTTTAGCATTCCTCTATTTTTAATATCAATGGGTTTAATTTTTATAGGGTACTCTATTCATAATGATTTCCTTTATCCTTTACGCATTAAATAGGATAAAACAGAAACTAGATAGATAAAAGGTGTTTTGTAAATAGATCATTTATCAATTTTAAATTATAATTATTTATCAAACTTGATTTCATTTAACAACTCTATATATAACAATAAAATGCAGAATTTTAATTGAAATTGTTGTGAATAATAAAAAATTTAAAAGCAAAAGAGATACCTTTCGACATTATTGGTTTGTCATATAATGGTCAAATTGTTACAGTATAAAAATAATTTCAAATTTACAATAGAGGAATTTTAAAGTGAATTCATTTAACAATTACAAAAAATTTAGTTATTCAATAAAGGATACGTTATTACTTATTAGTATGTATTTTTTACCAGAACCAGGAGGAGGTGCATCTGCCGCTTTAAATAGAGCCACTATTTTAAAAATGATAGGATATAATGTTTTTATATTGTGTGGTTTTCCTACCTATCCAAACGGAAAAATAATTGAACCCAAATACCATAAAAAATTCGTATATGTTGAAACCATTCAAAACATTACAGTTATTCGTCTAAGACTCATTCAGATAAAGCATGAAGGATATATAAAACGATTTATTTTGTTTTCAAATTTTGTAATTGTCAGTATTTTACTTATGCCAAAAATATTAAAAATAACAGGTAAAATAGACATAGTTTATTCGCTAGCACCTATAATATTTTCATCATTTAGTGGTTTTATTTATTCCAAGTTAACTAATGCTTTTTTTATATATGATGTTCCTGACTTATGGCCAGAAGAATTGATTGTTTTTAAATCCACATTTTCTCCACTCATTACTGTTATTGGAAAAATTATTGCTAAACTATCATATTCTTTACCTGACATTATAATAACAATCAGCAATTCAGATGCCAAAATAATTTATGATAATTACAAGCCTAGGCCACCTATATATGTTATTCCTATAGGAGTGAATCCGTCTTTATTCCCAAAATTATTAAAAAAAGAGAGTAGGACCAAACTCATAAACCAAAAAATATTTCCTAAAGAACTACAAGAAAAATTTATAATTTTATATGCCGGATTAATATCACCGGCTCAAGAGGTTGAAAATTTAATTATTTTAGCAGAAAAGATTAAAGATATTCATGATATCCAAGTAGTTATATTGGGAGATGGAGAGAATAAACCAAAAATTGCAAAAAAAATACAATCTATGGATAACGTTCACCTATTGAATTATCAGCCCCGAAATATGATGCCACTTATTTATTCTTCTGTTGATATAGGTACAGGTCCCTATTATCTAAAGAACCAATTTTTGATATAGCTTTTCCAACAAAATTTTATGAATATATTGCTTGCAATAAACCAGTTTTGGCTATTTGTAAAGGTGAACTTTCTAAAATTATAAATTTCAATAATATAGGCTATGCAGTTGATTCGGACAATATAGATGAACTAATCCCATTTATAAAAAAAATGAAAGATTGTTCAGATTTATTTCACATTATTGAAAAAAATGTTAATGATACATTACAACAATTTTCACTAAATACCTTATCTATGGATTTTAAAAAAGTTTTAGAAATAGAATATAAAAATAAAAAAAATTAAGATAAATAAGACAATGCATGTATTTATAATTTCACCTATGGATAGAATCAATTAGTATTTTATTGTTAACAAATAATCTTGCTTGATTTTAACAGACCATATATAGATATATATCATTTAGCAAATATGCTTGAACATGATTTAAAATTTTTCCTATATCTTAAAAATTTATAAGCGTATTTAAATTAATTGATATGGTATATTTAAAAAATAAATGAAGTAAAGCAGTACAAATACTTCATTAAACATTACCAATATATTTACACAACTCAAAGTCATAAAAGTCGATTCTGGGCATCTAACATCTACAACAAAAGGTGATCTTAAAGTGCCTCTAACATCAGCAGATGTAACTACTACTGCTAATGTTCCAGACAATAAGATGTATGTTACTTTAACTTCTCCTTCTTCTTCTTCAGTATTTTCTTTACCATCTGCATTGTATATGATAGTTGACCCAGGATATGAGGATAAGAAAATGTACAAATGTAGCAAAAAGAAATTGGGAATGGATCTGGTTTGCCCGCTGTAAAAAGATACAAAAGTCCTTCTAAAAAGAGGCTTGATCTTGTATGCTTTTATCAATCGGTTTTAGGTCAGGTTATCTACACCCGAAGAAGAATATCTATTGAACCGTTAATAGATATACTAGATCTCTTGCATAATTAGACAGCTATCAAAATTTTATAGATTACCAATACGATATTTTGTAATATTTACATTTTAATTTGCTAATAACGATAAAGATGTGTTGCATTCGTAGTAATTTTTCTAATGGTGCTAATTATGCAAGAGATTAGTATCTCAAATCAGTGTTTAGAATAGACCCATTACCAGCACGAGGATTCCATGCTATATCCGCAACTGTAATTTTGTCTGTTTTATTGTATCATCTAATGGTATACTATAGCTGTAAAACCAACACAATAAATCCAAAATCAATAAAATATATGCTTGGTACCTGGTGATACGAATGTTCGGATAAAGATATGGGACCTGGAATTATGACCAAGCATCAAATAATTATTAAAATAAGGGAACACCAAGAGCACTTGGTCTAACATCGTTAATATGTACACCTTGATCACTTGTTCCAAAATTGTTAATATGTACACCTTGATCACCAGCGGTGACATTGTTAATACGGGCATCTTTGTTAATAAGTACACCTTGATCACCAACGGTGACATTGTTAATACGGGCATCAAAAATGGTATTGTTGGCATTGTTAACAGGGAGACTCGGAACATTTGCTGTGGAGAACGAATTAGAAAAAAACACATCATTATAGCCAGTCAGTTGAGCTATTATTTCAACAATATAAGAACCAAAAAAATCATTTTGGCTTGTTGGTATTATAAAAAATGCCTGTCCATCACTATCAGTAATCAAAGCCATTTGTTTTGTTGTTTTACCGCCGGGATATTCGATAATCACCTTAACAAGAGCTCCAGAAATAGGTTGATGAGTCTGTTGATCAATGACTATTACCTTCAAGAATTCTGTAGCTCCCCGCTCTAACAACTTGTTACTAAATGTCCCTGTAACTTCCAATGTCTTCAGAAGCTAAAGGTGTTTGAGCATAGGTTAATGAAGGTTTATGAATAGTAATCGAAGGTAATATAACCACTGTAATTAACATGGTAATACAAAACAAGGATAAAAAATGATATTTTGAATTTTTACTAGTCATATTTGTTAAAAATGACGTATTTTTAAACATAATGTTTCTAAACTAGCAATAATGGTTATTTGTATTTGATACATATGTATAATAGTAAATCTCATAAGTATTTTATAGTATTTGATTTTACAAGATAATATGTAATATCTATGCCTCTTTTAAAGTGATTGCATTTAAGAATTGTTATGAATAGTCACACATAGTAATACATATTATATTTTTATTATTAATTTTTTAATAGTTTTGTAAATAACTTTGTAATGTTTAATGAAATATTTATATTTGGTTTATTTTTTATTTTCAAGTAATCTGAATCAAATAAACTATTACTACAATCATTCTGTATGTATAAAACAACCATGATTTGTTTTCAAAAAACAACTAGACAGTAGATCTCTTGCATAATTAGACAGGTACCAAAATTTTATAGATTATCAAGGATTAATTGTATACTCAATGACATTAATTCGTGGACCTCAATAGATACTTTTTGGTATCAAGGTTAAATCGCCTTGTTCTGTAATATTGGGCAGTTATATGTTTAAGCGATTGAAAGTTTGGATAATAATTTGATAATACACTATGCTTACCTTGTCTCCAGCATTCTTCAACAGCATTGAATTCAGGAGAACCAACAGGAAAATACTCTACTTTTATATTATCTCGATTACTTGACAGATATTCCTGTACTATATTTGGATCTGTGCTGCTGGGTTGCCCTCTATCTACGAATATGATAAATTTTTTAAATTTCTTTCTTACCTCTTCAAGGTATCGGATAAAGGAATGACTGCTGTCAAATCGATTATACTGTCTAAATAGTTGTTTACCATCATTTGATAGTACTCCAAAAACTATGGTTTTATTATGAGAACCTATGACTGTAACTATTGGCCTTTTTTCTCTTACAATCCATTTTCTTCTTATGCATAAATCATGTACAAACACGATTCATCTTATACTAGGAGATTCCAGTCCGTCTTTAAGGCGATCAGTGCTCTTTTGTACTTTTTTTTAAATTTCTTTTTCTCTTCCGAGGTAGCTGTTCTTACGAATTTCTTCAGCGGAACCTTTGATATAAACCCCCATTTATGAAGCAGCCTGTAGATATGTAATCATGGTAATTTACACCAGTTCTCTTGTGAATAATATTCATCATCTCTGTCTGAAATCCCAACCCGTATTGCTATCTGATAATTCTTTTCTGATTTTTATCATCAAATCATTGCTTAACCATAAGGTGGCCTTCCACTTCTTGATTTATTCTTTAGCCCGTCCAATCCTTTAGCGTGTGTATCTTTTATACCATTTGTAAGCCCATGCTCTTGATTTATGTAGTTCTTGTGCTACCGATTCGATATGTTGTTTATCTGATGGTATACGTCTTACTAAAAGAATTCTTTCTTTTACATCCGCATCATGTTCATCCTTGTATGACTTGTCAAGTACTGTGGATTTCAACTAGCAATAAAGTATAGCGAGTAGGATAACTAAAAATTTATCTATGAAATTATGTAAGTCAGTATAATATGTACATTTTTAATTCGCTGGTTGCGATTAAGATGTGTCAACTTTTTAGAAATTTTTCTTATGATGCTATTTATGCAAGAGATCTAATATATCATACAACTTTATCTAATACTTTCCTTATGTAAATCCGAATCGAATGAAATATATTTATGCCCGATTAATTATTTATAACGACTAAAAAATCTTATATATTTAGACTTACCTTACACTCAATCATCTCATATAAATTTAACCACAAATAAAATAGATTTAAAAAAGATCGGTTTAATTGCACATAAAAAAAATGTTGAAAATAATTATAGAAAATCCTGTATTTAAAATATCTGTTATTAAGTAACATTCCAATCTAAATTGAAAGTGTCATTTAAATCCACAAGTATAATCCATTTGAAAAAAAGACACAAACCACTTAAACACATTATGATATGTAGTTACGTAACAGTGCAACCTTACAAGTATAAAACAAAGATAAAATAAAAAGTTATTTTTATGTAGCAGGAAAATTAGAATATCTTATTTGAATCTCGATCATGCAAAGCAATTAAAGTGGTGATGATGTGAACATTTTATTGTATCAGGAACATGGGCAACTATTGCCGCAAATATATACGCTAAACGATGCATCGTTATATCCCGTTTGTCCTATTGCCACATCTATTGAATATGAACCACTCAGAGCACGTTCACTAATTGGTATTTTAAAAAAGACTTGTCCATTTATATCTGTAACTGATGTCATTTCTTTTAATGTCTTTATTCCAGAATAAGTTACAATAATTTTAACAAGAGCTCCAGAAATAGGTTGATGGTTCTGTTTATCTTTTACTGATATTTGCAATGTTTGACTATCTCCTAGTTGTATTACCTTTTTGCCCAATTTTGACTTGATATCAAAAGTCTTCAGAGCTAAAGGTGTTTGAGCATAGGTTAATGAAGGTTTATGAATAGTAATCGAAGGTAATATAACCACTGTAATTAACATGGTAATACAAAACAAGGACAAAAAATGATATTTTGAATTTTTACTAGTTATATTCGTTAAAAATGATGTATTTTTAAACATATTGCTTCAGTAAATAACAAAGTTTATTAACTTTATTAAGAAATACTCACTAACATAAATCCTAATATCGACATAATTTAATGTTCTTTGAATGTTAGAATATAAATTCATGCAATTAAATCGCCAGAGATTATAGTAATGCAAGAATATGGAACATAGTTAAGCATACCACATGCATTTAATTCATATACATACAATTTGCAGATTTGAAGAATATGATCGATATGTCTCAAAACAACAGATCTATCACGATGTGAAAAACTATCTGATAGGATGTTCTACAACAAGTCCGTTGATATGCTAGAACAGTAAAACTGAAAAATCTAATCCAAAATTAAAATATGTAATTACAATTTCTGAAATTATGTTTGTAATGCTTTGTTGTATAACTAGTAATCCATAACTTATCTTTGTATGGTTTATACCACTTTTCTAAACAGGTTGTACAAAGATACTTTCAAAATCATCTCTTTTATCATACTATGAAGTTTATACAGATAATACTCTCTATAGGTTATCTTCATAGATGAAAAGACAGTTTCTTTAAGTCATCTACCGTTTTTCATACTTCTTTTCTTCTTCTCCCATTTTAGCAGATTCTTTAACTGAAAACTAACTTCTCTATTTCTTAATGTATTGTTTTTGAGCAAGATGATAGAATTCTTAACTCTGATTACAGAAGAATTCTTCTCTTTTGCAGATATTTAAAATTCTCATTACTATCGTAGGCTCTGCTCTGTCGAATAACTGTAATTTTAAAGAATAGTTATTTGAATTATTCTGTGTCATATGATTGTTTTTTCAATAAATGTGTTATAAATAGACGCTTTTAACATCAATTCATTTACAATGTTATTCCATTTTACAGAGGATACATGTTCACCAAACGTTCTCTTTATAGATGAAAATGCAGATTCGACCATCCAACGCATACCATACCTGTGTTTCTTCTTCCATCGTTTTATGTCCTTGAACTGTTCGATTACAGATAATTTTCGCGGTATACAATTGATGTTATTTTTAATGGAGGAATTCTTTCTTACCTTGATAACAGGCGTTATCTTTAATTCTTCGAGATACCTAAAGTTGTCTTTAGAATCATAGGCACCATCTGCTAATACTTTTTGAATATTGTTATTATTAGACGCATTGTGAACTAATTCCTTCAGTATCTTTCCATCATGAACATTTTCTTTTGTTACTTCCATTGATACTATTTTCTTTGTCTTTATGTTTACTGCAATATGAATTTTGATAAAACCCTTCCTTATTCTTTTCTTCTTCCATTTATCAAGTATACCATTCTCCTCGATTAGTTACCTTGATACCTGTACTATCAACTATTGCTATCACTATATCGTCTTTTTCTAGGTTTACTTTTGGATCGAGGTTTATCTTTGTCCTTATTACTTCCTCCACCAAATTGTTGTGAAGTCGGGTACTATCTCTTGGAGTCTCTTTATATGCACTGACATCATTCTTAGAAAGCCTTGTAATTGTCGGTATGGAAGTAGGTACGCATGTACGGTGGCAAGCAGCAGCAATATCAAAGAATTCGGATAACGATAATTTGCGCCTTCCTTTCCTTTGTTCATTTTCTTTAATTCTGCTAGCCAATTCTGTAAAAAACCATCATCAAATAACATCTCACCACATCTAACAAGAGATTCGGTATATTCACTTCAGTTTATCTTTCTCTTGGATTTTGTCTTCTTTTTCTCCTTGAAACTATCAGACAATATTTATCCTACTAAATAGAGCTATATAGCGATTAGAGAAATATAAAACAGTTATCGACACATCATAATATAATAAATTTTATAGATAAAATATTGATAATGCAATAGAGAAATTGATTTAAAGAAAAGATAAAACAAACATTTACAATTATTTCAATATAAATGCATCATTATTTAAACTATTAATCACTTTATTAATTAATGTATAAGCACGTCTTAATAAGTACATCACTAATATTATCTTTTGCACTTTTTTTTGCATATACAAATTCAGGTTTAGCATTCGCTCAAAATCAATCTGCTAGCAAAATATCTCCACAGAATCAAAGTTGGCAACAGTTACAGGTAAAGCTCAAACTATAACAATAAATAAAACTAACATTCCAGCTGAACAAACATCAGTTACAGTTAATCAAACAACCAAACCAGTTGAAGGTCAAGCCAAACTTAAACCACTTGCAAATCAAACATTACAACAACAAGTACCAAGTCTATCAGGTATAAAAAATAAAACAATAGTCCAAGCAGCAGGTCCTGCTACTACTACAATAGTAAACAAAACTACTGTTCCATACAATCAAACTGTCATAGGAACCGAGAATAGTACAAAATCACCACAAGCATCACAACAAAATCAAACTGGACAAAGCCAAAATAAAACTAAATAATCTCAACAACAAAATCAAACTGGACAAGGTAAAGGACCAATAGAGCAGATAGGATCTTATGTAGGTAAGTTAATTGGTCAGAAATAGTCAAAAATATTTTAAAAATATAGTAATAACTAACTCTCTTTTTATTTTTAAATTAACTATTTTAAATGTCCTATATCATTCAGATCGTTTATTTCTAAAATTAAAGCATTTTAGTATAACTCATATATTGCGTTTTCAAATAAAAAAATATCCTCTTTTTTGACAGTTTTATTCTCTTTCTTAGGTACAGAAAGATTGTTCTTGTGGAAAAGAGGCTCTGTTCACTTAACGATAAATCTATAGATTGAAGGTGTTCCATCTCCTTTATGAACTCCAGAAATAGAACACCTTCAGAATACATGCACTGTGGTTTGTATTTTTATTTTTCAGGTCTTTCTTTAAGGAATGTATCAGAAAGACTATCATCGCATTTTATCAAACGAAATCATGTTTCCATCTGATGGAACTGGATACAAAAATATAATCCTCAGAAAATATTCTCTCAAAGAAAAAGAAAATCTCGAGTATTCTTGTATACAAAAAGATGAAACTATAATTAAAGTTGACTCAGAATACATCTGGGTATGGGTCGCTACTATCGTGCTTGAAAGTAAAGAAATCCTTGGAATGAGCATATCAAAAGAACAACAAATATGTTTGTATACAGAACATTTCTATCTGATATCGTCGATAAACATGGTCGACAGCCAGTTTCCACAGATGGAGGTACATGGTATCCGCCTCAAGCCTGTCGTTTCTTGAAACTAGATCATCATCTACATTCTTTTGTATACAAGAATGAGAAAAGCATTATTGAAAGAACGATGCAGTACATCAAAGATAGAACAACGAATGTTTTGACGATTATTTTCCGTGCCAAAAAAAAGAAATGTAAACTAAAACATGTGATCAATTGGTTGAATCTATTTGTAGGTTATCATAACAAGGGATTAAACCTTAAGTGAACAGAGCCATCTCGATGTTTAGCCATTTATAAGGATTATTGCTGAATTCTTATATATTAATAAAAAAATCAAATATTCAAAAATATTTTAAATATACGATTCAAATAGATAATCTTTTTATTAATAGGTGATCGCCAGTTCAATGAGTTGATATCTTTTCTAAATTGTCTAATTTTTATATATCACACTTTATTGCATCATGAATTCTTTTGAAAAATAGTAATAATGGTAGAGGTATTTCTCAATGAAAACCCCTTAAAGTTAAAGTTAAAGCTGTAATAAACACAATACTTTCAATCGCGGTTCTCTTTTTTATTAGATAAACTAGATAGGACAATAATAAAGAAATTTATACATCTTTCCTAAAATCTGCAGAGCAAGTCAGCACAACAACATAACAATAAAGAAAAAATAAAGAATCTATTGCCCAAATGGGGATGGTAAATCGGTTCCTGCATATGTATCTGCAGTGTTTGGATCTTTATCGTTCTGAGGTTCTTCTGTTATAATAAATTGTTTATATGTATAAGGGTTAACCATATTTTCATTAAATTGCAAATGTCCATTTTCATATTGTCCCAAACTTAATTTATAATTAGAACCACTTGCATCAACAAGCCAGCCTTCAAATACTTTATCTTGCTTTGGCTGCGCTGTGGTAACGTCTGATGAAATAGATGTCTTATTCCCAGTTGTATCGATTGATATAGTACCTATTTTTTCATCACCAAAACCAGGGCCAGGATTTTTTGCTTTATTTATGTCTAATGTAATAGGTTTGGCTTTAACAGATTGTAATTCTATATTCATTGAAAATAGAATTGCTATTATAATTCCTACAAAAATGATGTTTTTTGATCTCATTAGGTTAGTATTTGAAAACCATTATAAATATATTAACAGCATTTTATATCAATCCATGATTTTTAATGGTGGTTAAAAAAGTCCATACTTTATCTAAATGTTAACCAAAAAAAGTTAAAAATCTATATAAATAATAATTTTTAAATTATTAAACTTGATCACAATTATAGAAAAATTTTTCAATAATGATTGACGCGTTTTACAATAATAAATAGAATAGAAATCTAGTAAAAAGAAACACTATTGTCTATTGTAATTTTGATATAGCCATCTTCGAAGTCTTTGCTATTATTATCTTCTATTTCTTGGATGTCTAGCCTGTTTATCCTTCTGTTTATTGAACTATAATCAAGAATGCAAGATATTTTTCCTTTAGCACGTCCTTGTGAAATTCCTCCGGCTTGTCTTAAAAGAAGATGAAAGTATACATCATCATACCAAATGAGAAGAGGAACATATCAAGATAATGAAATGATCCACTAATCTTGTTTTTATCCATCTCTTTTAATTATTTATCCCTTTTGTCAATAATATCAAAGCCGATTAGTGTTTCGCCATGTCTAACTAGAGGCTGGTTGTATTTGAGTCATCTCACATGCTTTGTATGTGAAGTTAGTTAAATGCATGATAACAAGAGGAATTACGTAACAAAGCCATTAATCAACCATATTATAAAATGTTGAACAGATAATAAGCATGCAAATCATATCGAATTTGCACCCTATTTTCTATTAATTTTATATCTATCATAATATAATTTTTATCAATCTTCATTTTTACTAGACCTAGTAAAAATATTGCAACTTTTTTTATAATCAATTTTTAAAATGATCTAAAATTTTTTTAAATGATTTAGTTTATAACAATTTATGGAATTGCCATGGAATGATCCTCGATCAAACAAATTTGTAACTACAGTAGGTCTAATTACATCAGAAGGTATACAAGGCCACAACATAATGGCCTGTGAATGGACCCACCATATTTCATATAATCCAGGACTGATAGCGGTTTCTTTAGGTCATACAAAGGCCACGGTTGAAAATATACGAAATTCCAAAGAATTTGGTATTAACCTGTGTGCTATAGATCAATCTATACTTTCCAGTATTGCAGGGGGATATAGTGGAAGCAAGTATAACAAAATAGAAGCAATAAAAGAATTGGGATTTGAATTCATAAAAGCAAACAAAATAAAAACATTGATGGTTAAAGGTGCAGCTTAAACGCAGAATGTAAACTATTTCAAGAGACAACTTTTGGAGATCACATTATGTTTATAGGAGAAGTAGTTGATGCGACACAAAATTCTGAAAAACAACCACTGGTTTATCACAATGGAAAATACTGGTCACTGGAATCAATAATAAAACCTAAAATTGAGGAAAGAGACACAGCACGAAAAGTAGTAGAAAAACACAGGAAAAAAAAATAAGATTTATTATTGTATATACAATTGATATTCAAAATATAAACAAACAATTTGATGA
>CAWISD010000046.1:0-26275 GCA_963838615.1 uncultured Nitrososphaeraceae archaeon
AAAAATAATTATAATAATTTTAGTGAACTATTTACATTTCTTAATGATTCTCTACGAATATACAACTACATTGCTGTAGTCATACCTTAATTTTTGAGCACCTTTTTTTCAATTCTCATATTTATTGTATAGTATCTATTGTAATCTTTACACGTAAACTTTTGAATAATCCATATTTATCAGGGCATGTCATATATAATGAGATTGTTAAGACGGCAATATTTACAACCACCAAATATCGACATGTGTTGTATCTTCTTTATTTCAAAGGTCTTGCATAGTTTAAGATAAAATTCAACAGTATAGATGTAAAGTCTACCAAATAGACAATTTATAATAAAATCAATTACTAATGGTTTTTACAAGCATTTTAAAAAGCATTTACAAAACGGTTTTTTACAGAACAAAATCTTTTTTACCAAAATATAATAATCAATAATAATTCTGCAATCGGGTCCAAATGGAAATATTTCTGGGTAGGGATATTAGCCAAATGTGGAAAAGAAGGGGCTTTCAATTTTGCCCTACCTCACTTAATTGATAGTATATTTTCAATAGGCACGATAACAAGAGTTTTAGCTAAGTAAAAATATTCGTTATACATTTCGAACAACATTGTCTATCCAATCAGAAATAGAAGACAAAATTAAGCGGTGGATAGTAGCCGAACAATGGTCTTATGAAATCGTTAAGGACCCCAATTTTCATTTTCTTTGTAGTATATCAGATGGACAAAATATAGTGTTTGTAGGAATAGAAAAAAGAATTGATTGTATAACTATTCATTATACAGCAGACATGACGCCAGAGGACCAACAGAGTTATAAATTATCTCGTGAAAAATATGATTTTTGGTTTGAGCTCAAGATTAGTCTTATGCATATGGAAATTGCTGCAAAAGCAATTCCCAGCATTGAAGAACTAAAAACTATTGATTTATTCAGTATGATCTATTTTGATGCCTTTTCTCAAGACAGACTTATTCATTCTATAATAAAAATAATTGATGCCATGGGATTATGTCAATTCATGTGGAAAGAATTTGGCAATAGTCAATGGTCCATTTGAGGAATATTAATCAAGTTTTACAAAGAAAATTTAAACTTTATAAAAATATGCATTGGAAATATTTGTATTTGTATCGGTTTTAATATTAAAAGTAACTAATTGAGCTATTTGTGAGTTATTAAAAGGTATCGAATAATTTTTAATAAATATAGAAATACACAAGATCGAACTAACAGAAAAAAATAGACTATAAAATATTGCCAAATTTATATTATTGGTATTCCAGACATATCCAAAAGTAAAATATTTATGATTGCTTTGCCATGATTTTTATTATAAATATCCTTCCACTTGCTAACTGTTCTCGTCCTATTTCTTGCTCGTCTTTGAATGTAGAATTGTTAATTGCCTGCCTTTGTAACCACAACCACCTTACTTCAATTAAATTAAGTTTGGGTGATCTTACTGGCAAAAATACAAATTTTATTCTCGGGCATCGTTTGGATGCTTCTTCCTTTACCATCTTTGATTTGTGTGCTGAAAGATTATCAAGTACAAGAAAGATATTTTGAATATTCTTGTCATCATATCTTTTATCTACTCTTTTTAGAAAGTCAACAAACTGTTTTCCTGTCTTATTCCTATAACAATGTACATGTATCTTATCATTTGTATGGTCATAAGCACCAAATACATTTAGCAATCCGTTTATCTTTTGAGCCTTCTCGACCTTTGCCTGTGTCGATGACCATGATGTGCCACCATGAGTCTTTGCTGCTACGGGCCCTTTCTCATCTATATATAAAAGTACAGAATCTGAAGGTGTATTGTACCTTAGCTGTTCAACGTACTTTTTTTCAAAGCGTATTCTGGATCATTGCTTCTTTTATTTGATAAAACGGTTTTAGATTTTCTATACTTTATTTTATGCTTCAGAAGGATATTTCTTATTTCTGCGTGGCTTATTTTATCCACCATTTTTAGGTCATACATATAAGAAAGCCTGCCAGTACACGTAATGACCAAGTAGAGAATCCTAAACTAAACGATCGCGGATTTGCAGATGCTATATCAACAATCTTTTTCTCAATATTATCATCAAACTTGTGTTGTTTGTGATTATGTTTTTTTAACATAATGCCATCAATTCCTTTTTCATCGAATCGATGTATCCATTTTCTTATGTTGTTATCGTGATGGTTAATCACTCTTCTTATTTCAGGAACTGTATATCCTTCATCTTTAAGTAAGATAATCTTCGCTCTGTATCCTGATTCGGTATCTTCAAGCATTAGATGTAAAAGATTCTTTTCATTATCCGTAAGCATTCTGAGGAAGTGTATCCCTCATACTCATAAATTATAATAGTAAGCTAAAGGTATTATGATGGCAAAACAATCATAACTATTTTACAATAAGATATAGTATATCGTTTACATTGCTGTTAAGTTAATATAAAAAGTCTTATCTCTTATAAGGGATTGTATAAACTACATAGCAGCTTCACGATTTCACATAATTCTGCAGAAACATATTTTGGTATAATTGCTCTTTGCTCTGATTAGAAATCCTTATAAAACTTCAAAATATCAATGCCAATTGATATGCATATCAATAATTACTAGTAAAAAGATTCGTTAGTATAAAATAATAAGTTTTAAAAATGATATCCTATTATTAAGACCTTTTCTTTTCCAATTCTGTCAGCTAAAAAGTATGATAGAATTCCAATTACGTAATAGAAATGTTTATTGTTGCATAAACTAGTTGTATAATCCTTTGACAAAACCCACAAATATAATCTTTAAATGGTTAAATGATAAATGAATGTGCCCATACTAGTATATATACCAGTAACAATCACGAGAATAACAATTAGATTATTTCTTTTTTAAATATATCAAATAAATCCAAAGATTGTGATTGAAGCGAGTTTTTTCATTTATCGTCTCTTACAAAAATATCAAGATTATCATCACTGCGGTTAGCATCAGACATCAAAGAAAAAAGAATACAGCAGGAATATATCCATAGTTTACAAAATTGCAAAGGCATGTAAAGGTAACAACCTGTTCTATTATTCGGAGAATTCCAAATGCTTCCAGAAAAAGATTCAGGTACCGAATCATTTGTCCTCTTTTTAGTAGTATCCTGGTAAATACAGCATCATTTCAATTAAAAGAGAATACTCTTCAATAATTGAGCAAAGTTTAATTTTGGAGCAATAAATTGCAAATATCAGAACGCATATATAGCCATTACTAATGTGCTTAATACGAAATAATAGGCAACGAAGCACAAAAGGAAATGACTTATATATAGGCTTTTCTATTGTTATAGTGATGAACAAACAAACAACAATAGCACTCTTTGCCATCGTAATAACGGCATTTGGTATTATAGCTGCTACATCCATTATGGGATCAGAGGACGCATTTGCACAAAAGGATTGTCCTCAACACGGCTGTAAAGGCGATAAAGGATACTACACAACAAGCGGACATCATCATTGTTTTGAAGGATCTTCTGGCTGCAAAAGTAACTACTAGTAGCGGATAAAACAGTTACTCCGTCTTTTTTTATTTATCAGTATAGTATTAATAATATGCTATGTTGCATGATTATTTTATTCGTTGTTTGTTAGCGTTTTGTTGATAGAGTTATAACGGAAATAGTCAAAATCCAATTGACATTGTCATACATAAATCACATTTTTAGTGATTTTCGAATCATGTAACAAAGCATTAAAATATATAGTACATTAGAAAAATTTCTAAATTATATTTCATTGTTTTCTAATGTGAATATCCAAACTTTTAAAATATAATAATTTAAATCATTTAAAAATTAATATTTTTTGTATATAAAATTAGTATTGATTATTATTAATTTTTCTAAAAATTTTTGATGGATTGTCATTGCATATAAGCCTACAGAAGGTGAAAATACCCGTAACAACAGACCAGAATAAATAATTGTAATTTATTCTTTAACAATTTCTCATAAGTGCACCAGTGGGACCCTTAATATAAATATAGTTGTTAATTGGATTGTATCCAAGGTCAGACATTTTTAAAATTGTAAATCCATTATCATGAAGATACTTCATTTGATCTGAAAATAATCCTATATCTGTAAAGGACTTGTCTGGTGTATATACCATGTTCTTGTCTTGTACAAAGTCATGATAGACCATAATTGGAATTGCAGATATACACCCATTTCTGTTGTATTTTTCTTGAAGATTTACCTCTTGAATAAATTGGGTAAGCATCTGTGCGTTATTCAGAGGTATAGCTCAGTTGACCAGGGTTATCAGGCTTTGGACGATCGCTCCAGTTCATTACATCATATCTATTTTCATATTTAAGAAGGCCTTTATTGTTAAAAGGTGTACAATTGTTTTCTATTTTATAACCGTCACAGTGTAAAAATGCCATAGGTGCATCCCCAGTTCTTGCAAGGTCATAATATCGGGCAACAACGTTAACTACTGTGGCATTTTCATGTCCAGTACTAGCAGGATATGCAAAAATAGTTGAATTGATTCCATGATTTAAAAGACATTGCTTTGATCCGCCTACTTCATTTATTAAATCTTGTTGTGATTTAAAATTCAGATCAGTATGAGTCATTGTATGTGATTCTATATCATGGCCTTCATTTTGTAAGGCACTTATATCTTGCCAGCTCATACGTGATTTATCTAGACCTTCACTACCTTTATTTACATAAGAACAAACTGTAAAAAAACTGCCTTTAAATCCATATTTATCTAGAATGGGTTTTGCCAAGGTATATTGACTTATTGGAGAATCATCAAAAGCAAGGATTATTACTTTAGAGCTATTGTAACCATTTTGCATAGGTTGGAATGTTATATGTCCCATACTATATGCAGATTGAATAAAAAATGACAACATCAGGCTACCAAAAATTATTGAAATTAATGTAAAAACAGAAAATAAGATTTTTTCATTTATTTTCGCTATATAATTTAAAGGTTTTTGTGAGTATAAATACCATTCATTCTCAATGGAGCATGTCAACTTAATGCAAAACATATAGATTGAAGATACCCTATTTCAATTATGAACTTCTGAAACAGAAAATATGGAGTAAATTGGTTATGGCCTGCACATATACTTTCATAATTTATCCTATTGACCCGCTGCAAAAGCCTCATTCAAATTTACTAATAGAAGTCAGTTTTAATATGCAATTGGATATAATAGTACAGGCCGAAGAAAATCTCATCAAAGGAAAAGAAAAATATCAGAGTATTCCTGAATACAAAAAGATGGAATAATAATTAAGGTTTTGTCTGAATTAACATGGCTTTGGGTTGCAATTATAAGTATCTAAAATGGAGGTAAAGAAATCCTCGGAACAAGCATTTCTGGTCTATTAAAGAGGTTTGTTGCAAAGCATTTTCTATCAAATATTGTTGAAGAATATGGAAAAAATCCTTTTTAATAGTTTGAGGTAATTGGTATTTATAGGTTTAAGTTCTTAAATTGGCTCTGCAAAGTTAAGGAGTTATTTCTTTATTGCGATAATCGGCAAACAGATTTATCCATTGTTGAACATGTTTCAATTTACATTTTTTCTTTTTGCATGGAAAGTAATCGTCAAAGCATTCTTTGGTTCTATCTTTAATGTATTGCATTGTTCTTTCAATAATACTTTTCTCATAAGAGGAATGCAAATAATGCTTTAGTTTCAAAAACTTGAGACCTGTGGGTACCATGTACCGCCATCTGTTGAAACGGGATGCTGGCCAAATTCATTTACAATATCAGAAAGAAATCTTTCAATAGCAACAAACATGTTTCGCTCTTTGGATATGCTTATTGCAAGAATATTCTTAGTTTCAGATTCGATAGTGATCCAAAGCCATATGATTTCTGAACCCGCCTTCAGTTGAGTTTCATCTTTTAGAATATACAAAAATTCAGATATCTTGGTCTTGCTATGAAATAATCTTTCAGGTTTATACTTTTGTATCCAATCCCTTATCGCACTATGACTTCTTTGAACAAATTTTGATATGGCTTTAGAGGTATTTCTTAACGAAAGACCGCTGAAGTATAGATGTAAAGAATATATGATATCTTTAGAGTGCTGTTCTTTTTCTTATTTGTTGTATCATATATAATAAACAATGATAAAATCTATAGCTTTTTCCTTAACTTTACAGAGTCCTTAAATTGGTTGCTATATGCTTTATTGCACGATTCCTTATTTCCAAATACATTTAGATAGCATTAATCAATAAAACATGTGAAATGGTCCGTCTACAACCAATCTCTTGTTAGGAAAGGCGAAATCTTGTTAGGCTTTGACGTTATTAACAATTGTGATACAGAACTAAAAGAGATGAATAAAGACAAGGTTGGTGAACCATTTCATTATCCAAATACCTTTCTTCTTTTACTTGGCTATGCCAAGGCATACTTTCATTTACCATACAGACAAACCGAAGGTATTGCACAAGGACAGCCAATGGAAAAGTACCTTCAATTCCTGATTACACTACAATAAACAGAAGAATAAACAAGTTAGACATCAAGATAAAAGATACGACAGATAGCAAAAACAAGGAATTTGAAGATTAGTATAACATCATTGCAATAGATATTACCGGTATCAAGGTTACCAATAGAGGCCAATGGATGAAAGACAAATGGAATATAAAATAAGAAATGATATTTAAAAATACATATAGCAGTTAATGTGAAGAGCAAGAAAATTCTTTCAATGAAAGTAACTGATGAACATGTTCATGATAGCAAGATATTACCAGAATTAGTTAATGACATTATAAAACTGGATAAAAAAATAACTATTGGTGAACTCTTTGCTGATGGAGCCTATGAAGGTAATGATATTTTTAGATATCTATGGAGACAATGGAATCTTGCCATGTATTAAAGTAAGAAAGAATGCTAAAGTTCGATTGAAAAAAGGACATATTCTAAGAAACCTATCAGTCATATCTCAGAAAAAGGATTTGCAAAAGTGGAAGGATAGCGAAAGATATGGACAAAGATGGATTGTTGAAACAGTGTTTTCTTCCCTAAAAAGATTGTTTGGTAGAGAATATGTTTATTCGGTTAGATTAAAAAATATGCTACAGCAAATGATGTTAAAAGCATCGCTGTATAACAAGACGATATCTATTTAGACAAGATTGGCATAGAATCAAAGATTATAGGAATCATGCAACAAAGCAGTTGCTATATACATTTTTTGAATACAAGAATAAAAAAAAGCATTATCGATATAACTATACGTTATTAAAAAGATATCTATGAAAGTTTTGATTACTATACCATATAAGAAGAAAAAGTAAATCAAATCATATTAATTAAATGGCTCCACCTATTCATTAGATCTCTTGCATAATTAGACACATATCAAAATTTTAAAGATTATCAAAGATTAATTGTAATATTTACATTTTAATTTGCTGATTACGATCAAGATGTGTCGTATTTTTAGAAATTTTTAAGGGTTCTAATTATGCAAGAGATCTATTGACTAACACCACAGGAAATAAGATTCTATTTAACAATATCATATAATAAATATTTAATTTTAATTATTAATATAGTTCTATTGTACAATATAATGACAATAACCATAATCAAAATAGAACTTAATCGATTGAGAATATATTCATATATTTGAATTTTTTTCAATTAAAATCTAATGCACTTCGATAATGGAGTAAATAAACTAAATAAATCCCTTAAACCTCTCATTTAGAATTAAAACATAAAAAAAAATAATAACTTTAGACATCTTCCTCAATAAATAAAGACATCTTTAACAAGTTATTAAAAAAGTTTTTTCTATGATTTTAAATATAAATACAATTTTTAATTTCAAATCATATTTAAATATTAGGTGACCCTAATTGTTAGGCGGGCCTAATAATGTCAAATAATCAACAGAATACTATCAAAAAAGAAGAACAACAAAAAAATAATCCGATATTAAATGAAATATTTGATGAATTTTCTTATAAAATACTTTTATCAGTAGTAGAGGAATCAAAAACAGTTTTTCAGATATGTAAAGATATTAGTGTTCCAATAAGCTCCACTTACAAGAAAATTAGAAAGTTAAAAGATGCTAATCTTTTGTCTATTGATAAAATTACAATAAATGAGAATGGAAAAAAGGTTGTTTTTTATAAAAGCAAAATTCGGTCTATCGAACTAACACTTGACAAACAACAATTTAATATAAAACTTAAAAAAAATGACAAAATTGGCAGTATAAACAATATCTAAAAAATAGTTAAAATAAATAAAAAATAATAAAAGAAATTCTCATGTTATTCTTAAAAAGTAGATCAAAGATTTAATCGGTTGATGGATCTTTGATTTTTCTTAAAAATTTTAAAATTTATGTCTTGAATGTTTTTAAATAAAGTATTAGGTAAAATCATATTTTTTCCATTATGGAGGTTAACAGCTATGTACACATAAAGGTATATACTCTTGTAAAACATTTATGATCGCTCTGCCATGATACTTATTGTAGATATTCTTCCGCTTGCTAACTATTGTTATTCCTATTTCTTGCTCATCTTTGAATGTAGAATTGTTAATTGTCATCTGCCTTTGTATCCATCATTACCATTTACTTCTATTAAATTAAGCTCAGGTGATCTTACTGACAGAAATACAAATTTTATTCTCGGACAACATTTGGATATATTATCTTCTTTTACCATCTTTGATTTATGCGCTGATAGATTATCAAGTTACAAGAAAGATATTTTGAATAACTCTTATCATCATACCTTCTATCTACTCTTTTTAGAAAGTCAACAAACTGTTTTGCTGTCTTCTTTTTATAGCATTGTACATGCATCTTGTCATTTTTATGGTCATACGCTCCAAACACATTTAGTAGCCCTTTTATCTTCTGTTGAGCCTTCTCTATCTTTACCTGCACCGCGGATGACACTATGATGAGCCGCCATGGGTCTTTGCTATTTTTGGTCCTTTCTCATCGACGTATAAAAGTACGGAATCCTAAGGTGTGTTGTACCTTAGCTGTTCAATGTACTTTTTTTCAAAGTGTATTCTGCTGTAGGATCATTGCTTTTATTTGATAAAACGGTTTTACATTTTCTCCTTCATTTTATTTGATGTTTCAAAAGAATATTCCTTATTTCTACAGAATGATGGCTAATTCTATCGACAGTCTTTAGGTCATACATATAAGAAAACCTGCTATTACACGTAATGACCATCATGTAGAGAATCCCAAACCATAATCTTTTCTTGGATTTGATGATGAGGCTATCTGTACTATCTTTTTTTCCATGTCGTTATCAAACTTGTACTGTTTGTGATTGTGTTTTTTTGATATAATGCCATCGATTCCTTTTTCATTAAAGGGATGTTTCCATGTTCTTATGTTATGATCATGATTTTTGTCTTCTTTCTTATTTCAGGGACAGTATGACATTCATTTTTAAGTAAGATTATCTTGGCTCTATATCCGGCTTCGGTATCTTCAAGTATCAGATGTAAAAAGTTCTTTTCATCATTAGTAAGCATTCTGAGGAATGTATCCCCCATAATAATAATAAAGAGTGGCAAGCTATAGGTGTTGTGATAAATATCAAATAATAAATTAGAGCAACAAAAAAAATCCAATGGCGTATTCATTGATTGCTTTACTCCTTTATTATCGCATTACTATGGTTTCAGATGACTTTCGATATAGTGAATTTCGTATGCCATGGTGTAGTTTGTAGCAGAGATATTGTTTGAATTATATTGTCTATGGTTTTATTTCTCACAGACATAATTAGGTTAACCTAACAAAAATATAAAGATGACCAGAATTTTCTATTTTAAGAATAATATATGTGCTAGTTTGCTTCTATCAACAGGATTGGTTACAGTCATCGCCCCCCTAATGGTGACTTTACAGATATACTATCGATGGATTGCCATATCCAGTTAATACCAATACAGTTATCATAGATTTTCAATATTCTGATCCATCCCTTTTTGAATACATCTAATCTATTCCATTGCTGAAACCTACGGTGACAGGTGGAACCAGATCCGTATTCTTTGGGAAGCATTTTCCACTGACATCCTGTTCTTAATACATAGAGAATTCCATCAATCACTTTTCTGTATCGAACAATTGGTCGGCCAACTGTCCTGAGAGGTTTCTCCTTTGGTAAAATACTTTTAATCATATCCCATAATTCATCTGGAATCTTGAGTATGGTAGAATGTTTATTTTTCTCCTTTATCTTCTCCTTCTTCTGGATGCAGGTCACAGTTTAACAAAAGAGGGAAAAGAGCTATAATCCTATCGAATTTTGGGATAGGCTCTAAATATGAATTTATAAAATATATCCAGATATAATAAAACAGTTGTAGAAAACTATTTTTGGTTAAACTAAAGTAGCATTATTAAAAAAGTACAGCAAAATAGAAGATTACCTAAAAAACCATGATTAACGTTCTCTTAAAAGAAATAATGCGTGATAGTCATAATAACATATCTACACTTTTGATTTGATGGAACAATAGTAACAAAAATGGCTGTATTAAACTGATACTAATATAAAATAATTAAGACTTTGGAAATAAACTTTTGCTTCTAATGTAATATATTATCATCGAAATCTGGACTCGTATTATAATTTACAGATAATTTTTAAATAGTTTCGTAAAAACGCTGTTAAAATTTGCATCTTGTATTATATCATCAGAATATATTCCAAAAGCAATAACTTTGCCTTTTCCATAATTTAATTCATACATCGCTATAGCAACGTTTGATTTCGGTGCGCTTGGCAATTCAACAGGATTATAATTAAGTAAAATTACATCTTTTGGATTTGTAATATATTGTTCCTCATGGGGCAAATAACCAAAAGGATTGTTTTTAAATGTTTTAATACATATATAACATAAATAGTTGCTACCAACCCAATTCTGAGTTTGAGCTTTCCATCTTTCGCCAATACTTTTCCAGGCCGTTTTGCCATTAAAAGCCCATCCGTGACCCTTGACCAAAGAAATAGTATTGTTATTCCCAAAGTATTTAACCTCAGCATAAAAAATATTACCATCTAAAAGAATCATTGTACCACCATTTGATACAAATTGTTTCAGATTATCATACTCTTTTTGACTGACATATTCCTGATGTCCAAGAATCAACACATTAAATAAATTTGATTTATGGTTGTCAAATATTTTACCATTATTTACATCAGTATCAGTAAGAATGTTTACTTGAGTTTGGTTTGAAACCGTCCTTATATCTTTAATTAAATGAACCAATGCAAAAACATTGTGTATGGTACCACTTTGGCGGTTTGATAACTTGCTATTTAAAAGTTTAAGATCCTTGGTTACATTAGCTTTGGATGATACATGTGTATATTTAACATAGAATACATAGAATTTATTATTATAAGCTGCATCAGTAAAAGTTGGTTTAACAAATCCTATTTTGATTTTATTGAAATGATGGACAGGAATAAAGTACTTCAACTTTGAAAAAAGCGTTATCGGTAGTGGAGTAGGCTGTGCAAAAGAAGGGGAAGAGGAAAGGGAAGGGAATATCGGCCATGCAAAAACGATTGTAACAACTATACAAGGTATTACAATTAATAAAAATACAAAAAATTTTGTACTTTTTATATTGAGATTTTGTCTTGAAAAACACATAAATACCGCGCTTTTATGCTCCACCAAGTGTAACAATCAAATCAGTAACAAATCCAATGCACAATCCAACAAAAATTCCACTCATCAATATGTTATTTGTAGCTAGTTTTCGTCCAGAATTGTACATCAACATTGAAACATAGACTAGTGCTCCACCTGCAATAGATAAGAAGAGAATATAAGCCACATTTGAAATCCATAGACTTCCTATAACTGTACCTAAAAATGTAGGTCCACCTCCAATCAATCCCAATAGTAATATAAATCGAATTTTGGGTTTTTTACTCAATCCTGTAAGTGGTCCAGCTATTCCAAATCCCTCAGTAGCATTATGAGATCCAAATCCGATAATTAAAAGTAAAGCCAATCCTATTGCACCCGAAACAAACGACTGTCCAATCGCCAGCCCCTCACTAAAGTTGTGAAAGCCAATACCAATTGCAATCATCATAGAAAGTTTATAAGCATACGTTTCATGAATTAGTTGTTGTTTTAATCCACCACTATTACCTACATCAATATCTTTGATTGTTGCACTATCTAACTGCCCTGCATCGTGTATGGCCATATTACCGTCTTCTTTTTTTGAAGTTGATGTAAAAGAAGATGGACTTTGTTGTTTCATGTATCGACTTTCGTAAAATACCAAGCCCAAAAGACCTATGGCAAGTCCCCCAAACATTGCAAGTATATTAAATAAGGCATCGTAACTAGCTGGCGATTTACCTGCAAATGCAGCCTTTACAGAATCGGCCGTTGGTTCCCATGCATGACTAAACACATCAACTATAAGAAATACTAAAATTCCAATTGCAATAGCATTAAGAAATCCTTTTTTCTTTAGACTTGTGTTCTGTAATACAGCTAAAGGAAGTCCTAAAAATATAGTAAATCCTGCAATAGATCCTAATAACAAAAGTTGATAATAGTCCATCATAAGGATTTTTCCTCCCCATTAGATACTACTGTATCATCCTGAGTAAAACGATTTACAAAATTACATCCTATAGATATTGAACATAATAAGGAAGAATGTATATGGATCTTGTTATTTATACCGTTATAATAAAATTTTAGGTACTGTATTTTTATGGTTTCCTTAAATAACATATGTTAGTCTCTCCTAATTAGGCATACCTAATACTATTTAAACACTATTTCAATAGACCTAATTATAAATAACACCATAACTGAAGAAAGTTTATTTTTGCATATTACCATCAATAATAACAGCATCAAAGAATATGCAAAATAACAAAAAGTGCTAAGAAAACCGAAAAGAGATTGAAAGAATAAAAATCTGTAGATGCATTTACAAACAAATTAAGAAATACCATAAAATATCTGATATATTATAAGAACTGAGAAACTACCGGATAACAAATTATCAGCACTAAAAACTAAAATGATATCCATATAAAACAGTAAATATTACTCTCCATTATACAAGAGATCTAATATATTTCATTACAAAATAATGAAGTTCATATTTATGAACCAAAGTGAGATAATACCATAAAAGAAGAATAATTTAAATTGATTATATAGGTAAATCAAATTTAACTTTAGATAATTCAATTTGTAGTGGTAAGAGATTATTATCTTCCTGAGCTTGCTCCATGCGTAGCACTAGCTGCATTTTTTGCTCAGTGAGTTCCTGCGTTATTTGATACTGCCACATTTGTCATTGCGTTTAATGCCCTATTTGATATTTCATTTGATACATGTAACGGATTATTTGTCACCGAAGTTGGCACCTGTAATGCATTGTGAAGTGCAGCCTGCCCGGTTACAGGTAGTATTTCAACTCCTATCGGCACAGTTAGAGTAACACCTTGACCTACTACGTTATTATATTCAAAGTTAACGAATAGATTTTCAACTGTTTCACCTACATAGAAACTTGGTACTACTGTTACATCTATCTCTGCAGAACCTTTAACGGGTATAAAACCTACATTTTTCTGTGTCGGCCCAATTAACACTAGAGGCTGAATTGCATTTTGCTGTACAACATTTGGAATATTCGTAGCAGAAGGAACCACGCTAGCACTTATTGCAGATTCAGATCTTGGTGATACGGTTGCAGTCAAATCGTGAATAGGTACATCTCCAGTATTATTAATGAGGAGTCGTACTTTTGTTGGAAGGCCCGGAGGTGCTAGTACCAAGAATGGTGAACTTGGAACTGTAATATTTGTTCCTGTTTCTGTCCCTGGCAATACATTTAGATATATACCTTCCTCTCCAGTAATTTTGAAAAGAACAGGAATTACCTGATTTACAAAATCAAATGGTTTTAGTCTTTCATTTACTTTATGAAAAGTTTCGCTGAAACTACCATTATCATTGAATGTTCTTGTTGATGGACTATTACCATTATTGCTAAAACCACCCGGAAATGATGATGATTGCATTTTGAATATTCAGTGTGGATGCAAATTGATCTTGTTGTGATGCATCTATACCATCAGTTGCAATTCTTTGATCCGGTTTAAGAACATGCAATGCAAGTGATGCAAGGTAAGGTGCAAGGTTTGTATTATTTAAAATAGTTGATAGAAAAGTAAAGGACAATTCCCTGGCCTGGATAAATATTTCCTTCATAATTAGAGAATGCAATATCATATCTATTTGGATCATGTATTAGTGGAAGGCTGGATGTAAAGCCTGGAGGTAATTTTAATGCGGCAGTTATGCCAGATAATTGTACAACTCCTTCATATTGTAATCTAACAGCAAGAGTTATAGGTCCTTTATTTATATCAGTCTCGAATTGAGGATTTGAGTTTGCAGATGGTGCACCTAGAAATGTATTATTTGCAGAAGATCCTGCATCAATTGTTCGTGCAGTATTGTCTGTAGTCCAATAAGAATTTATAAATTTAAATTTATCCGGGCCTACTATTGTGAAATCTAGTATCACTATGGCGAATATCAACATTTTTTGATTTTGTTAATGATTTTGTAAAGCTAAATACAGGATGACTGTCACTATGATTATTACATATAGATACGCTTGTACTAGAATCACTAAAGCTTGTTTGACTTATTGCATTACAAAATGGATCGCTTTTTTGTACAACAGATGATCCAAGAGTTGATACTGATGTACTAACTCCTCCAGTTCCACTACTTCCTCCGCTAAATGGGACAGCCATTGCAGTAGGATCCATCGTAACAACAGATTGTCGTGCAATATGTACTATTGAATGATGGTGCAAATGGGAATTTTGTTGAGAATTTGAATTTGAACCACTACTAAATATGATCCGGGTTTCTTTTGCAAATGATTTTGGCATATTCAAGTTATATCCTGCTATTGATATCGTATTTCCTATCAAAAGGATTAAACACAATAAGAATCAGGTATGAAAATATTGGTGGTTATTTTCTTTATTTTATATCTTTTTATATTTATAAAACCCACTATATTTAATCTAATATTTTGAATATATACATAATGAAGTAATTGATTTGATAAATATACGAGAGAATTTTCTATTTTTTATTACCAAAATTAACAAATCATATAATCACAAGTGCTTTGTTGTATGATTCCCCATTTCCAAATACATTTAGCTGAACATCTGCCAACAAGATATGTATGAAATGGTCCACCTACAACACAATCCCTAGTTAGAACGATGGCGAAATATTGCTAGGCTTTGATGTTATTGATAACTGGGATACTAGAATTAAAGGATATGAACAAAGATAAAGTTGGATTAAGAAGCCATTTCATTATCCTGATACATTATCTTCTTTTGCTTGGGTATGCCAAAGTATTCTTTCATCATTCCATCACAGACAAACCAAAGAAGGTATTGCACAAGAGGACATGCCTAAAGGGAAAGTGCCATTCATATTCCTCATTACAGTACAATAAACATAGATGAATAAACAGATTAGACATCAAGATAAAAGATACGACGGATAGTAAAAACAAGGAATTTGAAGATGAGTATATCACATTGGGCTCTGTTCATTTAACGATAAATCTATAGCTCGAAGGTGTTCCATCTCCTTTATGAACCCCAGAAATAGAACACCTTCAGAATACATCAATGTGGTTTGTATTTTTATTTTTCAGGTCTTTCTTTAAGAAGATCATCTGAAAGACTATCAGATTGCTTTATTAAAAGAAATCATGTTTCCATCTGGAACTGGATATCAAAAATATAATCCTCAAAAAATGTCCTCCCTAAGAAAAAGAAAATCTCTCGGAGTATGTTATAGATGAAACTGTAATAAAAGTTGGGTCAGAATACATCTGGGTATGATGGGTTGCTACTATCGAACCTGAAAGCAAAGAAATCCTTGGAATAAATATATCAAAAGAACGAAATATGTTTGTTGCCGAGCGATTTATTTCGGAAGTTGTGAACGAACATGGTAAACATCCAGTTTCCACAGATGGTGGTACTTGGTATCCATAAGCATGTAAATTCCTGAAACTTGATCATCATCTTCATTCCTCTGTATAAATGAGAAAAGCATTATTGAAAGAACTATGCAGCATATTAAATATAGGACCGAATGCTTTGACGATTATTTTCCGTGCAGAAAAAAGAAATGTAAATTAAAGCATGTGACGAATTGGTTTAATCTATTTGTAGATTATCATAACAAGGAATTAAACCTTAAGTGAACAGAGCCGAATTTAGGAATCATACAACAGAGCAAAAAAAAAGTTGTTTTCTATAAAAGCAAAATTCAATCTATCGAACTAACACTTGACAAACAACAAATTAATATACAAATTAAAAATGAGAAAAATTGTGGATATAAAGAAAATATAAAAATTATCCCTTTAGATAATTCTACAGATCATAGATAGTCTGCATCATTATTATCATAATAGAGAATTGTATTTATAATATATATTCAAATTTCTATCCATTTACGTGGATATGTATTTTCACTTTAACTTAAATCAAAAAAAGATAATGGCCGTGCTGTTAGTTTCAATAATTACTATCAATGCTTTGTCTTTATCTTTGGAAAAAACATTTCCAAATTTTGCAGTTGCACAAAAATCATCAATCTCAAACTCCAACCTTACTTCAGGTAAAGTTCGAACATATTATATAGCAGCTGACGAAGTGCCATGGAATTATGCACCTTCCGGTAAAAACCTAATTACAGGAAAGCCTTTTGATGACAATGCTAGTGTGTATGTAAAAAATGGCCAAGATAGAATTGGTAGTACTTATATTAAAGCATTATATCGCGAATATACTGATGGCACCTTTACACATCTAAAACCCAGACCTCCTCAATGGCAACACCTTGGAATTTTGGGACCAGTTATACATGCAGAAGTAGGTGACACCATTAAAGTTGTATTTAAGAATAATGCACATATTCCGTATAGTATGCATCCTCATGGTTTACTCTATTCAAAAAGTTCAGAAGGATCTCTTTATAATGATGGAGTTAATGCAACTCAGAAACCTGGTGATGCAGTACAACCTGGAAAAATATTTACATATATTTGGCAGGTTCCAGAAAGAGCAGGTCCAGGTCCAGGTGATCCTAATTCAGTAATGTGGATGTATCATTCACATGTTAATGAAGTATCAGACACAAATTCAGGCCTAGTTGGTCCAATAATTATTACTCGTCATGGAGAAGCAAATCCAGATGGTACACCAAAAGGGGTAAATAGAGAATTTGTTGTATTATATACAATATTTGATGAAAATAAAAGTCATTATTTGGGGCAAAATATTAAAAAATATGCAGGTAATGCCTCATCTGTAAACCCACAGAATGATAGTTTTGTTGAAAGTAATCTCAAGCATTCAATTAATGGATTTGTATTTGGCAACTTGAAAGGATTGAATATGAAGGTGGGTGAAAAGGTGCGTTGGTATATGATGGGAATGGGCACTGAAGCTGATATACATGTACCACATTGGCATGGTAATACACTTTTGTATAATGGTATGCGTACAGATACCATACAACTTATGCCGATGACGATGGTAGTAATTGATATGGTCCCTGACAATCCCGGTACATGGTTATTCCATTGTTCTGTTAATGATCACATTTTGGCAGGCATGTTGGCTTTGTATACGGTAACATGATGGATGATAGGAATGAGTTTTGGAGCAGAGTGGACTCCATGTAATGGCCCTATTCTTGCTGGAATATTAACAATTGTAGCAACAATTAATTCAATTTGAAAAGGTATTCAACTTTCGATATTTTATTCATTGGGGCGTCGATACCTTTTTTATTTCCGCATTAATAATAGAGAGTCAGGGTTTTTTCAAAAGAATCAAAAAATGATTGCCACTGATTAATAGAATTAGTGGGGCCATATTGGTATTAATTTAATAATTAGCCAACATGATATAATAACAAGTTATATAACTAAATCATAACCAGGAATTCCTTTTTAATCGATTATAAAATAAAATAGATCTCTTGTATAATTAGGCATATATCAAAATTTTATAGATTATCAATAATATTTTGTAATATTTGCATTTTAATTTGTTGATTACGATCAAAATGTGTTGTATTCTTAGAAATTTTTCTAATGGTGCTAACTATGCAAGAGATTCTAATATATCTACATTTGCATATAGATTTTTTGGATAATTTATAACATGATATTCGACGAATTTATGTAAGATTGATCGATTCAGATATGTACAGGTTATATTATGCTTTGTTGCATGATTCTTAAATTCTCTGAATTTACTATTTGTTTTTTGTCTAAATAGATATCATCTTGTTATACAAAGATGCTTTCAACATCATCTCCTGTATCATATTTTTCAGTCTAACAGAATAAATATATTCTACCAAATCTTCTCTTTATAGATGAGAACACAGTTTCTACAATCCATCTTTGTCCATAGCTTAAATGCTATCCTTCCACTTTTGTAAATCATTTCTTTGTGCTAAAACTGACAGATTTCTTAGAATGTGTCCTGTTTTCAGTTTGATTTTTGCATTCTTTCTTACTTTAATGCAGGGCAAGATTCCATTGTCTGCGGACAAATATCTAAATATATCATTACCTTCATAAGCGCCATCATCAGCAAATAGTTTGCCTATTGTTGTCACATTATCAGATTTTGCAATATTATCAACTAATTCTGGTAATGCTTTACTGTCATGAACATGCTCATCTGAGTTACCTTCATCGAAAGAATTTTCTTGGTCTTAGATTTACTGCTATATGTATTTTCAAATATCCTTTCTTGTTGTTTACATTCCATTTGTCTTTCATCCATTGGCCTCTATTGGTAACCTTGATACCGGTACTATCTATTGCAATGATGATATACTCATCTTCAAATTCCTTGTTTTTGCTATCGTCGTATCTTTTATCTTGATGTCTAATCTGTTTATTCTTCTATGTTTATTGTACTGTAATGGGGAATTGAAGGGACTTTTCCTTTAGCATGTCCTCTTGTGCAATACCTTCTTTAGTTTGTCTGTATGGAAGGTGAAAGAATACTTTGGCATACCCAAGTAAAAGAAGAAATGTATTGGGATAATGAAATGGTTCTTAATCCGATTTTATCTTTGTTCATCTCTTTTAATTCAGTATCCCAGTTATCAATAACATCAAAGCCTATCAGTATTTCGCCTCTTCTAACTAGGGATTGGTTGTAGACGGACCATTTCACAGAATTTGTTGAGGGATGTTAGCTAAATGTATTTGGAAAGGGGGAATCATGCAACAAGTAGTTATATAAAACAAAATTACTAAAACTTTAGAATATCCAAATCAAGTTAATGAAAAACATATTAATATTTACTTAATTTAATACTAATCAAAAGAATCAGACAGGTAACTACGACAACTAAAAAAATATTATTAGATCGATTGATCAGATTAAAAGAAAGTTTAGTATCGAAAAAACTATTATTGGTATTTGAAAAAAAAGTTTGTTAAAGATATTAATAATGATAAGGAAAAAAAGGAATTAAGTGAAACCTCTATATTTTTTCTTGGGAGTAATCATTTCAATATCTGTAACAAATTTTATTATTATTTTTGCTGGCCCAGAAGATAAAATAATTTATTCAAGTTGGATATTGATTATAAATTCATTTATTGCTGCAGGGCTTTCTGTAATGTTACTCTTAAAGGATAAAGATAGTAGTAAAAGAGATAAAACCAAAATTCATCTAGCAGTAGGTCTTGTTTTTTGGTTTATAGCAAATGTAATCTGGGGATATTATGAAATAGTGCTTGATATTGTATCACCAGTGCCTTCTTTAGCAGATTTATTCTTGCTATCTGCATACGGATTCCTAATCTATAGATTGATAATAACTTATAAAAATATTGGTCATATCATAAATAAAAAAATTCTTTTTCTAATAATTGCAGTTACTGGATTATTTTTGATATATATACTAAATTTGACACTAAATCTAACAGAAACATCAAGTTTCAGAGGGACTTATGCTCTTTGCGGTCACAATAGCATATCCTATTTTAAATTCTATTTTAACTGTGATTTGCTATTATGATCCTAATTGGAATAAAGAATGAAAAACATCACTTTATTCCCTGGATATTGTGAATTAGTTGGACTTTTAGCAATAGTTGTTGGAGATAGCTGGTTTGCAATTATTGTTCTGACCTCATTTGTGGAACAATTATGGATTTCATCCTTACTATTATCAGCACATTATTTGTTAATTGCAGGAGGCATCATATGGTATCTAAGATATTTATCAAATGGCAATCAAAGATTCCATTTATAGGATTATAACAAGAACAAGAAAGCGAATTTCTAAAAAAGTTTTGCTTGGTTCTCTAACATTAATAACATTATCAATAATTATTGGTTTATATTCTACAAATGTTTTCAGCAATAACGAGAATAAATACTTTATCAATAAAAGGTAATTTATTCTCTCGTCATCTACCCATAAGTATGGAAAGAATGATTTTGTGGTTGGAGCTATTTTACCATTTACCGGCTCCTTATCATCCATGGGTAAATCGGTTAAGATTGCATTAGAAAAAGCAGAGTATGATGTAAACAAGCATTTTCAAAATATGAATTCTTCATTATCACTTTAATCTATTAATGGCAGATTCAAAGACAAGTCCGGAAGAGAGCCTTATAGCAATAAAAAAATTGCATGAAAATGGTGCAAATATTATTTTAGGACCCGCAACAAGCACTGCAGTTTCTGCAGTAAAAGAATATGCTGATGCTAATAACATTATACTTATTAGTTATGCAAGCACTTCTCCATTGCTTTCCATTGAAGGAGACAATCTTTTTCGTTTAGTTCCTGATGATACAAACCAAGGAAAAAAAATTGCGGAAAAAATGATTAAAGATGGAATAAAAGTTATTGTTCCCTTTTGGAGAGGTGACATTTATGGAAATGAACTTTATAATTCTACTAAATCAAATTTTATAAAACTGGGTGGGAAGGTAGAAGGAGGTATTAATTATACACCTCATACAGGGATTTTTGCCACAAGTTTACACAGAATAAATTTTATAATGTGGAATCAAGAACTAAAAAAATTAAATGAATTTGTATCAGATGCAGTAAAAAGATATGGTGTAAAGTCTGTTGCAGTCTATATAATATCTTATGATGAAATAGCACCCATTTTAATTCAAGCACCAAATTATGAAATATTAGGAAAAGTAAGATGGTACGGAAGTGATAGTATAGCACAAAGCTCCCAAATAACAAAAAATTGGGATGCTGCATCATTTGCAATGAAAACTAACCTTACTAACCCACTATATTCAATAGATAGATGAAACAGATAAGGTTGAGGAGTCTTAAAAAAACATTAGAACAAAAATTACATGAAGTGGGTTCGATAACATATCCTGCAATAGCTTATGATTCTTATTGGATAGCATCCCAAAGTCTTTATAAAAACCATACTTTTAACTCCGGTAATGAAAATTTAGCCAAATCATTTAAACAGATCATTGTCAATACTGCAGAAATCGTATAATGGTCTATCAGGGAATATAAAACTCAATAAGGCGGGGGACCGAGTTAGTGAAGATTATGATTTTTGGGTTGTTGCTAAGGACAAAAATACTCAAATCTACAGATGGGAGAAAGAAAATAATATCAAAAATAATGAAACAATGACTTTTGATCCACTTTTACTAGAAAAATATAATGGTGTTTCGTAAATAAAGTTCACAATTTATTGAATGCATAATTTTTATTTTTTTCGGTGATGTATTTGTAGCAAAAGGATAGGAATAAAGCAATCATAGCAAATTACAAATCAGAAAATATATACTAATGCAATATATTCATAATATAATACAAACAAACAAGATAAATAACAAATATAAAAAATATACAAAAAAATATTGCTATTTTTGCATTCCAGATTGTTACGATTTTCAAATTATTTGTAATCAGCAATTCAACAAATTAAAATATGAGATAAATAACATTCTAGGTATAGATACTTAAATATATTATGTTTAATAAGTGATAATATGAAATACAGAAGTAGAACGGAGATAGTAGTGATGATACTTGAGGCAGCAAATGGTGGTTCATCCAAGACAAAAATAATGTATAAAGCCTTTCTTAGTTATAATCAATTAAGAGAATATCTTTCAGTACTCATAGAAAATAATTTGATAGAATATTTAGAAGGATCTCCAATATATAAAACGACCGAGAAGGGATTGATGTTCTTACAAAAGAATAATGAAATTGAAGGCTTACTTAACGTACAAACCATAAATTCAAAGTAACATCTCAAAAGAAGTCTTACCAAGAATTTCTCAGATTATATGGCAAATATGAGATAGTTGGTATAATTTTTCTTCTTTTATTTTAATAACATTTGACGATTAAAATCATATCAATATATCCATAAAAAGTAAACTAGATTTTACATGTCGCTAAAAAACATTATTTTACAAATAACCATAATGATTGAACTACATTTGCATTTAATTGAAAAACAATAATAAAGAGAAAAACAATAAAAATATCTTTTACTAAAGTAAAATAGGCAATATCTTATGAATAATATCAAAGGCATTAGAAATAGAATGTCTGGGAACAGTATTTCAAATGTTTAATGTAACAGATAATTTAAAAAAGTTAATGAACAAAAAAACTGACTCCGTGTTCACCGAAGTTCCAAAAACTCAAACCATATCCGAGCAATCCAAAGAATTTTTCTCAAAAATCTTTGGATTGGACTTGATAAAGGAAAATATTTTTAGGGTCCTCCTAGCAAAGGATCAGGTAAATGTTTTATTAATTGGTCCGCCTGCAACCTCAAAGACTTTATTTATGATGGTCATCCAAGAGCAATGTAATGATGTTTGCTATTTTGACGCAGCTAAATACAAGCGGTGCTGGACTTATAGAAGTTCTTTACAAAAATCAAAAATCCAAAATATTGATAATCGATGAAATAGACAAGCTAAAGAAAAATGATTTGAACTCTTTATTGGGATTATTGAATAATGGCAAAATCGACAAAAGCCTAAAAGGTATAACATATAATTTTTCAATAAACTGTAAAATTTTTGCAACATCAAATAGCAATACGAAACTTTCAAAACCAGTGCGTTCACGTTTTCAAGAATACCATTTGCCCGAATATTCTGATGACGAATACATCGAAGTGGTAAAGTTCTGCCTCTCCGAAAAGATAACTCCGGCAATCGCCGAAATCATTGCAAAAATCCTACTGGCACATGGAAGAAAGGATGTTAGAACTGCAATATCAATTAGCAATCTACTACAAATAGGCGATACCATGGATGACATAGCACGAGTGGTTGAAACCTGGATTAATTATAAAAGCCAAGATTCAATAGATTATAATTAAATAATGACAGAAAAGATACAAATTAAATATCAAAGTGCCACATTATGTTAAGTCTAACATTAGATCTTTTGCATAATTAGCACCATTAGAAAAATTTCTAACAATACAACACATCTTAATCATAATCAGCAAATTAAAATGAAATATTACAAAATATTATTGATAATCTATAAAATTTTGTTAGGTGTCTAATTATAAGAGATATATTATCCCCATATCGTTTCATATATTATAAACGAATATTCTTTCACATGGCATTTCATTATTAATAATGATATCAAGGTCTCATATATGCAATTTCATTTAACAGTAAAAAGAAAGAATTTAATTAATCAATTCCAAAAAATGATACTGCAAATACATATAACTCATATAAAATAACATATTACATAAAATACAAAAAAATGAATCAAGAATCTGGATTAGACCCACATAATTTTTAACGCCTCATTCGGGTTCAGTATGTATTACTACTCTTGTAGCATCCGGTATTTTCCAAAATTAGATTTTGAATATCGGTTGCTATTTGATGAGCTAGTACTACAGATAATATTATCATTATTAAAATCATCTTTTATTTACATTTATATCCATTTTAATATATAAAGGATTTAATTTTATTGTAAGGTTATATGAACTTCATTTCCTGCAAACACCAAAGCAATATCTTTACAATCAGAAACACCATTTACGGATAATGCAATATTTTTTATTTTATTTGTAAATGATTGATCTGTATTTTTCCTCTTTGCCAATAGAGGATTCAATATCTACTTCTGTTTCAATATGAGTAGTAATGTTTTTTATACTTGAAATTTCTTCTTTTATTTTTCGTTCAAAATCATCAACAATATCATGTGCTGTTTTTAAATCAAGCATGCTATCTATTTGAACATCTAAATAAAGATGAAGAAACATGCGAGCTTTCATATTCAGTAATGATAGAAGAATTCTTTTGTTTTTTTAAGGATTATTACTTTTGATCAAAAGGAGTAGAAAGATAAAGAGAATGAACATTTTTTATGGCAGGATAATTTGTAGCTATTAACCTAATTTTGTCTTTTATTGTTTCGGTTAAATCATCTTCAATGCATCAACATGAACTACAACATCAGAATTTGGCAATATTTCATCTTTTATTTTATTTTCAACATTAGTTGCTATCCTATGTGCTTTATCATGAGTAAAAATCCTAGGAACAGCAATATGCAAATCAACAAAAGTTTCAGAACTTACTTTTCTTACACGAACACTATGAACATTTTTTACTCCTTCAAATCCGGTGATGGATTCTAAGTATTTGTCCTTGAATGCCTTTAGGAGCCCTATCTAAAAGTACATCTAGAGTTCTTCTCCCTAATCCCAATGAAGTATATACAATTACACCAGCAACAATAATTGCAGCATATGAATCAGCATTTGGAATTCCAAATAGATAAACAATAACCAAACCGACTAAGTACAACGCCCGAGGTCAGCATATCAGTTTTAAAATGCAATGCATCAGCTTCTAGTGCTTGACTTCCATATTTACGAGATATTTTGTAGAGTGTTTTTGATCTTCCATAATCTACTAGAATAGAGACAATCATGATGGCAAATGAGAAAACAGTAATTTCAGGTTCTCTATGAATAACAAAATATTCTTTGAATATCCATCGTAAAAAATCCACCCAGCAATTACAAATAAAAGAATCGTTTCTGCAAGGCTAGTTAAACTTTCAAATTTGGCATAACCATAAGGATGTTCTAAATCAGGAGGCCTTATCGCCATTCTTATTGCATATAGGGTCATAATTGCAGCCATTATATCCAATCCTGAATGCATTGCTTCAGATAAAATTCCAAGACTTCCAGTCACCACGGCTATTATAAGTTTAAAGAGGGCCAAAGAAGCAGAAGCAATGATCGATATTAAAGCAATTTTGGTCTTTTCATTATATTTATACTTTAATTTAGTAACATCTATCTTGGATGCACTATTATTTCTTTCACTATCCTTTAGATAATTAACATCATCATCATTTTTTGATCTTTTAGGAGTATTATCTTTTCCCTTGACCACTAATGTAAATAAAATAAAGATTTGTCATATATAATATATTTGATAGACACACCATAAAAGAGGATAAGATATAAATTGGAAAGTCAAAAATAAAGAAATATTATAAATCTATCTTTCATCTTAGAAATATGATCAATTTATTATTATTTGCTTTATTTTCAAATTCAGTAGTTGATTGCAGCAGCAGATAAACAGCATATTTTCTATATTCAAATTATTTGTAAAACAAATATATATTAAAATAACTAATAAAATATAATAAAAAAATATAAATAACTAGATTAATCTATTTATTGCATATCCAGATAGAGAAGCAATATCTAAATCTTTTAGTTGTATCTGTAAAATACTTTTTAATACTAAATCATTAATTCAATCCTTTTATTGGTAAATTCAGTGGTTTATTATATATTTATACATTTTATTCAAAATAAATTTTCATATTAAAATAAGAACTTTCCAAATCGAAGAAAAATTTAAAAGAATTAAATAATCTGTTTTACATTTATATTCGAAATATAAAATCAAGGATATTTATTTTAAACTATTCTTCATGTAATCATAAATTAATAATGATCTACATAAAAAGGAACACGAAAACCTTTTTTTGATTCATTCCTTCAGTATTTTTAAATA
>CAWISD010000047.1:0-28311 GCA_963838615.1 uncultured Nitrososphaeraceae archaeon
TCAAGACAGTTGGTAGTCGGACAATCATACCATACAGAAATGTGATCGATGGAATTCTCTACGTATTAAGAACAGGATACCAGTGGAAAATGCTACCAAAAGAATACGGATCTGGTTCTACCTGTCATCGTAGATTTCAAGAATGGAATAGATTAGATGTATTCAAAAAGGGATGAATTAATTTAAAAATCTATGATGACCTTATCGGTATTAATTGGACATGGCAATCCATCATCGATAGTATATCTATAAAGTCTTCTTTAGGGGGCGATGACCGGAAACAATCCTACTGCTGATAGAAGCAAGATCGGCGCAAAAAGACATATTTTAACAGATAAAAAAGGAATTCCTCTATCCGCAGTTATTTCTTCTTCAGCCAGTACACGTGATATTAAATTGGTAACAGATGTGGTGGATAATGCAGTTGTCCAAACGACCATCACCATCATATAAAACTAAAACGGAACAGGAAAAAGAAAACTTCAACATCTATGTTTAGATAAGGAATATAATTCCGAATCTGAAGAGCAAGAACTAATCAAACGAGGATACGTAATCCATACTCATCCAAAGAGAAAAAGGGGCTAAAAAGAAGAACAAGAGGCCAAGGTTACAGTACAACATTGCTCAAATAGGAAAAAGTATTCTGCAAAAAGATGGGTTGTAGAGAGAACCAACTCATGGCACAATAGATTTAGGAAACTGTTAACAGGGTATGAAAAAAAGGTAGAGAATTATCTTGGATTGGTACAGTTATCCTGTTGTGTGGTAACCGCAGAAAGATAATTTTGGGATAGGCTCTTAATTAATTTTATTATGGTTTGATTTTAACAAGGTCTAGTAGAATATGTTGACAATATTTATCTATCAAAAGTGTTCTGTCCTCCTTGAAATAATACCAGTTTTATGTTAAAGTTTAATTTTGCAAAAATAATTCTATTTAATATTTCATCCTTAGATATGCCATAGGATTCACATTGTTTTAGAGGACTATAAAAAGCGCAGGAATTTACAATATATAATACAAACGTTTATATAAAAGAATTAAATTACTTATATAGGTAATATTTTTTCTATAAAACTGTTCTCTAATATTATACCTTACCAAACCAAGATTCTGAATGTCTTTTGTTTCAAAATAGTAACTAAAACATTTAGTTTTATATCATTATTATTAATTATATTGTCAATATTGGAATTTCAATTAGTATCAAAGATGAAATATATCAATCAGTATAATTCTAAAGTTAATTGGTAAAGTGTTCTATACCATGTATAATTTTATTTTAACAGGTACCAGATATTTCAATTTGTTTCTGCTATTTATTTTAACAATCAAAAAAGAGATAATATAACTTCAAGCCAGGTGATTTTCCCTAATTAAACTGAACGTTTTAACCATATCAGAAATTTATTATATGTCTGCTTGACAAAGAAGCAAATAGTCATTTTTACAAAATATTTTAATATCATAGAAATGTATTTGAAACATCTTGAAAGGTAGCAGTACACTGCCACAGGCAGGACATATGACAAACAAAGAAAATATATTAAGGACGACACATATAGCCGAGGAGGAAAGATTTAATTCTCTCATAGTATTTAAAAGAATACTTTGTCCTATTGAACCATAAAATACTTGTCTGGGAACATCAGAAGATCGGCTTCCTGAAGAATATGTAGATAATAGTAGATCCATTGCAAACTCTTTCATTTGAATCTGCAATTCCCAGCAAAGTCTTATTGGGAACATGTCCAGAAAGACATACTTTTCCATATCACATCATCTTATCAAGAAACTTTGATATTGGACATTCACACTCAATCCAAAATCTATTAGGTTTTGGTCAGATTACAAAAATAAACTCACTATAATGAATTAAAAGAAGATTTAGCGATTTCATTTTGAATTTCATTAGTCAAGGTAATTTATAGTGTAAACTAGAAGGATAAAACGTTAAACTTTATGGTAATAGTAAAATTCCACTTGTCCAATTCTTTAAAATAAAATAAGAGTATAAAATAAAAAAAATAATTATAATAACATATAAAGAAAACAAAATTTATACTAGATGAACAAATCTAACATTTTACTGTACTAAATCTTTTTTCTTAAATGATATTTTTACTATATGCATGTTTAATCATCTTCTTATTCTATGATACTTATAATTTGATGCTTTTGAATCATCAAATGAGCAATGATATTGATAACATAAATATACAATACTTTTCCTATTTCTACAAGCCTCTTCTACAACATTAAATTCATACGAACCGTTGACAAACAAAGTATTGTATATGTATCCTTGTTTTCTTTCTCATACTTTCTTGTATCTTCATTGATTGATGCGACCTGTTAAGATCTATATCTATCTGCAAACATGATAACCATTCATGTTAATTTTTTTTAAAGCAAGTATGCTTTATATCTATTGATTACTTATTGCTGTAGAACAATAGAGTATGTCTGAATCATCAACTTCCGGAGAAATATCTCTACATACATGTGAATTCTGTGGGGGATATTTTTAATACTCTGACTGAAAAAGAAGAAAATATAAAAATAGGACATTCAAAAGATAAATCACCAAGTAGTATAAATTAATCTACTTTTTATATGGGAGTGTAAAAATTTTAATTTAGTGCCTTCACATTGTTAGATATCATAAATAACAAAATAAATTACCTTGTTCATACTATTCGGTTATACCTTGGTCTCTTTATTTGTTTTTTAATTACCACTTTTACATTATTATCCATTACTGCTTCTTACATCAATACAGTTGAAGGGCTCTGTTAACTTAAGATATTATTTCTTTATTGTGTTGATCAACAAACAACTTGAGCCATTGTTTTATATGGTTTAATTTATATTTGTTCTTTTTACAAGGAAAATAATCATCAAAGCTTTTTATTCTATCTTTTATGTACTGCATAGTTCTTTCAATTATGCTTTTTTCAAAAGAGGAGTGAAGATGATGAACAAGTTTCAAGAATCGACAGGCTTGAGGGTACCAAGTGCCGCCGTCTGACGAAACAGCATGTAATCCATACTTGTTTACTACATGAGACAGAAATCGTTTGGCAATAGATATATTTCGCTTTTTTGATATATCAGTTGCAAGGATTTCTTTATTCTTTGGTTCTATAACCACCCATCAAAGCCATATTAATTCAAGAACCTGCTTTTATTGCAGTTTCATCTTTTTGTATACAAGAGTATTCTTTGATTTTCTTATTCTTGAGATATTTCCTTGGTTTGTACTTTTGAAGCCAGTTCCAGATTGATACATGACTTATATTTACTAAAAGTAAAAATGATAACGCTTTAGCAGCGTTTCTAAAGGATAATCCTAAAAAGTACAAGTATAAACCATAACCAATGATATTTGAAGGTGTTCTATTTCTAGCAGACATAAAATATATGGTTGTCTTAAAGCTATAGGTTTTTCCTTAAGTTAACAGAGCCAGTTGAAGCATTATTACCTACATTAGGATGTATCACTTATGATTCATCATTAAGGACCATAATCATAAATTGTCCATCCACAAACATCAGTGATATATATAATCAATTAAAAAAATACGATATCCTAAGCAATCTCCACATAGTAAAATATGGACATTAAATGCAGGTATAGATATCAAAAAAGGGTCTACTTTTTATATTAATTCTTCAGATATAAATTGGTTAAAAATAATTAGCAGATGGAATAAATCAAAATGAAATAGATGTTTTAGGATAATTGAAGGTTGATTCGGTTAACATAACTTCCTGGGATCCACAAACTAATGATTATGGAAAACCTAATGGAACTCGTCAAACAGTTTATCATGAACTAGTAACAAGTCAAAGGTCCTATAAGACCTACTATAAAAGTAGAATGAGGAGCAACCGGCACTACCGATATAACAAATTCTGAAATTGCATATTTAGGATACGGAGGAGGAACAACCGCTGGTGCATCAGGTCTTAGTTATTATGGTGGAGATAATAGTATATTAAAAAATGATAAAATACATGATTTTTATTTTGGGTTTTATTCTAAAGGTGTTGGTGGCATGGAGTATTGAAAATAATTATGTATATGATAATAATATCTATGGTTTAGATCCACATACTGGAACGCATGATATGGTCCATACGAAACAATTTCTTATATAATAACGGGGACTTTAGAATAATTTGCTCTCTTTAATTGCAATAAAATAACAATTGAAAAAAATATGGTTCATGATAATTATCATGGTATAATGCTCAGCAGAAAAATGTCTAATTCAATTGTAAAAAATAATTTTATATATACCGAGAATAAAACAGGTATCTTTATTTCGGCTTCTAGTAATAACCAAATTATAAAAAATACTATATCAAATTCTAAAATAGGGATCTCCTTAAATACTACAGGATCCTCTAATAATGCAATTTCTGAAAATATACTTGTTGCTAATAAAAAAGGAATCGATCTTAGTAGTGATGTTGAGAAAGGAAATTTAATAAATAATAATAGTATTACATGCCATCAATTAGGACAAAAGGCATTAAGTATTAGAGGGAATTCCAATTTGCACAATAATATCATTATACAAAATAAGAAATTGGTTAGACACAAATTATCGAATATTAAATAGACGCATCAATCAAATCAACTATAACATATTGAATATTATAGATGACTAACAATTTCAATGCAACAGGTCAAAATATAAAAAAAGAAAGATTATGAAACAATTCTAAAATACGGCCAAACTAATTGAATATAGTATAATGCGATTTAGAAGAAGGCATTAACTATACCAATTAGTATAAGTCTGGCTAAATCAAATACACAGTGATATCTTTTCTCCATCAGAAATTAACGCGGTTTAACGAAGATTATATTTTATTACTATACTTTTTGATGATAGAATTATTTAACGTAATTTTACTAATTGGTATATTTGCAGATAATTTTTTAATTAGTACATGATTTACTATTAATAATAGGCTAACCAAATAAGTGCAAGTAATGATATTTAAATAATATCAATGATGATTCTAAAATTATTACAGTGATAGATATGCTGGATAAACAATCAGAATTGGAACGATCGGTGGAAACAAATATCCCTTATAACGATTTAATGCTTGCGATAACCAAAGATACAGGAAAATTTTTAAATATTTTATTAACGTCCATGAATGCAAATACCGTTCTTGAAATTGGTAATTCCACAGGATATTCCACTTTATGGTTTGCTCTTGCGTTATGCCAAAATAAAAACAATAGTTTACAAAAAGTAAAAAAAAATATTATTACTATAGAAAATAATCCAATGAAGGTAAAAAGAGCTGAAAAGAATTTTATTGATGCAGAAGTTAAGGATATGATTAAAATTATAGAAGGCAATGCTTTAGATATTCTACTTCAATTATCAAATGATAATAATAAAAATTTAAACAATAATAGAGATAATTTATTTGATTTTATTTTTTTTCGATGCAGATAAAGAAAATTTGACTAAATATTTTAATTTAGCCTTACCTCTATTAAGAAAGGGAGGAATCATCATTACTGACAATATTTTGTCCCCAGAAGAATATAGACAGGATATGTCCAAATTTGTTAAATTTGTAAGAAGTAATGAAACTGTCATGTCTGTAACTGTTCCCATAGGTTACGGAGAAGAAATTACTATAAAAACAAAATAAACTAACCTGTAGTAAGATTATTCATAACAGGTGAAAGATAATGCAAATAAAAATCCATTTTAAAGAATCTTCAATTGATGAAGTATAGAACTTTAATCAATCATTTCTTTAAAACTGCATATCACATCCATATTTTTGATTATAAGAATAATTTTTACATTACTAGTCGTAGATAAGTATATTCACTATAGATCTCCGCATCGATAAAAAACATTATTAAAAGAATTAAATCCTACCTTTAAATATGCAAAGAATTCAGAAATATCTCCTTTTGTAAAATAATTCTTCAAAACTTTATATTTTTAATCAAAAATGTGTTACACAATTGCTTCTTTTAATGGATCTGTAAATAACTTTGAATGTATTTCTTAATAAAAGACTATAAGAAAGTACAAGAGGAGAGAATATACTATATTTTTTGATCCATACCTCTTTTCTTATCTTAGATTCCATACACAATAAGCAAATGATAGAACTATAGCCTTTTTTCCTAACTTTACAGGGATTGAGGATTTGGATTGAATTGTTGATGAATTTTTAATATACCATCAAAAGAAAAAGAAAATTTCAGAGTAAATTTATTATAATCCATATTTGCAATTTTCTGATCAAATCATTTAGAAATACTGCAAAAGCACTAACTTCTACAAATAGTCAAAGAGAAGCCATATTTCTTTTACGTAAAAATAGAAATGGATTTAATGATGCGAGACCTCATTAACAAAGTTATAAAACAGTTTAAGAAAAGGTTAATTTGCAGAACTACGTTGCTTTAATATCAAGCGTAATTCCATTGTAAGTTCTTCACGCAATTCAAGTCTATTATGCAATGCAGCAGGAATATTCTGAGAAATTGCAATACTCCACTCTTCTTTATTTTTTATAGCCACTAATGTTTGAATTGCATTCAAGTCAGGTCGATACCCGACTTACCTGGTGGAACCATACATGCCACTGCAAGGATCACCCCTACGCCAAGGCTTAGAAATCTAGTACAAATAATTTTTCCAATATATTTTAGTGTAACATGATTATCAAAAATTACAGAAATAGGTGATTGTATTTCTGATTGCCCATTGATTTGGCTTCCGACAAACCCAATTAGACTACCATCTTCAGCAAATAGTCTAGCCATATCAATTGAATTTTGTTCATTCGTGTTTCATTAGAGAATGATAAAGCATGCTAATCTTACTCTCATCGAAGGACTGAATATTTGCCACAAAAACAATAAAGACGAAAAATATGTTTAATTAAATAAGAAAACATATATTTTAATTCATGCAAATATATTCTTATCAGTTATTAATTCTTTCAACCCTTTCTTATCGTTTAAACTTTATATTTGGAGAAGCAAATGGAGATTATACGTATCAGCAATTTTCTTCCAAGACCAGACCAGAATTCTATAGTCAAAAGGTAGGTGAATTTTTATTTTATCAAAGAGTAGTGAAGTAGATACCACATGAACTTGGACATGCTTTTGATTTGAATCATTGTGAAAATATGATATTAGTAATGCATTATAGTAATTCATTATAATATACCTATATAAAGTAAAGTCACTAATGTAATATCCTTTTAGGCATCATTGCCAAAATTACTTGATCAAGAAAAACAAAAATCTAAAATTGCCTCTTTCAAACATATTTTAATTTACTTTATATAAAGAACTTATTTAAAATATAGATAAATTTCAAAAATATACAAATAAAAATATCAAAAGATTATTATAAAATTTTAGAAGAAAATATTACTTTATATAGAAAGTAAGATATACAATATAGTGTAATTAAAGAACTTTTAATTAAAAGGGAAGAAAAAGGGGACGTCAATGATAAATAATGAAGATGTTACAAGTGCCATACAATGATTTATCTATATATATTTAATATACTAAATTATTACGTATAATATTATGAAAATTTTTCATTAAAAAACTATAAATCTTAAGTTGTTTGATGATTTCTCTTGTGTTTGCCTAAAGAATAGGCGAAAGTTTATTTAAAGTACAATATAATGTAACCAATAACAAGAATTAATAAACGGATCCAGAAATTTGTAATTTTTTATCTGATTCATATTGATTTATCTTTTTTATTTCTATTTCTCCATTACATGTCAAGAAAACACAAGAAAAAGTTTTTAGTCCCCATAATACAATTTAAAACATTAGGTGTAAATGCAGTTCAAAAACACAATTTTGTCAGTTCAATCGTACCTGTTTTATCATTATTGATACTATTATTTTTAACCAAGCATAATTCCTACAATATATCTATGGCAGAATCACCTTCCTTTGAGCTTCAAGAATTGACAAATGAGAATCGTCATTGGGTTCAAACTTATGGTACATAGTGATGCAATCTAAAATCAAATTATACTGATATATTAGCAGTAATTATATTAGCGATGGAAAAATATTAAATACTACTATTTGGCTATCTTCTGGTTTTGCTAACTCTTCTTTTGCGATTAATTCTACTGATAATAATAATAATAATCAATCATTATTATCTTCTTCTAGAAAGTTAAGTTATGGAATACTTATTGATGCAGACTCTAACACAAAAACAGGATATAATGGTGCTGATTATGATTTTTATGTTGAATCAGTGGCTGGAAAAATAAGTGGATATCTTTATCAATTATCATCAACCGGTGGTTATAGACTTATAGGATCTAACACAAACTTAACTCAAAATCATGAAGAGTCATCTATAGGCCCTGGTTATGTTAATTTAAACTTGGACTTGAGTTCTATAAATTCTCCAAGCCAATACAATCTATTATTTTATTCAGCAGAGTCATTCAAATCTAATGAAGTTAGACAATTTACTAGCTGGGTGACCATTCCTCCGCCTACTCTAAAAATAACCACTACGCCAAGTGATATAACTATAAGACAAGGTGAAGACCAATTAGTTCCAGCTAGAGTAAAATCAACTGCTGGTTTTTCCAATGATGTTATAAATATAACTTTAGTATTATGGTAGTAATTTTAGCAATAGCAATAATAATAACAATAAATTACAATACATTACCAGGTTTTAATCCTGAGTGAATTGACATATAGAGGTTATAAGAAACCAACCTCCTTTATTTAAAATACATGTTCCTCAACAAACCCCTCTAGGTATTTACACAATACCTTTAATTGTAACAATAAGAGAACCATCTGATAGCGACAATAACAAAACCAATATCCATCAATACACGTGGGGGAACAGTAGATCCCGAGTTTGAATTATCGAAAAAATATCCAACAGTAGGTTATTTAACAAAGCCAATAAACTTGACAGTGACTGTAATTTCACCTAGAAGTATTAGCGACCAATTTAGAGACTTTTGGACGATATATGGACAGTTCATTGGTATTTTCGCAGGCGCATTTGTAGGAGCATTTGCTAAATTATTGTTTGATAGAATAAAAGACAAGAAAGAGAATGTGTAATATGTGTACAAATACGTATTTCTGTATTAATGGATTACTTTTGTAGCTAATACATGCTCAATCAATCTATAACCCAATCTATAACCGATTCAATGGTTTCGATAAAATAAGTTTAAATGTTGAATTTGTTAACAAAAATAAGATTTTAGATATCAACTGTTTTGTTGCATTATTCAGTAAACAGTTTTAGATGTACATTTTAGTATCATGACTAGATGTAAAGTCCATATTTTGAAATAAGTTGCTAAAAACAAGATTAGTTTTAACTGTTTTTTGAAAATGAAAGAAAGCAGTGTAGATTACTTAATGATAGACTAAGAAAGGAAAAAGTGTACAGAATTAGTGATATTATTCAGTTTTGTTTTCTTTCTTATCTATGACATTATATATAAAAGGTATAAGAAAAATGATGTTTCCTTAATCTTCAAGATTTCAAATAACATTAAATTAATTTTTTGCAGATGATGTATAATAATTCATCATAATGGCCATAAATATTAAGAAAAGAATAACTATTATGTTAATAATTTGATAAAAACAACAATATAGTTAAATAAGGTTATCGTCTACACTCGAATAATAAAATTGGTTGAAAAAAGAATGGTGAAATTATGACCATGTTTCAATCAAATAGACGCTTGTTCGACCTTTTCTTTAAAAGCATCATTCATTTTCACAAAACTTTGATACACATCTTTATCCAAACGGGAGCCTATAAGAGCTACCCCTAATCCAGTAAAGATCTCCATATGTACAAAATGTATATTATTTGTTTGCAATGGTTCTATAGTAAAAATACGTTCACCATTGAATATTCCAGGTATAATTGATTTTCCAATCCAGCGTAGCTCACGATGTGGTTCAACCTTTGTAACTGTTGGTTGATATGTTCTACTCTTACCACTTGAAGTATAAAGTTGTATTTTGAGCTTTGTTCCGACAGTAGGATCCCCGCTTATTTGACGAATAAAAGGGTTCCACTGGGGATAGGTATTAAAATCGGTTAGTACCTCCCATGCCTTCTCAGGAGATGCTTTAATATCAATTTCAGTACGAATTTCTTTCAATCTATATTCTCTATATCGAAGTAGTTGTTTATACTTTCTTGGTATTCTACATTTATCAGTAAGATTTAGTTATACAATTGTAAGAAATAAACTATTCCTTGGTTATTTTCTGCTAACGAAACTAATTTTCTTTTATGGAATCCTCGCTCACTATTTCTTCTTCTTTATTAATTACAAATATCATTTTACAGTCTTAAATTGATTTCCATATGTTAATAAAAATGTACACAAATCCAAGGACTAATCATTATGAATTTATAAGTTCTTATCGGAGATAACAATTCATGCAAAGATAAAATATCATTTGTCTTCAGAATAACGATAAAGATAAAGCAATAGCTATAACAGGAACATCCTGGACTATATATTATTTTATATAAGAAATGGTTGTACAAGGTAAAACCCTTTAATATCACAAGGTTTATAATTTTTAACCGGATAAACAATATAAATAATATTAAAAGAGTGGGTTACCAACTACCATAAATATAAGTCATATTCCTTTTTCAATTTCTTTTAATGCTTCTTTATATCCATCATCCCTTAACTTGTTTATAGTCTTAGTAGAGAATTCTGCAGCTTTTCCAAAAACTGTATTTCCATCATCTTTTCTATCGATATAAATTACTTTTGCCAGGTCAAATCTTCCTTCAAAAAGATCTTTGTATTTTCTATTGGATATGAATTTACTCTTATTTTCTTCAATACCTTCATTACTATCATCTTTTATCTTTTTCTTTCCATTTACTACTGATCCTCTTTTTTTGCTTTTTGTCTTTTTGTCCAATAGATTTTTTAGATCATCAAGAAATTCTTTGCTTTCATTTTGTCCAAATTTTTCTAAATGTTTTATTGCAAGGTTTTTTACTTGACCATGCAGTATTACATAATCGCTTATCATTTGAGCAACTTTAACATCATATTGTGTTCTGTCGTGGAATCTGATATCTACTTCCCTATCTTGGATTGTATCAGCATCAGATGGTAACTCGTTTTCTTTTTCTACTGCAGGATATAGATTAACTATGTAAACTTCTAAGTGGGGAACATGTTTTTTTTCTTCTTTACCTTCTTCATACCAGTAATCTCTATGTACTTGAATAAGCTCTCTTAATGGTGTATTACTAAGGTATGCTCCATCCCAAAAATAGCGATCTATGAAGTTATTTTCTCTTTCACTATATGCTTGAAAATTTGGATACTGGTATTTTAAATGTGGCGACATACTTGCACTAACATGATCAATTGAGATACCTTCTGGATATTTTATAATATAATTGAAATTATCTTCTTGTGCACCGTTTGTTTTTTCATTCAACAGACTTACCGTCTGGATATTTTGTTTCACATAAATAACTATCAAAAGTTACAGCCGATGTGGCATCCATTACATCAACACACACAAGCAATAATCGGGGTTCTCCTTTTTCAAATTCAGTTTTTAATGGATAATTTTCATAATCCCAATATTTTTTTATTGTCTTTTTTAATGGGGCATTATCAAATCTTGCAAAAGAAGGAATACCCAAGAAAAACTTGGTATCAGGTTGAGAGAAATTTGCAGACATTACATTTGGAACACCCGAGTATAGAAAATGAATCCAAGAAAAATATCGCCTTGCTGCTTCCCCTGATGCCACAGGAGTCATATTTTCTGGCATGTAAAAATTAAGTTGAGATAAAGGCATCTGACTTTTCCATTCAAAAAATTTAGAATTATCTTTTAAAAAAGATTTATAATTTTGAATAATTTCTTTGCTAATTTTGTTCCAACTATTCCACCACATATTAAATAAATCATTATCAAGCCACCATGTAGAATAAGAGATTTCATTCCAAAACCTATCAAGCTCATTTGTTGTATCCTTCCATATGGATGCAATTTTTCCGCCTTGAGAATTATTTTTTTTCTTTGTTGTTATTTTCTATTCTTTTTTTTATATTGCCAACAATAATTGCAGCATTAACTGCACCTATAGAGCTACCTGCAATAATATCAAATACTGATCTATTTTTTTTACCTTCTGTTTTTATGTCTTTTTCTATAAGATGATTGCATAAAGCTGAAAAAACTCCTGCTTCATATGCCCCAAGAGACCCACCACCCTGAAAAATGAGTGCTCTTTGTACCATTTTTACAATAATATTTACAGTAGATGGAGGACTTGACAGCGTTTCTGACAGGTTTTTAGCTATTAATTCAAATTTTAATTCTACATATGGTTTTTTCTGATTTTTATTGTTGTTTCTTCTTTCAGTATCACTATCAGCAATATCCAAATTTACATATGGAGCAGTAAATTGAGGATTTTGTGACTTTTCATTTGGAGTATCTTTATTTTTATATTCTAGTTTTACAGTAGGGCCATCAATTTGTTTCCAGATTAATTTTTGTTTAGGCGGATAACTATATCCTTCTAGTAGCACCGATGAGCCTTCATACACTATCTGCTCTGGACCAGCATAAGCCTCAATCCTATTCTCTTTATCTTTATTGTGAATTATTGTATCGTGCCTAATTGTTTTATCAGCAATGAAAAGATCAGATTCTAGCGAATTTGTCATATAGTTATACTCTTTTACATATACTTAAGCAATATTGTGTTTTATATTGTTTACAACACAAACAATATAAAATATGAGTTATATTTTTCTATTTTTTTCATTCACATACAAAAACCTAATTTGAAGTATAAAAATATTTTGGCTGATAAAAATATTGATGAACCTAACATCATTTTTTGAAGATCAGAAAGTAATCAGAATTACTAGTCTCAACGATTCCAAATCTTTACTAAAAAAAAGACTGTAATTATGCAGAATATCAAAGAAAAAAAGGAATGAGAGGAGAGGTAAAAACGATCATTAAATAATATTTAATACTATTCCAATTAACACAAATATACCAATTAGCACAAGTATGCTAAACAATATATCATGATAATTATCATAAAACACAAAAGCTATCTAGATCCTTGTATTATTCTATCTGTTCTCAATGTCATTGGCCAAATCCAAACTGGTTAATCTATACAAAAAAGAAAATGATCCAAAGGTAAAGGAAAGGTTACTGCTAATTATCAAAGTAAGAGAAGATGGACAACTTCCCTTTCGTGTTGTTAAAGAAATGCATAGAAGCAATCCATGGGCTTCAGATTGGTTAAAAAGATATGATAACGAAGGCTTGGAAGGACTAAAAGATAGAACAAAATCGCGGTAGACCGTCCGAGATATCAGAAGAGACAAGTTACCAGATTAAGAAAGAACTTAAAGAAAGCAATCAAGGTTGGACAACAAAACAGGTTGAAGAATTAATCATAAAGAAAAGTGGTATCAAATATCACTATACTCACATATATCGTCATCCTTCGAAAATGGGGCTTTAAGCAAAAAGTACCAAGAAAAGTACATATAAACACAGCATCTCAAGAGGAAAAAGAGGATTTCAAAAAAAGGTCAACCAGATACTTATGGATAAAAGCAGCAGCAGCAGCAGCAGCAGCGGGAAGAAGATGGATTTACTATAGTATCCACGGATGAATCATTTTTCTTTTATGATTATCTTGTAAGACGTGTTTGGATTGACGAAAATAAAAGACCAATAGTCAGAGTAACAGGCTCACACCAACATTCATGTATTTTTGGAGCAATAAGTATGGAAGGAAGAAAGCAACTATTCAGACAGTATGACAAATTCAATGGTGATACATTTCTTGATTATCTAAAGAAAATACATGCTAAATTTCCAAAATGTTATTTGTTTATGGATAAAGCGTCACCACACTACAAATCAAAGAAGGTGTTAAGGTATTTTGAAGAAAATAAGGATACTCTAATCCCTGTATATCTTCCAACTGCCTCACCTGAATTTATGGTGATGGAAGAGGTATGGAATATAGCCAAACGAGATCTACTTGTTTTAAAGTATTATTCATCCTTTGCAGATTTAAAGGATAAGATATCTATATATTTTAGAACAAAACGATTCAATCTTAATATGAGAAACTATTTGTTAAGAGATGTAATTTAGAAAACATATGCTAATTGGTATAGTTGATGGTTAACAATCGTGGTTATATCCTTCATAAAGATCCCAATAAGAAAGATCGTAGACATGACTATGATGTTTATAAGAGGAATCGTCCTGTCATCCCTAAACAAGTTGTTACTATAGCTAATCTAGGTTATCTTGGCGTAGAAAAGGATTTTCCAGCTCAACTATCCGCCATTGCCGTGCAAAAAGAAGAGAAATCTGGATCTATCGAAAGAAGAAAAAGAGTACAACAAAATTCATGCTAAATAGAGAATAGTGATAGAACATACTATTTGTCGATTGAAAAAATACAGGATTTTAAGCGATGTATTTAGAAACAAATTGAGAAAATATAACAGGATATCAGACATAGTTGCAGGTTTGATAAACTATAGAATATTAAATCTACAGAACTACAAATCCATATAGAATTCAGGATGAGTAGTCTAGATTGTTTCTAATTATACAAGATCTATTATCTGATCCATTAACCATTCCCGCAATAGTTAATATGATAATATTTTCAATAAGGTGTAGCTTTGTAATTTGTCTTTTTTTTCTATAGTAACTTTACTATCATTTATTTTATTTTTTGTAAGCCATGAATGAATAAAAATTGCATGAGGCATGACGGTAGCACCAATTATTCCAACTGTTACTAAAATTTCATTACTTGTCTGAATCGAAGGTATAAATGAATGGTATAGGATAGCATAAGGATCGGATTTTATAATAAATAATTCATAAAGATACCCGAACCTAATTATTGATACTAATAGGATAAATAATTGTTCTAAAAAACGGAATTTTTTTGCAGTAACAGTAAGAATTAATATGATATCAAGTGCACCAAATATTGCTGAATAAATCATCGGAATATTGAATAATAAATTTAATGCAATTACCGTTCCTAAATACTCGACTAAATCTGTAGCAGCTGTTACGATTTCAGCGGAAATCCAGTAAGGTATTATAAATAATTTTTTTTGAGCATTGTTCTTATAATCCCGGCTAAAGATTGTCTAGTAGATATCCCTATTTTACCTGATAAGTATTGGAGAATTATAGCCATTCCACTTGAGAGCCAAATCGCCCATAATAGATTGTAATTAAATGAAGCCCCTCCCTGAATGTCTGTTCCATAATTACCGGGATACATATATACAACGCTAACCGTAGCAGCTGGTCCCATATAGAGAAGAAACTTTAAAATCGATTCTTTTTTTGCCTCAATATCCGGATTTCAAAAGTTCTTCAACATTAGTACAATGCAATAATGATTATATTTTAACAATACATAATTAAAGTCGATAGTTAAACAAAAAAATATTTTCATTTATTCTACCAGGTACTTTTTACTACTTTAAAAATAGAAAGTAAAGACACCTAGTTAATAGACAATAGATCTCTTGCATAATTAGCACCATTAGAAAAATTTCTAAAAAGCTGACACATCTTGATTGTAATCAGCAGATTAAAATGTAAATTACAATTAATCTTTGATAATCTATAAAATTTTGATATGTGTCTAATTATGCAAGATCTAATATATCAACAAAATCAGATCGATGGTATAAAATATGAATAATAGCACTATATAGGTCGTTTCAAAACTGTATATTACAATATCGATGCCATGATGATTCATAACAATCGAATAGTACACTATTTGATTGCACTGATTCATCAAATTACAGTAAATCTTGCGTCTTTCCCTATAATGTTTATTAAATTCGAAATCCAGTATTGATATTATATGGGAAATTAGTTCCAGTTTTGTGTCTCGTATATCTTTTCTCTATTTTTTAATTAATCATAACCATTAACTATTACCTCCATTTACGTATTTCTCGTTATATTGAATTATATTCAAACAATTTCAGAAATCAATTTTGCATCAATAACTCTATATTACAAACATATAAAATATTGGAATGATCATAATTAAAAATATTCATTATTTAATCAGTTAAATTACATAATAATACACTGCGTAAAATATATACGCTTATTTGTTATCTATAATAGATCTCTTGCATAATTACTTGTAAACAGCTTTATGATCATCATCTCTTCATCAACCTGTTGTTCTCTTTTTGCTTTCATACTATAGTTATCCAAAAAACCATTGCTTTTCAAATCATTCACTGCTGGCCTTACAGTACAAGAATTTGATAATATTTATGATAAAGAGATAGCAAAAAGATATGTTAAATATGAGATCAAGCGGTTATCATGCAAACGAAAAGAAAATAGAGAAAGAGAAATATAGTGCTATAGGCAGATCTTTCAAACTAGATATAAGAAATAGATTTTTAATGCTACTTTTGTTTACTATCGTCTTTACATAACTTACACGTTAGCTGTTGGCTTTCTCTTTGATTTGGATCAGAGAGCAACATTTGCAGAGACATTCAAAAGATTGAAGGTGTTGATAAGAGCAATGTATACCAATTCCACAAAAGATATACAACAATAACAAAGAGGCTAAAAACTCCAGCAGAGGAAGTAGAGACAATATTTTCCAGGCTTTTTTAGCTTTTATAGATTGTACCGAACAGCACAGATTCCAAGACCTGTCGATAAAGAATAGAAGGAAAATATACTATTCGATAGGCAAGAAGAAAAGATATACCGTTAAAAATCAACTTACAGTAAACAAAGATGGTTATATCCTTCATAAAGCCACTCATAAGAAAGGAAAGAGACATGACTATATATTCAATATATAAGAATAACCATCCTATGACTCCAACAAGTAGTTAATGTGCTTGACCTAGGGTATTTGGGCGTAGAAACGGATTTCCCAGAACAACTATCATCGCCTTACCATCCAAAAGGAAAAGAAACCAACAAGAGTTATCTGAAGAAGAAAAAGATTACAACACAATTCATTCTAAAAAGAGGATAGTTAGTGGAACATACTATTTGTCAATTGAAAAAATACAGAATAATGAGCGATATATTTAAGGAACAAATTAAGAAAATATGATAAAGTATCGGATATAGTAGCAGGATTGGTAAACTATAGTATAATGAACCAAGATTGATAGAAACTAAAAAGAATCATACTTGAAAGTGTAGATTGTTTCTAATTATGCAAGAGATCTAATAATGATTTTGGCCAATTTATCCTGATATGGTAGCAAAATTATTTTTAATATCTATCTATAATAACAAATAGAAAAGACCAGATATATTTTCTCAACAATATTTACATCTATAATATTTTAATAAGAAGTATAATTAAATGTTAAGTGTCGTGCTTTCTTTATGAAATGAAATTAGTTTATGTTCAAAAGATCGTTTTATCCATTGCTGTTGACAATTTTATTCACTTCTGTTTTTGAAGTTTCTGTAATATTTTTTACTAGAGGTGAATTTTTAACTTTCTCAACACCGTTGAAAACACTAGCTAAAAAATTTGACCAACCCATTCCTATTATTGCAATTACAATTACTGCTATTAAAAATATTATAATTATGGTGCTCAATAATTCTTCACTATTATATCGTAAAACTGCTATAAAAAGTAATGGTTGAATTTAAATATTATGATTGAATGATAATATAAATAATTTATTAAGTAAATAAATAATAGACACTTGAATTTGACTCTGTTAGGTATAGAAATAAAAATTTAAAAAAAATATTAATAGGACATTGTAACAAAGTTTTTTTTAAAATTTACTAAATGCCAATTATCATAATTGTAATTTGCAATATTTAAATTATAAATCAAAAAAATTTTTACCGTTTAAAACCAATCTATCACGAGACTCCCTTCAAATTTCTTCTATTTTATGTGGATTTAGATGATGGTTAAATATTAAAACATGCTATTAAAAATAATTAAATAAAATAATCATATCCATTAAAAAAATTCGTAAAGCGATAGACAGATGATAAAATAGAATGAAAAAATTATTTTACATAACCTTCAAAATATCCGATTTTTATAAATTTTATTTTGTCTAGTTTTGTTAGGAGATTCCTGTTGTGAAAATTGAAGATACCAGACACCCGGACAATCCTGAAATCTCGCATCCTAAAATAGTATTAGCGATAATTTTTGTTATCCATTTCTTTTGCACTGTCAAATCATTTTTTAGATTTGTATTTCCTTGAATAACGGTTATAATATTATCAGAATTAATTAATAAATCAACACTTTTAGAGGTAATGTTTGTTATAGAAATGGCAATAGGGCTGCTGTTTTTATCTAAAATTAATATTTTTAATTTTCCTTGAATATCTTCTCCTAACGAGACAATCGAATCAGTCCTTTGAACATCCTTTATAATTCCATCGATTAAATTTAATTCAGATGTTTTTATTTGATTTTTTAAAAGTAAGCTTCGTAAATATATACTAGCCAAATAGGTATCATTTTTATTTATACCTGATTTTACTGTTGATATTTGTCTCAATGACTTTTCAAAAAGCTGATCTATGTTACTTGCAAGTTTTTTATTTTCAATTATGATGTTTGAAGAATTATTTGAAAGACAACTTGGTGGACAATCATCACATTTACTAGTTCTGTAATCTATAAAACAGCCCAAATACCCGGGTATAATAGTATTATTAGTATTATTAATAGGAACATAATTTAAAGAAAAAGTTTTTTGCGATTGTAATAAACTTGCTAAAATAATAAAAGGTATAATATAGAGAATCATTTTTTTAAAATCAATATACATAGCTTACTTTAAATTTAGTCCCATATTAGTTATTCTGAGAATTTATTTCAGATTCGATAGAATTGTTACTCTGAAAAAATAATTACATATAAAACTTTGCAAATAAATCGTTAAACACAACTTTGATATCTTTCACAGTTAATTATTCATTGATATTAAACTCCACAATATTGAAAAAAGGTTATAAAGGAAAATATGGAATAGTTGTTATTTGTTAAAGATATTAAAAATGGTAAAATAAAACATATTTATATTTAAATTTCTTCCTTATAAAGATATAAGATTTGGTAAAATAATATTATACCATGTGAATGTTTAATATTTATATTTTTTTTATTCTTGAATTACTGGTCAGGATAATATATTCTAGAGACAAAATTTTTTGCAATTTTTTGAATATCCCTTTGTTATTCTATATATTTTTTTATTTTATATTTCGGGTTTCTCGAATTATTTCTTAATTTATATCTACAACATGGACAAGATAAGCCGTTCCATCTTATGAATATTTCACAAATTTGACATCTTTTCTCATCATCTTCATAACGACATGTATTGTAAACTTTTTTAGATTTATATTTGATACAAATTCCTCTACAAGTCAAATTGTGACAATTTCCTTTTTATTTTAATATTACTATTTATTTTGATTATAATGCTTTTCATATTTTTTTTTATCTTTATATAAGATATTATCTGCTTTTTTATATTTAAATTATTACACTGTCCATTTCAGAATAAATTAGATAGTTTATATTGGTCCATTATATGTGGGTTTTTAAATAATCATTTAATGCGGTTTACCAATACTATGCTATTCAAATATCTTATTTTCCTAAATTAATTATTAACTGTTACAATAAAGAATATCTTTAAATTGTTCGATGCAAAGTGACATTGTTACCAAAATGCAAGTATAAAAACAAATAAATATCAATAACTCTTTTCCTATTAATTAAAGAATAAACGCTACAGAAACTAATTCATAAGTGAAAAGGAGCAAGTTGTTGTTGTTGCTGTGGGTGTAACGTTACACCCAGATTTAATGAATCGCATCAAGTTCTTTGCTGCTTTCATTATACTGTTGTAAACTCCTAACCTCATCAAGTGCATCGATCGCAGCTTCTCGATTCTCTGCTGTTTTTTGCTGGTCTTGATTTATTGATTTTTCAAACTCATTGATAACAGATGTGCCAGTAAACAATTCCACTTTTTGAACGACTATATCTTTAATTACTGATATTGCCTACAACCTAGTGCGTAAATCATTTTCTGTATCGTTGACAGCGATATCATAAGCCATTTTATGAGTTATTTCTAAAGATAACTGTTTTATATATATTTGCATTTTAGATTTTGCAAACTCATTGATAACAGATGTGCAAGAAGTAAACAATTGTATTTTTTGAACGACTATTTCTATGGTGTAATTAAGGTGATTTATTGCATATAACCTAGTGCGTGAATCACTTTCTGTATCGTTGACAGCAATATCATAAGCCATTTTATGAGTTATTTCTAAAGATAACATTGCCTTGTCGTATAAAAATAAAAGACTTGTATCTCATAATTTTTTATGTTAGTTCTAGCGTTCTATTGCAGAAATACAATGTCTTTTGAGATATAGAAGAATCAAGTTAAGATTTCGGCTATATAACGTTTTTTTGTCGTGTCAGTAGTAATAACTCTAATATCTTTGCACGCCCCAACTCCATTTGCTTAACAGCTGTGTAAACACAAAGGTACATTCTCTTGTAAAATAGTTGTGATCGCTCTGCCATGATTTTTATTATGAATATTCGTCCACTTGCTGATTACTTGTCATAGTTAAGAGTAGCAAGCTAAAGATGTTATAAGTAGCTAAACAAACACAATTATTTTACAGGAAAACATAGCATATATTTTATAGAACCCTTAACTGCGGTCATGTGTTAAGTTTCACTCTCTTGATTAAACATTTGTTTAAGTATTGCATGATTTGAAATTACTTTCCTTCCTTTTAATAACTACCTCTCTATGATGTGACATAAGTGTATCAATACATACAGAACAAAGGGTATTAGGAACGACAGTATCTTTCTGGTTACAGCAAGGACATCTAAATTTCTCTAATTCTTTCATTATACAACTATACTACTATTTCTTTGATAAGTAACATATTTGTAAGCCTAAAGATTTGTCTGTTGGCTCATCCTCGTCTAAAAACGAATTTACTGATAATATCCCAAGCGATGATTCTCTTACTGGTAAACCGCAATTTTTACAGCCATAAGCATTCGTTGTTGAGCTGAACGATGTTCTATTGAACTTGAATTTTATATCAGTCCGTAGTGCCGCTCAAGATCATAGGAGTTTTTTGCCGTAGCCATTTGATATTTTATATTATAACATATCAAAAAAATTTATATTTTTTATTTTAAAGTAAAAAGTAGTTGTATTGATATATTTTTTGACTGGAATGGAGGTAAATTTAATAGATAGATAGTAATTGGACTATAGTTAAAGTGAAAATAGGGAATTATGAAATCCCTGATATAAGATTATCCGAAGCTATTCAGGATGTTAAAAAAATATTTGATAAAGTAAAAAATACCCAAGATCTTACTCATTATTCAGATATAGCAGTCATGCTAGATTATAAAAGCAAAATAGGAGGTGCATTCTATAGAAGATTGAATAGTTTAACACTTTTTGGTTTATTGGAAGGTCGGGCTAAATACCGAGTTACAGAATTAGGTGAAAATATTTCCTATCCCATCAGCGAAATTCAAAAATCCGAACTCTCTTCAAAGGCATTTTTAAATGTGCCCCTATGGAACAAATTATACACTAAACATGGGAAACAGTTATCAGATAATGTATGGTTTGATATAAAAAACATCACTAGCATTTCTGCGCCCGAATCCCAAGCATTAGAAAAGGATGTAAGAAAATGGTATTAGAGGATGTTGTTTTCATGGTAGAGAAGTTACTTGCTAGAGATGGAGAGCAAAGTGTTTCCACCGTAGAAGATGTTGCCTATATAAATGCAGAATATGATACCAATAACAATAGTAATAAAAATGAATCAAAAATAATAAATCCGGATATTTTAACAATAAACCAAACTATTTTAGAAAAGATTCCTTTTGGTAAAGACATTATAATTTATTTACCAAAAGGAAATATACTTAAATCATGGGAAAAACTCAAAAATATATGAAACTTTATTTAGAAGATTATATTGAGTATGAAAAGACATCAAAAACAACAGAAATACCACCAGTATTGGATAATGTAGAGGTAGATAATGATACAATACAAAAATCATAGATATTTTTTTGATAATTTATCTATTTCTACTCACCTTTTCCAATACAAAACTGGAATAGTTACAAATGAAAAAAATTACAATAATTAAAAAATACTTTATAATATCACTATCTTTTATTTATTTTTAATTATTTTGAATATTTTAAATTAATGTCAAAATAATGAAATAATGAAATTCATATGCAAAATATTATAATTTAGTAGAAATAATAATAACTGTGAATGAATTACAAGTCAAACAACAATTAATTAATAAATTAGAAAATAATGATTATTTTATAGAATGGGGAAGTAAAATTGCAATAGTTTTCAATAAAAGAAATAAAAAATTTAGAATAGAAGTAACCGATGGCACATATTCTTTAAATTATGACTCGGATTTTGAAACTATTAAAGTTGAAATTAATACCCGTGGAATGCATGAGAGGATTATAAGATTGGGCTTTCCGGATAAAGAGCAAATTAGAAATTACTTTAGAAAAATTACAACATATTAAAAAGAAATAGGATATTAGATTCTATCTAATGGGATAGACCTAATGACTGTTAAATTTTTTTAATAATAAAGTATTTGCTTATTTGAAAGGGCTCTGTTAACAGGTGTGTAAAGAAGGTTGTATATGCATTTGTAAACTAATACCGCTTGTTTTAAGCAATAAAATTATTATTATATTTTTTTGCCGTATTCTGAAAATTATAAATTAACAAATCTAAACGAGCACAATCAATTTACATTAGTGAGTAGCCAGTCATTTACATGACTGTTAACAGCATTGTAAACGATCTATTACATATTATTGTAAAATAGTTGTGTTTGTTTTGCTATCATAACATCTTTAGCTTACTATTGTAATTTATGATTATGAGGGATACCTACCTCATCAGAATGCTTACGGATGATGAAAAGAATCTTTTACATCTGATGCTTGAAGATAAAGAATCAGGATATAGAGCAAAGATAATACTGCTCAAAGATGAAGGATATACAGTCTCTGAAATAAGAAAAATAATCAATCATCATGATAACAACATAAGAAAATGGATTCATCGATTCAATGAAAAAGGAATTGATGACATCATATCAAAAAAGCATAGTCATAAACAACACAAATTTACTAATGATGTCGAAAAACAAATAGTTGATATAGCATCTGCAAATCCGCGATCGTTTAGGTTGGGATTTTCTACTTGGTCATTACGTGTACTGGCAGGCTTTCTTATGTATGACCTAAAAATGGGGGATAAAATAAGCCATGCAGAAATAAGAAATATTCTTCTAAAACATAAAGTAAAGTATAGAAAATCTAAAACGGTTTTATCAAATAAAAGCAATGACCCCGAATACACTTTGAAAAAAAATACATTGAACAGCTAAGGTACAACACACCTTCGGATTCTGTGTTACTATATGTAGATGAAAAAGGACCAGTAACGGCAAAGACTCATGGTGGTACATCTTGGTCATCAACACAGGTAAAGGTTGAGAAGACTCAAAATAAGCGGACTTTTAAATGTGTTTGGAGCATATGATCATACAAATGATAAGATACATCTACATGGTTATAGAAATAAGACAGGGAAACAGTTTGTTGATTTTCTAAAAAGAACAGAAAAAAGCTACGATAAGAATATACAAAATATCTTTCTTGTACTTGACAATCTTTCGGTACATAAATCAAAGAAAGTAAGGGAAGTGTTAGCAAAGGATTGTCCAAGAATAAAATTTGTGTTTCTGCCTGTAAAATCGCCCGAGCTCAACTTGATTGAGGTAAGATGGTAATGATGGTTACAAAGGCAGACGGCAATTAACAATTCTACATTCAAAGATGAACAGGAAATAGTACAAGTCGTTAGCAAGTGGAAGGATACGTATAATAAAAATCATGGCAAAGTCATCACAAATATTTTACAAGATGATATACATTTGTGTTTACACAACTGTTAACTTACGATATTATTTCTTTATTATGTTGGTCAATGAATAGATCAAGTCATTGTTTCACATGCTTTAATTTGCATTTCTTCTTTCTACAAGTAACGTAGTCATCAAAACATTCAGTCCTATCTTTGATGTATTGCATTGTTCTCTTCTATGATACTCTTTCTCATAAATAGAATGGATATAATATTTCAGTTTCAAAAAGTGACAAGCTTGAGGATACCAAGTACCACCGTCTGCTGTTGAAACGGGATACTGACCATGTTTATCCACAATACCAGAAAGAAAATGCTCTGCAACAAATATATTTCGTTCTTTTGATATGTCAAATGAAAGGATTTCTCTATCTTTTGGTTCGATAATGGCGGTCCAAAGCCATATTAATTCAGAGCCTGCCTTAATTTGAGTTTCACCAATTCATATGTCAATACTCTTCAATTTTCTTCTTCTTCTTCTTCTTCTTCGATTTCTTTGGTTTGTACTTTTCAATCCAGTTCCAAATAGAAACATGGCTTATTTTGACTATATGCAAAAAAGATAATGCTTTTGCAGCATTTCTAAATGATAAACCTAAAAAGTACAAGTACAATCCATAACCGATAATTTGTGAAGGTGTTCTAATTCTAGATCTCATAGATAAAATAGAGCATATTTGAGCTATAGGTTTTTCCTTAAGTTAATAGAGCCTTTGAAAGTATATTATTATCTTTTTGCTTAAACCAAAAGCATTATTATTATTTATGAAATTATTAATAATATATATACGATAATTAAGAACTCGAATATTATGCGAGTTGATCATATCGCAATTGCAGTAAATAGTGCTGAAAATGCTCTTGAAAATTATAAAAAATTATTAAATGTGGATAAAATAGAGATCGAAGAAGTTCCTAATGAAATGGTAAAAGTTGTAATGATAAATTTACAAGATACGCGAATTGAGCTTTTAGAACCTACAAATGAAAATAGTCCTATAAGTAAATTTTTAAAAGACCGCGGTGAGGGTATTCATCATATTGCCATTACTGCTGATGAAATAGAAACAGATGTAAACCATGCAATAGATAAAGGTATAAAGTTCCTTGGAGGATTAAGAACTGGCTCGTATGGTAGAAAAATAACTTTTATTCATCCAAAGTCCTTAAATGGAGTATTGGTAGAATTATGCCAGACACCACATCATGATAATGAATATCCGGTAAATAATATGAAAGATAATGAATGATAATATTGTTTTTTAATCAATTATTTTTTTGAGGTGTTTATGATAATTCAAAAATCGATATTAATAAATATTTCCGGTAAATTAATTAATATAACCTATAAAATATTATTATGAAATTTATAGTTATTTTATTACTTTGTATTATGTTAGCTTCATTTACGATATTGAATACTTATGGCATATTTCATATTAGTATATTAAAAGATTATCAGGTGTTCGCGAGTTCAAATTCATCAAATATATCTAAAAAAAATGAATCTACTAGCAACTCTATAGAAAATTCTGCATTATCCGAAATAAATAATAATAAAATGAAAGGATTACTAATAGTTAAAATATTGGTTAATAATAAAAACGTCGGGAACAAAACCCCTTCCAATTTTATCATTAAAATACATGCAAATGATCCATCTGTCGTCTCCTTCGCGGGAAATTCATCTGGAACTAGTGTTAAATTAGGGATGGGAATGTACAGTGTTTCTGAGTCTATCATTCCTGGTTATTTTACTTTATATTCTGCAGAATGTTTTGGTGGAATGATGGCAATTGATGTTAAACATTGTATTATTACCAATACCTATTCTCCTCCAACTTCTTCAATTTCCAAGTGATTTAAAAGAACGAATCAGAAAATGTCTTCTCTGATTAGAATAACTATACTTTATTTTGCTAGTGTTAAAGATATAACAGGTGTAAAAAAGGAAACAATGGATTTAACACCGAATACATCTATAAAAAAACTTTTAGCAAAAATATCTTTAAGCTATCCTGATATTAAAAGTATATTAAATGTTGTTAAAATTTCTGTAAATTATAAAATGATAGATATGAATACGATTTTAAAAGATGGAGATGAGGTGGCACTCTTACCTCCTGTTTCTGGAGGATAGTTAAAAAATGCAATGCGGTAACAATAAAGAAGATTTGAATAAAGAATTGTATGTCGATAGCGATTCTGTGTCTAAAGGGAAAGATTTAGATCAAGATGTTCATTTAAATAACGATTATCAAAGGATAACATCTAAAGAAATTGATATAAATTCGATTTTAAAATCTGTTGACAATATTGAAGATAATACCTCCACAACTATTGGAGCAACAGTTTTTTTCATAGGTTCGGTTAGAAACTTTGGTAGTAATGGGCAAGTTCAAAGTATGAAATATGAATCCTATATAGGAATGGCCGAAGAAAGAATTAAAGATATTGAAAATATTGTAAAAAAAAAGTGGGATATAAAAAAAATAAAAATAATTCACAGAATTGGTGAATTGGCAATAGGTGAAAATAGTATCGCAATAGCAATTTCAACTTCTCATAGCAAAGATGCATTCGAAGCTTGTGATTTTGCCCTTCATAAAATAAAACAAGAGGTACCTATATGGAAGAATGAAAAGTTAGCAGATGGTAGAACAAAATGGGTTAAAGGAAAACCTATGGAGGAATAACAGAATTATTTGAAATATATATTTTAAATCACTAAAAAAACATTTACGATTATGTAAATTAATTTTATTTTTTATTTACAATTAACTGAACATAATTATTATTTATTTATTTATTTCTGATGTATATACTTTCAGTAAACGATGATATTTGATCCCGATTTGTATCTTTCTGTAGATACTGCTTTTACAAAACTATTACAATATGTAAAATCTTGTCAGGAAACACAATTTATTCAAGTTTTTGATCTCCAGAGGATATGTTCTAAAAGAAGATATCGTATCAAAAAATGACTTACCACAATATCCTAGTTCTAATATGGATGGATTTGCTTTAAAATCTATATGAAACATACAATGCGTCTGAATCCAATCCTATTTCATTTAGAATTTCAAGAAGTAGATCTATTTTAGGGCAATCGACCGACTATGTTCTAAAACCAGGGGAGGCATTTAGAATACAAACTGGTGGATATTTACCTTATCAATCAGATGCAATCGTTCCTATCGAAAACATAAAGCAGATAGATGATAAAACCATACATATTTTTTATCCAGTTAAAAAAGGAAATTTTGTATATAATAACAGGAGCAGACATCAAAAAGGGAGAAAAAGTTCTAGCCAAAGGACAAATAATTAGAGCACAGGATATGGCTTTTTTGGCCCATTTGAAATTTAATAAGGTTCCTGTATTTAGAAAACCGATACTTGCAATAATACCAACTGGAACAGAACTTACAGACAATATTAAAGAGAATAAAAACAACAAAATTCAGAAAGTTATTAATACAAACAGTCCTATAATTTCGAGTATAATCGATGAAATAGGTGGTATACCAATGGATTATGGTGTAACACCAGATAAATCGGATATTTTGAAAAAGAAAATAGAATCTGCTCTCGAAAAATCCGACATTGTTATTACTATGGGTGGATCATCCGTAGGAAAAAAAGATATAGTTGAAACAACAATAAATTCAATCGGTTTACCTGGAGTAATAGTTCATGGCGTTAAACTTGATCGAGGCAGAGTATCAGGTTTAGCAGTAATTAATAAAAAGCCTATAGTAATATTACCAGGTCCTATCCAGGGAGCACTTAGTGCATTTATTGTATTTGTAAGACCTTTGATTAGGCTTTTTTCGGGCTTGTCTCAAAAAAATGACTTGACAATTTTAGCCACAATTACTGAAAATTGGGATGCTCGTAAAAAATTCATTAATTTTACAAAGATAGTTTATGTTAAAGTATCTAGGTACGGCAATGATTTTATAGCAACTCCTCAGATTGGAGAAACTCAAAGTATATCTTTATTATATAAAAGTAATGGATATCTTGTAATACCCGAAGAAGTTACACATATTATGGCAGGTGAAAAAATCGAAGTTAATTTGATACCTGGTTTTTCTTTTATAAAAGATAGTTTCATTTAAAATGAT
>CAWISD010000048.1:0-22100 GCA_963838615.1 uncultured Nitrososphaeraceae archaeon
ACGATTAAATTAGATGTAAAAAATAGGTTTCTTCTGCTTTCAGTGTATCATCGTCTTTACATAACTTACGCTTTAGCTGATTTCTATTTGATTGAGATCAAAGCAACATCTGCACAGCGATATTCAAAATATATAATTATTGAAACTGATATGGCAATGTTTACCAATTCCACAAAAGATATGCCCAATTGCTTTGTTGTATGATTATTTTATTCGTTGTTTGTTAGCGTTTTGTTGATAGAGTTATAACAGAAATAGTCAAAATCCAATTGATATTATCATATACAAATCACATTTTTAACTGATTTTCGAATCATGCAACAAAGCAATGCCCAATAACAAAGAGGCTAAAAACTCCAGCAGAGGAAGTAGAGAAATATTTTCCTGGCCTTATGGCTTTTACAAGATGCACAGACAGCAAATTCCAAGACCTGTAGATAAAGATAGAATAAAAATGTACTATTCAGGCAAAAAGAAAAGATATACTGTAAAGAATCAGCTTATGGTTAACAATCGTGGCTATATCATCCATAAAGCAAATCCTCATAAAAAAGGACAAAGGCATGATTACGATTTCTATAAGAAGGATCGTCCTGTTACTCCAAAACAGGTTGTTAATGTGATTGACCTTGGATACCTTGGCGTAGAAAAGGATTATCCAGAACAACTATCTGCCTTACCATCCAAAAGGAAAATAAACCAACACGAGATGTCCCAGGAAGAAAAAGAGTATAACAAAAGTGCTTTGTTGCATGATTCTCCCTTTCCAAATACATTTAGCTAACCTCAACTAACTACATATATGATATGGTCCGTCTACAACCAATCCCTAGTTAGAAGAGGTGAAATACTGATAGACTTTGATGTTATTGATAACTGGGATGCTGAATTAAAAGAGATGAACAAAGACAAGGTTGGATTAGGAACCATTTCGTTATCCTGATACATTTCTTCTTTTACTTGGGTATGCCAAAGTATTCTTTCACCTTCCATACCGACAAACTAAAGAAGGTATTGCACATGAGGACATGCTAAAGGAAAACTACCTTCAATTCCCGATTACAGTACAATAAGCAGAGAAGGATAAACAAGTTAGACATCAAGATAAAAGATACGGATAGCAAAAGTAAGGAATTTGAAGATTAGTATATCATCATTGCAATAGATAGTACCGGTATCAAGGTTACCAATAGAGGCCAATGGATGAAAGACAAATGGAATATAAAATAAGAAAGGATATTTGAAAATACATATAGCAGTGGATATCAAGACCAAAAAAATTCTTTCGATAAAGGTAACCGCAGATGAACATGTCCATGACAGTAAAGCATTACCAGAATTAGTTGATAATATTGCAAGATCTGATAATGTGACAACAATAGGCAAATTATTTGCTGATGATGGCGCCTATGAAGGTAATAATATTTTTAGATATTTGTCCGCAGACAATGGAATCTTGCCTTGCATCAAAGTAAGAAAGAATGCAAAAATAAACTGAAAGATGGCAATTTCATTAGAAACTTGTCAGTTATATCTCAGAAAAAGGATTTTCAAAGATGGAAGGATAGCATTGTAAGTCTATAGACAAAGATGGATTGTAGAAACTGTGTTTTCTTCTATAAAGAGGATGTTTGGTAGAGAATATGTATATTCAGTTAGAATGAAAAATATGATACATGAAATGATGCTGAAAGCATCACTGTATAACAAGATGATATCTATTTAGACAAAATATGTTATCGGATCAAATTTTAAGAATCATGCAACAAAGCACTTTTGTTATACTCTTTTTCTTCCTGGGACATCTCGTGTTGGTTTATTTTCCTTTTGGATGGTAAGGCAGATAGTTGTTCTGGATAATCCTTTTCTACGCCAAGGTATCCAAGGTCAATCACATTAACAACCTGTTTTGGAGTAACAGGACGATCCTTCTTATAGAAATCGTAATCATGCCTTTGTCCTTTTTTATGAGGATTTGCTTTATGGATGATATAGCCACGATTGTTAACCATAAGCTGATTCTTTACAGTATATCTTTTCTTTTTGCCTGAATAGTACATTTTTATTCTATCTTTATCTACAGGTCTTGGAATTTGCTTTTCTGTACAATCTGTAAAAGCCATAAGGCCAGGAAAATATTTCTCTACTTCCTCTCTGGAGTTTTTAGCCTCTTTGTTATTGGGCATTGCTTTGTTGCATGATTCGAAAATCAGTTAAAAATGTGATTTGTATATGATAATATCAATTGGATTTTGACTATTTCTGTTATAACTCTATCAACAAAACGCTAACAAACAACGAATAGAATAATCATACAACAAAGCAATTGGGCATATCTTTTGTGGAATTGGTACACATTGCCTTATCATATTCAATATTATATATTTTGAATATCGCTGTGCAGATGTTGCTTTGATCTAAAATCAAATAGAAATCAGCTAAAGCGTAAGTTATGTAAAGACGATGATACACTAAAAGCAGAAGAAACCTATTTTTTACATCTAATTTGAATCGTCTTCCAACAGCACCTGCTTTTCTTTCTCTTTTTGTATCTTTTCTTTTGGATAAGCGCTGTATCTCATACTTGTGATATTTTTTAATTATCTCTTTATCATAAATATCAACAAATTCTTCTATTGAAAAACCGATGAACGATTTGAAAAGCAATGATTTTTTGGATAACTATAGTATGAAATCAAAGAGAGAACAGATGGATGGAGAACTGATGGTCATAAAGCTGTTTGTAAGCAATTATACAAGAGATTTAAAATATATTAAAATAGAATATACTTTCTAACTATAATAATAGAAGTATCTATCTAAATCAATTTAAGAAATTATCTGTTAAAAAATTATATAAATGACTAAAGGGTTTTTATTTCACCGTATCATATTAATTACTATCGTAATTTTGATTTTTCATTTAGAAGATTTTCCGAATATTAATGCATCAAAACCCAATAATAACAAAGATAACTCTACAGATTTAACATTCTTTCTACCTTTTAATTCGCATATTGCAGATCAATCTATTCATGAAAAAAAATATTCTAGTGGCATTATCCCCTTTCCTTGACTTTAAATAAATTTTAAATAGGTGAGTGGGCTCTGTTAACTTAAGGAAAAACCTATAGACTTGAAAATGACCATTTCATTTTATAGTTTAGAATTAGAACACCTTCACAAATTATCGGTTATGGATTGTAACTTGTTACTTTTTAGGTTTATCATTTAGAAATACTGCAAAAGCATTATCTTTCTTTTTTACCACTAGTTAAAATAAGTCATCTTGTTTCCATTTGGAAGTGGATTCAAAAATACAAACCACATAAATTAAAAAAGAAGAAGAATATAGACGAATATATCATCGACGAAACCATAGTAAAAACAGGCTCTGAACTAATATGGCTTTGGGTAGTTATCGAACCAAAAGATAGAGAAATTCTTTCTTTTCATATATCAAAAGAACGAAATATGTTTGTTGCATCCGAACGTTTTCTATCTAGCATTGTAAATGATTATGGCGAACATCCCGTTTCTACAGATGGTGGTGCATGGTATCCACAAGCCTGCAAATTCTTGAATCTACATCATCATATTCATTCTCCTTTTGAGAAAAGCATCATAGAGAGAACAATGCAGTACATAAAGGATAGAATCGAAAACTTTGATGATTATTTTCCTTGCAAAGAGAGCAAATGTAAATTAAAACATGTAAAACAATGGTTTAATTTATTCATCCACTAACATAATAAGAAATAATATCTTAAGTGAACAGCGCTAATTATTATATTCAATTATTACAAATCTTCTAAATCAAATGCATGGAATATCTCGATTAAAAATAATCCATTAATATGATCATTTTTTTAAAAAACTTTTTGATAATTATATTATTTAGTATAATTTTGCTATTGTATAGTATTTAGTTTTTTCTTCTTGAACCGACAAAATTTAGGTATTTCAATATGATGTCTTATTTATGCCAAGACTATGAAAATGTATATATTAACTTGAATTTCAATTGTTGTCAAATCTATGATACCGTGATCAAAAAGTAGATTTTATTTATAATAATAATTTCCATCATCTAAAAAATGTTTAATCTAGACTACGTTTTGATCTAGTTATCAAATTCTTGTCAATCAAAGAAAGATTACGCTGAATAGTTTAGAGGAACTACATCAAAATAAATTTTATATGCTTTTACATAATTATGATTTTCTCTTTTTTGATATTACTATTGAAATAAAAATAACATTTTATCAGATTATGATTATTTGAGCCGATTATTATATGACGTATATATATGTTAATATAATACGATTACCTATATATAGTATTGATGACAAATAATGTTACTTTAAATGAGCAAGAAGAAACTTTTAGTAAATTCTATGCTTCTGAATTACGAAAAAAGAAGCAACAGATAAATGATAACGATAGAGGCTTTTACGAATTAGATGATGAAAGGAGGCAGATTTTCCACCAAGCAATAAGAACGCCTGGTCGTAGAGGTGAAATAATAAAGAAAGATGAAATAGAAAAAGAATTTGCAAGACGTTATAAAGAAGTAAATATGCTAATAACACAATAACCATTTGTTTGTTTTTTAATAAAATAATTATACCATTATTAGAATAAAATGGAAAAATTAAATCGATTTGTTTTGTTATATCCATAGAAAAGTTGTTTTTCAATCATCTACTATTATATTCGATAAAACAATGTTAAAACTAGTTTTATCTGTGTATTAGTTTTTTTAGTAATGCATTTATCTCAAAATCTCTAAAATTATGACCACAACTCAGATTTAGAATCATGACTAGAGAACCGTCAACCAATATTATTGCCATGATTTTTGATTAAAAAGATAACTCTTTCATATGCTATAGGCATATTTCATTCAATTGAAATACTAGTTATGTATATCTTTACTGGATTTTTTATTGTTATATTTTGTTGATTTCTTTGGTTATATATCATTGAATTCTGTTATTGTTATTGTTATTTGCTTGATGGAAGATTAAAATAAATGTAGATCCTCTTCCATCGCTGTTATTTTCAACCCATATCCTTACATCATGGGCCTCTACTATACTTTTTGATATAAACAACCCTAATTCTATACCCACTATTTGTGATTTTGTGGCAAATTTTGTAAATTGCCTCTGAAACAATTCTGGATCTATTCCCTTGCTGATATCTTAAATACCAACTATAATAGTGTTATCAAATTTTTCCTTTTTTATGTTTATTTATATATTCCGCCTCTTTGTCCTCCTTGCGAGGTGAATTTAATTGAATTACTAATTATATGAGGCATGGTCATAATTCAAATTATCTCTTGATATATTTTATAACAGCTTAAAGCTAACCTCTGGAAATGTTATTTTGACTAAAACTGTCCCAAAGATTAGCTCTTGATAGATTAAAGGAATCCACATTCTTTAACATTCTTCTATATCTTATAGGTTGTATACCATGGCCTAGTATTCCAAGGTGAAAACGTGGCAGACCTTATGTATATTCTTTATCAACAGTAATTCTAAGATGTTTTATTGTAAGGTTATGATGGTTCCGACTGGATTCCAACAATGCCTTATATACTTTTCTTATCATGGAATGTCAGTACAACCACAAACTAGCAGTAGCCTGTGGATTAGTATCTATTCCCTGTAGTAGACGTACGTTTGACAGACGGTTAAAGACTATTTCTACTATATAGGTAAAACAAAGAATATCGACAATGGGAAACCTGTTTGCTGCAGAAGGTATGGTTATGGTTGATGATGACCATTCTATAGATGCAGTAGACAGAGTACTCTTATGAAAGCAAAGGGCAGTGTATGGCATAAATCATCCATATGAAAAAAGGAATAGTACCATGTCCAGGCATCGATACAGATGCAAGATGGTGGGGTTATAGCCATACCAAGGAGGGATGGATATTTGGATATAAACTACATCTACATGTATACAGCAGCAACAATAATGAGCTTGTAGTACCTCTAACTGCTGCTGAAGATGTAACTACTACTGCTAATGTTCCAGATAATAAGATGTACATTCCTTTAACTTCTTATTCTTCTTCTTTGGTATTCTCTTTACCATATCTATTGTACATGATAGCTGATCCAGGATATGACGATAAGAAATTGTATGAATGTAGCAAAAAAACATTGGGAATAGATCTGGTTTGTCCTGTTAAAAGATATAAAAGTACTCCCAAAGAACGGCTTGAGCTTGTATGTTTTTATCAATCGGTATTGGGACAGACTATCTACAGCCAGAGAAGGATATCGGTAGAACCGTTGATAGAACATATCAAATCAATCTTTAGGATAGACCAATTGCCAGTACGTGGATTTCATACCGTATCTGCAATTGTACTCTTATCTGTTTTATTATATCAAATAATGGTATACTATAACTATAAAATCGAAAATCTAATCCAAAGTCAATAAAGTATATGCTTGGAACTTGGTGACATGGTAATAGGATAAAGATGAGGGATCTGGAATTATGACCATGCCTCAATTAAATTGGATATTACTTGCAGTAGTTTATTTTTATCTGCGTATACAATAATATTATTCTTGTTATCATCATCAATATTGCTTTTATTATATTCATAAGATCTCTTGCATAATTAGATGCCTATCAAAATTTTACAGCCTATCAATGATATTTTGTAATATTTTTATTTTATTTTGTAGATAACGATTAAGATTTATCAGCTTTTTAGAAATTTTTCTAATGGTGCTAATTATGCGAGATCTAGTATCTATTCTCATCATTCTCTTCCAATAGTTAAAGAATAGAATAGTAGGGAGTATATTTGGGATTGCTAGCTGTCCTTAAGTGATAGTTGTTATTGGACGGTAATTAGGATTGGTTTGGTTAATAATGTTATCATTATTATTGTCAAATACTATCTATGGCTATGGGTGCTGGTTTATACCTTGTGCTTGTCCACTAGATGTACCACAATTGCCATAAACTGTTACACATATAAGTTTCTGAGTATTTGCTTGTCCTTGATTATTTGTTGGTATTGGTGTAGTTGGACTAGTATTGTTTTGAATGGGTGGTTGAGGGGCATTGTTTTGAGTAGATAATGTTTTAGAACAGTCCGTTAATGCTGCCTTGTCAAATCCTTGCTGCTATAGATGAGAATGATTCAAATATTTTGAGTTATGTCTATAGGTATCGATTATATCTGCACCAAATCCACAGTATTTTGCACTATCATTATATCCTGAATCATACCTTTCCTGGACTGTTGGTATCCTATGTGCAGATACAAAGTTTTCATTATGTGATACAAATACAACAATTGCTAGACCTAATGCAATTACAATTATTGTTATTGTTTTTGATTTTGTTGGCATAACCGTGATTTTAGGGATTAGAAATTATAGTGATAATATAAATTTTGTTATATTTACGTATTTTAAAATATTTAGATTAGTATATATAACAATATCGAAAAAGAAGGACAATACAGTGCATTTTGCATTCGATGAGTACAAAAAAGCTGTTTTGCTATATTCTAATGGATACATTATTCTCTGGTATTAAAACGGCTAGGATACTGGAGACACAAAACTGGAAGTAATTTCCCATATAATATCTATACTGCATTTCGAATTTATTAAGAGTGTAAAGAAAGACGCAAATTTACTGCAATTTAATGAAACAGAACAATCATATATATTTTAATTCAATGGTTATGAATCATCATGATATTGATGTCATCACATATTAATCCTGTAATTTGATGTATATTACTATCGATTATTCTTCAATCCATCAATCTGGATTTGTTGATCTATTAATATCGACATTAACAATGCGGTATATAACTCAAAATCTGATAATCCTTAAGCCTTTATAGCTTTTTGATATTTGAAATAGCATTTACTCATAATTCCAAGTATTAGTTGTTTATCCTCTTCTGGCAAACATTCAATAAACTCATTCCAATTGCTGATTATTTTATTATACGCATTATCCTCTATATGTGAGGATGAGGCTAGATTAATGAAATCAAACAAGTCCAATAATAGAACCCACCAATATCAATATTCTGTCATTATTAGATTGATACTCTTTTTACTAATGCTTTATCCAAGATCTTCATATAAATCTGTTTGACGAGATTAACCCAATATTATATCCATGGTCGCTAGTAAGAATTATGGTAAAGGAATTATATTCTGCCATATGGCTACTAATGGCATATGCTCGTTGAAGACTTGCCATTCTTATTGTAGCATCAATAGGAGTATTGCAAGTCTTATTACGAATGTTAAGTTTTGGATGTATTGCCATTTGCAAGTGCTAGCCCAATAGCAATTGTTATCTTCGAGATTAATCAAGGTAAATGTTAGGATAGATGGCCATATGACAAATGTGAACATTCATGTTCGGATAAGAATAAATGAAAAATCATAATAATAAATTAACCGTTCTCCTATACATGCAGGAATCGAAGCCTAAAGATCCCAAATGACTTTCAATAATCTTATTTATCATTACTTGAATACTATTTTTATGTGCCAAACGCAATTAATTGGTTCTACTTTAAGGTCAGATACCAATATTAACCCCACTCAGTCCATTGCATTTCTGTATGTTTTTTTAATTCCATTTAGAAATATAGTTAAAAATGCAACCTTCCATCCCTTAACAGTTGTGTAAAGAGGATTGTATAATCATCTGTAAACTAATACTGCTTGTTTTCAACAACAAAATTATTGTTATATTTTTTTAATGTATTTCAAAATTATAAAAATTAACAAATCTAAATGAACACAATCAGTTTACAATAATGATTAGCCCTGTGTTTACATATCTCTTAACATCAAAGCAATCATAACTTTCAAAATCCATACTTTCGCTTTATGTATGCGATTAAATCTCCTGAAACCAAAAAGAGATATCCTGATAGATTTAAGGCATTTCTTGATTATATTCAAATACCTGGAAAAAATATAGAAGAAAGACTAGTCAACTTTTATAACAAGGCAAAACAAAATCTCCCCTGGCTTCAGAATTCTCTTATGAACTTCATCATATTTCAAAAAGAACGAGTTCTAAATGGAGAGATAGCTGCTTTCACAATTTCCAATTATTATAAACCTATAAACCTTTTACACTACATATTTGTTAAGTTTTATACTAAAATTAGTCTACCGAAACCGCATTTATTTTCAGTAGAGAAAAAATATTCCAAATATGTATTTTATTTGGTAGACTTATGCTACTTGGTATTGAATAAATATACAACGGTTAGTCGGAATAGCCATTAGCAAAACATTGTTACCATTTCCTATAATTGGCCCTCTATAATCTATTTACCATGGCCTATCAGGAAATAGATCCTAAAAAGTTAGCTCCTTGAATTTTGGCACCCCAAAAGTTAGCTCCAAAGAGGTTACATCCTAAAAAGTTAGCTCCCCCTGAGGTCAGCTCCTGAGAAGTTAGATCCTGTAAAATCTGCTCCAGTGATCTTTGCACCTGTTAGGCTTGCTCTCGTGAGATTGGCCCCACCAAGTAAGACCCCTTGGAGGACAGCTCCAGATAGGTTTGCTCCCATAAGATTGGTCAATCGAAGTGTGGCCCCTTGAAGTTTGACCTTATACAGATTAGAGTCTTGGAAAACAGTCCCTTGAAACAAAGTCCCTTGAAACAAAGCCCCTTGGAGGACAGCTCCATCTAGGTTTGTTCTCATAAAATTAGCTCCCATGAGATTAGACCCTTGAAGGGTAGCTCGTTGGAGGATAGCATTCTTCAGATTGGCGCCTTGGAGGATGGCCCCTTGAAGGACAGCTCCAGCTAGATTAACCCCAGTAGATTAACCCCCTGCAGCCTAGCTTTTTCTAGAATCTCTTGAGGATTCCTGGCAAGTAGTCTGGACAACAATTCATTTTCAAGATCAATAGGAATCTTATCGAATTTGTATATTGTTACCCAACCAACAGCAATAGCCGCCGAATCTTTATCGGCTAACTTTAGCAGCAAATTGTTTCTAACGTTATCAGGTAGTTTATCAAAATTTCCTTCAATTTGATGATGTTATATTAACAATCTTTTTCTCAATATCATCATCAAACTTGTATTGTTTATGACTATATTTTTTTGATATAATGCCATCAATCCCTTTTTCATTAAAGCGATGTATGTATCCATTTTCTTATGTTGTTATCATAATGATTTGTTATTTTTCTTATTTGCGGTACTGCATATCCTTCATCTTTGAGCAGGATTATCTTGGCTCTATATCCGGATTTTGCATCTTCAATCATCAAGTGTAGATGGCTCTTCTCATCAATGGTAAGTATTCTGAGGAATGTATCCCTCACAGTATTACTAAAGAGTGGCAATCTAAAGATGTTATGGTAGCAAAACAAACATCATTATTTTACAAGAAAATGTAGCATATATTTAACCAGTCTGTTAACAGAGCCATCAGAAGGTATAATATGTATAATGGCAACTGGTACAAATCCTACAACATCAGGTCAGACAAAGAGGACAACCAAAACTAACTATTTAGTTCCTTGATTTTTTTAATAAGCAACTGCTGCAATTATTTGAACAGATTCTTGCGAGTATTAAAAGACGGTCAAATCCTTTAACAAGAATGGATGCTATATATTTCATCATCTATAATATATTGGCTCTGTAAAGTTAAGGATTTTAAATGATATTTTTAAACCATGAATTTAATTTTGTATAATATTATACAAATAATTTTGTCAAAATGAACGTAAATTTCAGTATATGAAATAAAATTTTTATTTGACCTTCGCTTTTAAACCGTTTTATAGATAAATTTTTTCCTTAACTTTACAGAGCCAATATATCCAATACACCATAAAACTTGAAAATTAAATCAATATTCTATAAAAAGACACCAATTTTAAATGAATTGTCCTTAAATATCTATGACAATGATGATATTTAAACGTTTACTATATCTTTATATATGTTTACAGAGTTAACGCACAGTTGACTAATCAACATTCTCTTTCTAGTTACAATATTGTTAAATGTAAAAAGATAAGCAACTCTCTATTTTATAACATGTGATAAAATAAAAGAATCCATTACAGATCCATTATAACAATAAATATAAAACATCACTCTTCTAAAACCTGCTCGTATTGTATTTGTAGAGTTCTCACATGTAGTAGTTAAAATCAAGTTAACAGTTAACAGTTGTTTAAAATATGCTATATCTTGTTGTGAAATATGGTGTTCGTTTTGCTATCATGATAAGTAGAACGGCTAGCAGAAGGAAGAATATTTATAATAAAAAAATATGGCAAAGCAATCACAAATATTTTACAAGAGGATGTACTTCTGTGTTTACATACCTGTTAAGAATAAATGATGATATAGTAGAAATGAAATTATAGAAATACGTTTACAATGTTTATTATTTTCTATCAATAATCTTTGTATTTACTTTATCAAAACCCTATGCTAATAATGCGAGATCTAAATATTTTAATATCATAATAGTCTATATATATTCCTAGTTAATGATAGGAAAATGTGATGAATGTGGAATGGAAAATGTTGAAGTAATGTCTATAAAAAAGGCAAATACTGACAAAGAAATTACTTTGTGTAATCAGTGTAGGCCTGCTGATGGTGCGTATGCATATTAAGTAAATATGTTGACTACCTAATGTTCTGAGCCTTATTCTGAATTACCTGCCTATTGTATATCCTTCTTTACAGGAAACTGTATACACATTAAAACAAGTGTTTCAAATCTGGATCGATAATCAATCGTTATTTAATGATTAACGTTAACACAATCCTCTGCATTCGTGTCATAAGTAAGTTATAGACTTAAACCCCGGGTTGACCTTGCGATGTATAAAGAAATGAGGATTTCTGGCATCTATAATGAAAATCTGGCGTGAATTATCTTGGGTATTCACTATAAAGTATATAACTACATATTTAACTAAATGTCATTTCACAACTAAAGTGATCTCCACCAATATGGTGGCACTATTGACAATCTGAATTGCTGCAATTTTAGGTGTTTTAGAAAAGATACCATTCTCAGGGGTTATCCTTGATAACATTTTCCACGTCTGTTCCGCATTTGTCAAATTGTTATTTTTGATAGATGTGTATAACCCAGTGCTACAATATTTATGGTTTTGTTATTGTAGCATCGCAGATGGAATTATCTATTTCGGACAGATGATTTTTACTTTAAATCGAATATCGAAAAAAGATGCAGTAGGATCTGTATACAAAAGAGAGATGTGAAAATTATCCCGCTGCTTATAAAGTATTATGGGAATGTCTATAGAAACATGACTTTGGATTTTGATGTTACTGAAATTCTCTTAAATTAATTATATAATAATCAAGATATTGGTCTGTTGGATACTTGTTTTTTGTTTTTATTATCTATTAACAGATCCTTTACATTCAAAGGTAATCATAATATCTTTTATATTATTTTTTCTTTGTCGTTTCTCTTTATCGATCATATTCAATAAACCACACCCTCCATCTTCTATTGTAAAAATTTGTTTTCGTCCATTATATGAAATAAGTCCATAATCAATCAGATAAAACAAATATCTTTTTAATTCCCAAAAAGAGATTGGCATTATTCTTTGGATTGCTAATGCAAGAACATAAAAAGAGATTTTATTAACGCAGGATAATAAGATTGGTTCTATAATATCTGCTTGAAGCTCTGGCGATCTTATGTCTTTATTATGTGCAATACTCATATTTGGTTTTTCAGTCCTCATCTAGAATAATATTTTTATTGGAATGGATTATTTTGTTGTATTTCTGAATTTGCAAATAGTGACAAATTACTAAATATGGTATTAATAAAAAACCGGTTGTTGGAATAGCTAATATCGTTATCATTTTGTTGGTTATCATTGTTGATATTGCCATATTTAGAAAATGATATTTTAACTATATTATTTTTTATTGACCATTGATACGTAACAATGTTACGTAATCTATGAAATTACTTTTTATTTTTTATTCTTAGTTAAGCATAGCTGCATTTCTTATTTGTGAAATCAGATAATACTTGTTAACCGTAAATCCATCTTATCTTTCCAAATTAGAACGTAAAATGAAAATACTTTTTTTGGATGATATATTCGCTATAGGTTTAATTTACTGTATCTGTATTTATACCTGTATCGATTTCTCTGTTGATAGTAATGTTATTACATGATCCGGGAGGAATTGGCATATTGTCTCCTCGAGTTGAGCATTCTGATGTTTGTCCTGTGGTGCTGTTGCTTGATATAGTATTTGCAAAAGCCATATTATCTACAGCTGATGCAAAAGTAGCTACAATTATAGAAGTTACAAATGCTGCTACGAATAATGCGAAAGATATTTCTTTATTCATTCTATCTAAAAACAATATTAAATTAATACATAATTACAATTTCTTGTCTATATACTTCTATATTTTTATATTCGTTAATCATAATGTGATTATCGTGTACATTATTCATTAAATTTGATTAAAATAATTTTTAATTGCAGATATTTTATATCTTTACTTTTGATAGTCGTTGTATCTCTATGAATCCGAAAGATTTTTTGCCATCTATTTTATAAAAATATTATCAAATGCTTCTACCTCGAGTCCGGTAAATGATTTGAAAAGCAATAGTAGTTTTGTAGATAATCTATCAGAGGAAAGAAACGAAAGAACAAAGACTGAGATGATCTAAATTTATATTTAAATAGATCAATAGAAGTTTATTGAGAACTAAAATAATTATTATAATTATTTCGATCTTTAGTATAGCTATTTTGAATCATATAGTCACATCTGTTTATGGTCAAACTCCAAATGCAATAAATCTTCAAAAACTAAATTCAGTAACCATCCAAAACACTTCTTTATCCATGCCTGGTGTAAATGCAAAAATGAACAATCAAGATATACCTCATTCTATAGTTGTTGCATTGCCAATAAGAGCAGATGGAAAAATTTGGACAGGGGCAGTTACATTTACTGCAAGTAAACCTGTTGAAATAGAAGTCCTTCACAAGTACCTGCCAGTAGTAAAACCTGATGTAAAACACGGAGAACCATCTAATGCTAAATGGTTTGATGGAACACCTATTGCCTTATCCACAATGACGATGTTCTCGAATACTCCTGTTACAATTACTGATAAACCTTATAGTGTTGGTTCATTTACCTTTGTTGGAACCGCAGTTTTATTTCATAAAACCAATGGACAACCGTTTTCGGTGACATATTCTTTAGATGCTGTTGCAAAAGACCTTACAAAATAAATGTAACTAGTTTTTCTTTATTTTTATTTTGATTTTTATAATTTTGAATGTTTGATATTCAAAAAATTGCGATATGTTGTTATCCTTGGACTTTATTCAAGATATTATTTTATTTATCAATTAATAATAAAAATTACCTTAAATCAATCTATCTTTTCAAATTACAGACGCTAATTGAATTATACTTGATGATATCAAATAGACAGCGTGGTTATAATGAATGAGAAATTGTTTTCGAAAGAATCCCTGCTAGTAATATGGCATAAGTAGAGTCCGAAAGATGATTCAATCCAAATTTAAGATTTTATAAATAGGGTATAGTAGAGAAAGCCTCCGAACCTGTCTGACCAAGAAATGATCTCCTTTTTTACAAGTGATGGATATGCTATGGATGTTTTCATCCTCTGGAGTCATTTTTTTCTAATATCTTCCTATTAAGTGGAGGAATACTTTACTGCAGAATTTATTTGGACATTATTATACTCTAAGAAAAATTGCTTTTTTCATTTATTATGCCATGAATTTCAATTTCGAAAGGACAATGAGTTCATTAGACATATTTCTATAATTCAATTTTATATTTATCTGTCATAATCAATAGACGATTTGCAAAAAACAAAGGATTTCTATAGTCAGATATTAGGACTGGATGTTTAAGAATCATACGACGGAAGGCTGTTAGAGATTTATATCGATGACAGGATTACGATATTAATCTATTCCAAAGTAAACTATACTCCTGCAACATTTACCATCCTTAATTTTGCTGGTGAAAATCCTGATCAGATTATAGATGATCTTACCCTGCGTGGTGTGCATTTCGAGGTCTACAACGAAGACAACGTCAAGACCGACGAAAAAGATATTTCTCTCATAGGTGAAGGTCCGAAGATCGCCTGGTTTATAGACCCTGCCGGTAATCTATTGTCTATACTTAAAGAAAGATAATAGATCTCTTGCATAATTGGTATAAACGGCTTTATGACCATTATGTCCTAAACAACCTGTTCTTTCATTGCTTTCATATGACAGGTTGTCCAAAAAACCTTGCTTTTTAAATCATTTATCGGTCTTTCAGTAGAAGAATTTGATAATATTTATAACAAAGAAATAGTAAAAAGATATGAAAAACATGATCTACGGCTTTTATCTAAAAGAAAGAATAGATATAGAGAAATAGGTGCTGGAGGAAGACCTTTTAAACTAGATACAAGAGACAGATTTTGATGCTACTTATTACTATCACCTTTACATAACCTACACTCTGCCTGGCTTTCTCTTTGACTTGGATTAGAGTAACATATGCAGAGACATTAAAAAGATTGAAAGTTTGATAAGAAAATGCATATCAATTCCACAGAAAATATGCAGAATAACAAAGAGGCTGAAAACACCTTGTGAAGTTGAGAAATACTTTCCAAGATTTCTTTCTTTTATAGATGCTACCACATAGAACAACAGATACCACGACATATGGATAATAAAAGAAAGAAGATGTTCTATTCTGGTAAGAAGAAAAGACATCTTCTTGTAAAGACTCAGATTATGGTTAACAGTTGTGTAAACACAAAGGTACATTCTCTTGTAAAATATTTGTGATCGCTCTGCCATGATTTTTATTATGGATATTCGTCCACTTGCTAATTGCTTGTCATAGTTAAGAGTGACAAACTAAAGATGTTATGGTAGCTAAACAAACACAATTATTTTACAGGAAAACATAGCATACATTTTACAGAACTGTTAACAACCATGGTATTATCATTCATAAAACAGATCGTAAGAAAGGACGCAGGCATGACTATATATTCAATATATAAAAAGAATCATCCTGTCACTTCAAAACAAGTTGTTACTGTAGTTGACCTTGGATACCTTGGTATAGAAAAGGATTATCCAGAATCCGTTATTATCGCACTACCATGCAAAAAGAAAAGAAACCAGCAAGGGTTATCTGAGGAAGAAAAAGAGTACAACAAAAATCATTCTAAAAAGAGGATATGATAGAGTATATATTTGCTAGAAATAGAACATTCTCAAAAACTATTGGATATGTATTGTAAAATATTTGTAATTGACTTTGCCATGATTTTTATCTATAGGAATCCTTCCACTTGCAAACGACTCTATTCTATTTCCTGTACATCATTGAATGTAAAAATGTTGATAGCTATGTCTTTGTAGCCATCATGAGCATCTTACTTCAATAAAGTTGAGCGCGGAGAGATTTAACAGGAAAAGAAACGCAAAAAGATATTCTTGGTACAAAAATATGCAAACACTATAGCCTTAGTTTCTTTGGATTATATGTATTGATAGATTGTTATAGAACAAGAAAGATATTTTGTATATTCTTGTCATCGGCTCTTATATCAACTCTTTTTAGAAAATCGACAAACTGTTTCCCTGTCTTCTTTTTATAACAATGTAGATGTATCTTATCATTTGTATGATCATATGCTCCAAAGACATTTAAAAGTCCGTTTATTTTTTGAGCCTTCTCAACCTTTACCTGTGTTGATGACCGAGATCTATCCACCACGAGTCTTTGCCGTGATTACTGGTCCTTTTTCATCTACATATAGTAACACAGAATCTGATGAAGGTGTGTTGGACCTTAGCTGTTCAATGTATTTTTTTTCAAAGTGTATTCAGGGGTCATTGCTTTTATTTGAAAAAACCATTTTAGATTTTCTATACTTTACTTTATGTTTTAGAAGAATATTTCTTATTTCTGCATGGCTTATTTTATCCACCATTTTTAGGTCATACATAAGAAAGCCTGCCAGTACACGTAATGACCAAGTAGAAAATCCTAACCTAAACGATTCCGGATTTTGGAGATGCTATATCAACTATTTGTTTTTCGACATCATTAGTAAATTTGTGTTGTTTATGACTATGCTTTTTTGATAGGAGGCATCATCAATTCCTTTTTCATTAATAATGCGATGTATCCATTTTCTTATGTTGTTATCATGATGATTTGTTATTTTTCTTATTTCAGGGACTGTATAACCTTTCATCTTTGAGCAAGATTATCTTTGCTCTATATCCTGATTCTTTATCTTCAAGCATCAGATGAAAAAGATTTTTTTCATCATCCGTAAGCATTCTGATGAGGAAGGTATCCCTCATAATCATAAATTATAATAGTAAGCTAAAGATGTTATGATAGCAAAACAAACACAACTATTTTACAAAAATTAATAGATCGTTTACAAAGCTGTTAAGAAAGTATAATAGAATATTGGATATAGTATCAAGCCTTGTAAACTATAGAATAATGAACCATTATCATTATTGACTGATACAAAAATCCATGGGATAATATAGGTGGTTTCTAATAATGCAAGAGATTTAATGAATAATGAATTAGGCCGTTCTATTTGTAAAGGAAATGAAAAAATAAACTACAAAAGTAATTGTTTGAGTTCTTGTCAATGGATAGCGTATGGAGACCTGTGTAAGACTGAAATTTCGAACACATAGTCGATTATTTCAATTCTTGAGCGAACAAGCGGATAAGTTTAAATTCTATGATTTATTTGCAAGCGACATTCTACTATCGAGACAAAAGACAACCGCGTTTTATGGGTGTATGGTCATCCAGGACTATTGAGAGGATTTGCTGAGGGATAAACAACTATAAGATTTAGTTGTATATTTAAAGAAAAATAATTATGACTCGCATAACAAATGCTTGTTATTTATATTTATCCTACTAGTCCATGACCTTTACATTTCCACTCTGATAATTCCATTCCAAAGTTACATTGAATGGAAATTTTGGCAGTATTGGTATTCCCGATAGAGGATAAAGCACTACTAATCTCTGTTTCAATCTTTTGATTTATTGTTGCTTTGTTTGTAAAAGGGTTTGGTAATGTTGGCTGTTGCAACTGCTGTTGTTGAGTGGGAGCTAAAGATGTTTTAATATATCCTGCAATAGGAGAATTGTTAAAATCCTCTTTAATGGTAGATAATATTATCTTTTGTTCTTTTTTAATTATATCTGTATTTCCTGATATTGTATATGTAGTGTCAAATGTTCCTATCTTTGATGAGCCTGATGAAATTAAGTAGGAATTGGTTAAATCTTTTGTTATTTTAACCATTGATGTTGATTGACCAAATACTTTGGATAGTTGAGTAATTGTCAGATTTGTCATGGACAAAGAAAGACTAATTAATATTATTGTAATGGTGATTACAATCGTATTTACTCTATAATTGTTCATTTATATTTGTAAAAATGAATCCAATATATTATAATTATTGTTGTAAGTTGTTATAATATATTGTAATAGTGGGCACTATATGAAATTCATAGTTTGAATATCTAAATTGTTGTCCTCCTAATGGGAACGTCTCTACAATTTGTAATCCATACAAAATTAAAACCACATAAGAAAGTGTTATTACCATAGTTAGAGCTCATTAATTTTTCTTTAAATAATGCAATTGATTATAACTTTTTTTTTTGGTTTATTGCTAATGATAATATATAATGGACCATTCTTTTTTTAATCTATTAAAACTGTTGCAATTATACCTGCAATTATTTTACCTTTAATAGAAGAGACAAGTAATTTATTTCAAGTACAGTTTAGTAAATAATGGATGACTTGACAATGGCGATATTTATAACAAGGACGAGAAAATATGATAAATAAATATACAGCGTTAGTTATTAGAATTATTAATTCATTATTGCGATAGATGGAGTATCAATTTCTGATCGGATATTCTAATGTTGGTTAGAAGATCATAAAAGTATTATACTGTGACACAAAATAAGATCTAGAATATTAAGAAGTCAATAGAATTATTATTTTATTATTATAATTATTTATTATGTTACTAAAATAATGTCTGGATAGGTGTAGTTAGATTCCTTGAGCGTATATTTAGTTTGATTGCTTTATAATTAATGGTAAGTTTGTTATATCTAGATGGAAAACAATGCTTTTGTCATCAGGTGTGATAAATTTATACAACATACAGTCGGGTAACTTTTGTAATGTCCTTCCGCTATCTCTTTGTTGTAATAGTCGCATATAGATTAAACCCTTGTTGTATGTGCTTTAATTTACATTTCTTCTCTTTGCTTTGAAAATGGTTCTCGAAACATCTGCCTTCTATCTTTTATTTATGTAATCACCTTCAATAATGCTTTTATCATCCTTGTATACGAATGAGATAATGATATTGTAGTTTCAATAAATTACAATCATATAGATACCATATACCTTTATCCCTGTTGAGACTGGACATTCCAATATTCTTTTGCTATCTTCGGCAGAAACTGTCCTACAATGAACATATTTCTCTCTTGGATTGCTTAATCGGAGAATTTCATCAATATAGTGTTCAATATCTGCCACGAGCCATATTAATTTGAAACCGCTTTATTTTATGTTCATATTTTTTATTGTGACTGAATTTAAATATCTTTATCTTCCTATAAATCGATCGATCAGGTATGTATTTTTGTATTCAACTTCTTATTGTGGTATGACTTCTTTGATAGATTTACATATTGATTTGGAAGCATTTCTTAACTAAATGCCATTAAAGTAAGGATGTAAAGCATGAATTGTGTCTTTATGTACTGTTTTGTTTCTTATATGATATACCATATATAATAAACATAACAGAAAACTATGTCATTCTCCCTTAACTTTACAGAGCCCCCTTTATGTATGTAGAATTAATATTTATTTTTAATGGAAATGAAAATAAAAAATGTTTTTTTAATTGTGGCTTTAGTAGCAGTAATAGCTACAATGACCATGTCAGTAACAAACTCTGTTTATGCATCTAAGGCTCATCATAGCGGACATGGGGGACATACCACTAGTCACCATGCTAGTCACCATGCTAGTCACCATATCTAGTGCAGATCCTAATGCAGCAGATCCTAATGCAGCAGATCCTATGCAGCAGATCCTAATGCAGCAGATCCTAATGCAGCAGATCCTAATACAGCAGATCCACGAGCAATAACCCCTCAGCGCAGATCCTAATGCAGCAGATCCTAATGCCGCTAATCCAATTGCTGATAACATTGGTCACCATAGTGGTCACCACACTAGCAATAACCCAGTCAGCGCAGATCCTAATGCAGCAGATCCTAATGCTGCTAATCCAATTCACCGATAGCAGGTCACCACACTCAGCGCAGATCCTAATGCAGCAGATCCTAATGCCGCAAATCCAATTGTACTGGTAACATTGGTCACCATAGTGGTCACCACACTAGCAATAACCCAGTCAGCACAGATCCTAATGCAGCAGATCCTAATATCAGCCGATACCTGGTCACCGTAGTGGTCACCACACTAGCAATAACCCTGCATCAGCAGCAGATCCTAATGCAGCAGATCCTACTAGCAATAACCCAACCAGCAGCAGATCCTAATGCAGCAGATCCTACTAGCAATAACCCCACCAGTGCTGACAACTCTGGTCACCCCACCAGCACTGACACCACAGCTAAAGATATGGTTAATAGTCTCTTTGGTTCCGACAATAGTATCATTAATCCTTCCAATATCCTTTCTAAGCTTGGTGGTTCAAACACAGGTGCAGATAGCCTTTCCGGCACAGGTTTTCCTAGATAATAATGCAGGTCACAATACCTGAACCGGTTATGGTATAGTCATGTCAGTTTAGTAAAGACTAACTCCTATTTTACTTTATTTTTTTAATGTTGTTGATTTTAGAATTTAATTTCGAATATTCATCAATATAATCTTAATTATAACATTCTCCTATATATTATAACGGTCAAATAGCTAAATTCTGCGCTATCCCGTATTAATCATTGAAGAATAGTCACACCAGTTTCCTTTCATCTTTTTTTAATTTTAAGGCTTCGTTCCTATTTGGAGACATTTAATAGATTCAATCTAGATGTCCATTTAGTCTTGTAATCTGCCTAAATCAATGAGTATGTATATTCAGATTTTCATTATAAATGATGATAAAAAGCATCAGATGTTAGCCAAAAAAAGAGATTTATTGTATTAGTGCGAGGCATTTGTATTTTCTTTTAGTTCTTGCGAGTTAAATTTCTGGCCGCATTTTTTAAAAGAAAATGTTGCTCATACATTGGTATAATTCCCATCAGATTTTTCTCCGTTATCTATATTATTCTTCAATATTTTTTTTGTGTTTTTTCAAACGATTTTAACTCCTTTTTTAAAAAACTTACCAAAAATTGTACAATTTGATGAATTTTTAAAGATTTCGCCTCAAATGATAATATGATAAAATAACTTGAATTCTTTTTTTTTAAATCAAGATAATTTGTATTAGCTTTTGTTAATGCCGACCTAAAAAATATGATACAAGTCCATAAAAATGTGATTTATAACATGACCTGCTATTTGTTGGATTCAAAGTATATGGAAGCATATTTTCCAGATATATTTTTCCCTAAGCAAAAAATGCCTCATATTCGAGAGTATTAATAAAATATATTCAATATAACAAACGAGTTTAGTATGGCTGATTATCCAACATTCAACGACATAAATAAAAGTGAATTTGATCTAAATAATTTATATTTGGAGAATGTAGCATTTTATGGTAGAACCTTGTCAGAATACCTAATGTTCTTTTGGCATAAATAATTGTTATTCGTCTTTATCTCTGAAGTCTAATCAAATACTCGACTGTCCGTAGGGCGCTTCATTCTCTGTTGCTGAAGCAAATAAAATAATAGGTATTAAATCAATCGGATGCGATCCCTTATTTGCTAC
>CAWISD010000049.1:0-10052 GCA_963838615.1 uncultured Nitrososphaeraceae archaeon
TTGTAAATGATGATAAATTACCGGCATTATAAAATGAGAAACCGCAAAAGTTATTGAAAAAAATGCAATCATGATAATGATACTATTATCTATTTCATTTTATTCCTTAGGTGGAGTTAAAGAGATGTTTAAAAGAAAACCAAATATAAATCCAGTTACAGTTGTTAAAAGTCCACTTTCTTATAATATTGAATTACATATTTCAATAATGCATTCTTATGCAATTTTTTCTTTATCGTTGTTGTCATCTTCAGAGGTTATAATGAAATACCCATTTAATGTAAATAGATATTACAAATATGATTGTAATTGAGAATCATTGTCTTTAAGTTATTTAAAAAGATATGATAAAGAGATAAGACTAAGAAATACTGCAATCTTTTAGGATACTATCTGTTTGTTTCAGCTGCTCTCAGAACACATATGAAATATATCTAGTTCTACTTATTAATAAAATAGTAAAAATATATCTTTTGATATTTTTTATAATACTAGATTGTTAAGATGATATAAGTGATTGTTAATGAGCAATAAAAAAGACAATGAGGACTTTTTCAAGACCATTACAAAGTAAATGAAAGATACAACCTTGATGGAATAATTTATAAAATTCTTGTAGACGGCAATCAAACCAACAACAAATACTCTGTAGTTGAAATTACTTTTCCTCAAGGCGAAGAATCAGAAATACCCTTACACAAACACAGTAACGAAGCATTGATAATGCATGTGATTGAAGGCAGATTTCTTTTTAGGTATGGAAAAGAAACCTTAAATGGAACTGAAGGGACGGTATTTAAATTCGAAAAAGACATAGTTCATTCTTACAGAAAGATGGGGCAGGAGCATGGCAAATTACTTGTAACCTACATTCCAGCAGGATTTGAAAACTTTTTCAGAGAACTTGGAAATTCTAGGATGGAGGATTTTAAAAAGTCCATAGAGTTTAATCCGGTTATAGTTCACCTATTGGAAAGCAATTATAATTGGAGATTCATTTTTGATTAACCTTTCTATTTATAAAATGAAAATGTTTTGTTTTGCTAATAAATATAAGATTCATTCGGTGGGATTAAGTTCCTTGTGGTAAATGGGTTCAGTTATCTCAAATTTTAGCCTGTTTAGCAATTCTTTATCATTAAAGGACAAGAAGACGTTCAATTACACCGATAAAGATAAAGATAATAAAAATAAGTTAAAATCGGGTTTTATAAAAAATTAATATTAAATTAAAATATTTAGTTTAACTCGATTCCAATAGAATTGCATTACTTCAAACACAAAAAGAATAAACTTTGCAAAAATTTATAGAAATTTGTTATATCATTACTACCGTATCTGATAAAGAAATCCTTGAGTTCTGTAAAATGTATGCTATGTTTTCCTGTAAAATAATTGTGTTTGTTTAGCTAACATAACATCTTTAGCTTGCCACTCTTAACTATGACAAGCAATTAGCAAGTGGACGAATATCCATAATAAAAATCATGGTAGAGCGATCACAAATATTTTACAAGAGGATCTACCTTTGTATTTACACAGCGCTTAAGACATAATTCTTTGTTATGATGATCTACAAATAGATTCAGCCAATTCATTACATGCTTTAGTTTACATTTCTTCTTTCTGCATAGGAAGAAATCATCGAAGCATTCATTTTTATGTCTTTAATATATTGAATAGTTATTTCAATAATGCTTTTCTCATTCTTGTATACAAAAGAATGAATATGATGAGTTAGTTTCAAGAACCTGCAAGCTTGTGGATACCATGTACCACCCTGTCTGATGAAACAGAATGTATTCCATACTTGTTTACCACATGAGACAGAAATCGTTCGGCTACCACAAACATGTTCGTTCTTTTGATATATCGAATGCAAGGATTTCTTTATACTTTTGTTCAATAACAACCCAAAGCCATATTAATTCAGAACCTGCCTTTATAGCTATTTCATCAATGATATATTCTTTAATTTCTTTCTTGTGAGAAAATCTCCTTGGCTTGCACTTTTGAATCCCGTACCAGATTGAGACATGGCTTATTTTTATTATAGATCTCTTGCATAATTAGAAAGAATCTATATCTTGCGGTATGATATTGTATCTGGTTTCTATAAACACGGCTGGCTCATTATTCTATAGTTTACCAGACCTGCTACTATATCCGATACTTTATCATACTTTCTTAATCTATTTCTGAATATATCGCTCATTATCCTGTACTTTTTCAATCTGCAGATTGTATGTTCCCACTATTATCCTCTTCTTGGAATGAATTCTGTTATACTCTTTTTCTTCCTGGGATAACTCTGGTTGGTTTCTCTTCTTTTTATGCGGTAGTGCGATGATAGTTGTTCTGGGAAATCCTTTTCTACACCAAGATATCCAAGGTCAATCACATTAACAACTTGTTTTGGGAGTAACAGGACGATTCTTCTTATAAACATCATAGTCATGTCTCTTTCCTTTTTTATGATTTGCTTTATGAATGATATAACCACGATGTTTGTTAACCATAAGATGGTTCTTTACAGTATGTCTTTTCTTTTTTCCAGAATAGTACATTTTCCTTCTTTCTTTATCTACAGGTCTTGGTATCTGTTGTTCTGTACAATCTATAAAAGCCATAAGACCTGGAAAATATTTCTCTACTTCCTCTGCTGGAGTTTTCAGCCTCTTTGTAATGTTGTATATCTTTTGTGGAATTGGTATACATTGTCTTATCAATCCTTCAATCTTTTGAATGTCTCTGCAAATGTTGCCTCTGATCCAAATCAAAGAGAAAGCCAGCTAAAGTGTAAGTTATGTAAAGGCGATAATAGACCAAAAGCATTACAAATCTATCTTTTAAATCCAGCTTGAAATGTCTACCTGCACCAATCTTTCTTTTTCTATTCTTTTCGTTTTATGATAAACGCTTTAATCTCATGTTTGGCATATCTCTTTGCTATCTCTTTATTGTAAATATCATCAAATTCTTGTAGTGTAAGGCCGCAGTGAACGATTTGAAAAGTAATGGTTTTCTGGATAACCCCTAGTATGAAAGCAAAGAGAGAACAGGTTGATGATAAACTAATGGTCATAAAGCTGTTTAGTTGCAATTACGCAAGAGATCTATTATAGGTTGTCTATTCCAAATCTTATATTTCTGTCTAATATTGGCATTTGTTTCCTCTTTTGCTATTCTAAACAATGAATTATGACCATCATATCCTTTAATAAGACTTTTAGGAATATTATAGACTTTTTTATCTATTATTTCCGCCTTGGTAAGAACAATATCGCCACGCGCTTCTTTTCCTTAGATTATTCTAGTCAATTTTATTTATAAAGTTCATTAAATTAAAGTATATAAAAAATTATGTTAATATCCATGAGTTCTGAAAATAAATAACTAATGGTTGTTTAGGTTTCGCAGACTATTATAAACAATGCAGTAAAGTTTAATTATATGTAATCTTAATTTCAATACCTTTCTTCAGTCAACAGATAAATATTATGAATATATATGTGTGATAGGAGATCTGTACTATTTATTGAAATATCAAATTTCAAACTATCTAAATATAAGTTATCAATTTTGTAATTCATTAACTAATCTATTAGAGTGTTAGAATTCATCACAAGCAATTTAATCCCGCTCAGTATATCGAACAACATTAGGAAGAAATACTCGCATATATTTGAGCGCATTTTTAATAAAATAGTTAACCATCAAAACATATTTTTTAATGATAATTGGCGTACGCATCAAAAACTCTGAAATCATTAATAATTAGTTAAAATCCCGGAAATACTTCAAAATAATCCAATTATTATAATTACTGGGCGATAGTTAGATGATTATACGATAACAATATTAGTAATGAAAATACTATATGAATTTATTATGATTCTGGAGAAAATTGTGGACAGAGAACTAGATATCTTACAAAAATTAAAAGATAATTTAGACTGGTTTAATTCAAATTATAAATTCTTCAAAAAATATCACAAACATCAGTTTATTGCAGTTAAAGATGAAAGGTTTTTGGATAAAGATTTCAGACTTGAGAGATTGGTAAAAAGATTAAAGATAAAAAATTATGATGATTCAATCATTATAGAGTTTGTATATGATTAAGAAGAATTATAGTATAATTTATTTATATTCAAATCTTAATAGATAGTTTAAACAAACTGCCGTCCCAAACAAAAACATTAGAAGAAATATATACAATTTCTAAAAATACAAATTCTATTTTAAATTATTATTATGTACCTACATTCAATAAACGAAATAAATTTCACATAACAAATATTTAAAAAAGATGAATAAATTGAAAAAGAAAATCCATTTCGAATAACCTCATCTCATCTTGTTAACGCGTTTATTAATATTCTTATTTTAGATATATATTTAGCAGTGAAACATAGTGTAATTATAAACGATCTCACATAATTAGAAACAATTTACACTTTCTAATATGATGTCATGTTTAGTTTCTACCAATACTATTTAACAATTCTATAGTTTGACAGATCTGCTACCATATCAGATATTCCATTGTACTTTCTTAATTTGTTTCTAAACACTTCATTCATTATCCTGTGGTTTTTTAATCTACAAATGAGGGCATACTCAATAACATTAGTTCATGGACCTCCGTAGATACTTTTTGATGTTAACCATAATAAAATATATTTTGTATAGGAAAAAGAGAAATTAATATTCTAATGTCGGATTTATGAATTAATATCAAATTAAATTTTTATCAGATGGCATTTTTTAATATAGATTTTATCATTTTCTAATAGTATTGTTATTTTTAACTTATGGTTTAGATTCATTCTCTCATGTATTGGTTTTTCCAGAATCATCTTTAAATCTATCCCCACTTTTGAAAATATTCAACCCATTCTCATAATCATTCTTGATTTTAAATGCATTTGAAAGAAAGTCATCTCGAATTTGATCTAAATTATCCAACATTCTTTTTTTTGATTGTTCGGTTAAATTTAAATAATAACCTTTTGCATTTTCAATATTCTTTGTTAAATCATTATTTCCAAATGTTCGGATGTAGTTTTCTATATTTAATGTATTTGTTTCAACCATTTGTTTTTGTTGTAAATATGCATTTTCAATTATATTTTTAAAATAAATATAATTAGTCTCAACCATTTGTTTTTGTTGTAAATATGCATTTTCAATCAAGTCTTTTATTTTGTTTTCATCAATCATTTTTTATGTATATATCATATAACAAATACTATTTAAATAAAAAGAATGGTTTGTCATTAAAAAAGAACAATCTAATAAACTGAAGATAAGTAATAATAAAATATAACCTTTAACTATAAAAATATTTGAATTTCATAACAAAAAACTAGTCAAATAATTGTTACAAAGGTATAATATCATCAAATTACATTTACATGTCTGATTATGATAATATGCATGGATCGAATAATTAAGTTATAGAATAATGTATTATTTATCATTTATATTTCTCCTGTGTACATAGCGTAATTGGGATCAAATCCATATATATATTAGATATCTTGTATAATCAGAAACAATCTACACTTTATAGTGTGTGATTTTGTATCAGTTTTTAACAATATGTGGTTCATTATTCCATAGTTTACAGACTTGCCACTATATATGATATTTTATTGTACTTTCTGAGCCTGTTCCTAAATACTTTACTTATTATCTTGTACTTTTTCAATCGACATATTAAATGCTAATCGCTATCCTCTTTTGGAATGACTTTGGTTGTAATCTTTTTCTTCTGCAGATAATTCCACATTTTTCTTCTTTTTATATGGTAGTGCGATGATAGCTGTTCAGGGAAATCCTTTTCTATCTCCAGATGGCCTAAATCAACTTCGTTTACAACTTGTTTGGAAGTAACAGGATGATTATTTTTATATTTTTAAATATAATAATCATGCCTTCTTCCTTTCTTATGGCCTAATTTGTGAATAACATAACCACGATTGTTTACCATAATCTGATTCTTGACGGTAAGTCTTTTCTTCTTGCCCGAATAGTACATCTTTCTTCTATTCTTATCTTCAGATCTCGGTATTTGCTGCTGTTCAGTGCAATCTATAAAAGCAATAAAACCCGGAAAATATTTCTCTACTTCTTCAGGTGTTTTTAGTCTCTATTATTTTGTATAATTTTTGAGGAATTGGTACACATTGCCTTACCATAGTAATTTCAATTTTGTGAATGTCTCTACAAATGTTGCTCTGATCCAAATCAAAGAGAAAGCCATCTACCATATATGGCATGTAAAAGCGATAATACACTAAAAACGATAGAAATCCATTTTTTACATCCAGTTTGAATTTTCCTATATGATTATTTTGTCCACAATAAATAAAAAATCAATTTTAATCTACAAACTATTATACGATAATACAATTTTTAAAATTGTAATTGAATTATTTATCATATTTGCTAGTTGATACAATATCTTTTATGCAATGTTATTATGTCCTAATTTATAAAATGCCATATGCAACAGAAAAAAATTGCATTAGTAACAGGTAGTTCAAGTGGAATAGGATTTGAAACATCGTTGCTGCTTGCAAGAAATGGGTTTTCTACTTATGCAACTATGAGAAACCTTGAAAAGTCTTCTAAAATAATTGATATTGCTAAAAATGATAATTTATCACTTGAAGTATTAAGACTTGATGTAACAGATGAGAATTCTATCAAAGATTCTGTTAATATTATCATAGAGAAACAAGGGCAAATCGATGTGGTTGTGAACAATGCTGGTTATGGGTCCACAGGTGCAGTAGAAGATTTTTCGATAGATGAGATAAAATCCCTGTTTGAGACTAACTTTTTTGGGATTATAAGAGTTATACAATCAGTATTACCCATAATGAGAAAGCAGAAAAGAGGTACAATAGTAAATATAAGTTCTATTGGCGGCAAAATACCATTTCCATTTTCTTCATCTTACGCAAGTACAAAATTTGCCCTCGAGGGATTGTCTGAAGCATTACAATATGAAGTAGAACAATTTGGTATCAAGATTATACTCGTTGAACCGGGCATAATAAAAACCAATTTCCCGGATAACATAAAAAGAGCAAAAAAGGCTTTGGATCCAAATTCACCATATGGTACTTTATTACAAAGAAGAATTAACAGGGTAAAAACTATGTTTGCAAATGGTACTCCACCTGAAGAAGTAGCTAAAGTTATACTCAAAGCAGTTACGTTACATGATAAAGAACCTGACCTGCGATATGTTATAGGCAGCGATGCTAATTCACTTTTAGAGAAAAGAAGAAACATGCAAGATAGGGAATTTTTAAGGTTAATGAGTAAAAATATTTTTGATTTTGGATATATGGAAAAATAAATTAGAGAAATTTAATTTTTTTATATTGACATCATTAGATCTTTTGCGTAATTGCTTACAAACTGCTTTGCTGTATGATTCCTTTTTTCCAAATACATTTAGCTATCATCTTTTAAGAAAACATGTGAAATGGTCCTATTACAACCAATCTCTAGTTAAACGCGGTGAAATATTGCTAGGATTTGATGTCATTGACAACTGGAAAACTGAATTAAAAGAGATGAACAAAGACAAGGTTGGATTAGGAACCATTTCATCATCCCAATACATTTCTTCTTTTCCCGGGGTATGCCAAAGTAATTTCATCTACCATGCAAGCAGACTAAAGAAGGTATTCACCTGGACAGATAAAGGAAAAGTGCCCGATATTCCAGATTATAATACATACCACAAGCAGAAGAATAAACAGACTGAATATCAAGATGGAAAATGATAACAAAAGTGAGGATTTTGAAGACGGATATCTTATAATTGCAATAGATAGTACTGGTATTAAAGTAACAAACAGAGGCCAGTTGATGAGAGATAAATGGAATGTGAAAAATAAGAAAGGATATTTGAAAATACATATAGCAGTAAACATCAAGAACAAGAAAATTCTTTCCATGAGGGTAACCGCATATGAGCATATTCATGATTGCAAGTCGTTACCAGAATTAATTGGAAACATTATACAATCAAATAAAATAATAGACAAATTATTATTCACTGATGATGGACCTTATGAGGGTAATGACATTTTTAGATATATATCTGACAACGGAATCATGCCTTGTATTAAAGTAAGAAAAAAAGCTCAAGTTGGATGGAAAAAAGGACATATTCTAAGAAATCTATCAGTCATATCCCAGAAAAATGATTTGCAAAGATGGGAGGATAGCTAATATAACGATATGGACAAAGATGGATTGTATATATAAACCGTGTTTTCCTCAATAAAAAGAATGTTCTGAGAGTATGTTTATCCGGTTAGATTAAAGAACATGATATAGGAAATGATGTTAAAAGCATTGCGGTATAATAAGATGACAATATCTATTTAGACAAAACAGATAATAAAATCAAAGATTATAAGTATCATGCAACAAAGCACTTTTAAATCTGTATTTGTAATTTCTTTATATGCTTTTATATTAAAATTAATAATTAAATTACCTTTTCCTCCTACTATAAATAGGGATGATGCCACAATTTTATTTGAGATACTTTTTTCTATCAAATTGGATATGTTTTATAATATATCTTGTTCTTTTTCTGAAAGTAGAACTACTAATAATAGTGCATATCCATGTTCATTGAAATATTTTGAAATAAATTCATTTCGATAGCTAAATCCATTACTTTCATTGCCATGCATAAAAATAATAATAGATCTTGATTTTGGAGATGGAATATATAAATTACCTATTAAATTTGAAGGAGAGGTATTATTACATTATCATACACATATAATGGAGAGAGAATGTTTTTTAATATTTTAATTATTTACATTTTCTATTACTTGTCTTTTTAATCGGTATCAAGATAGATCCTGAATCCTGAAGACACAAGTATTATACTAAAGTAATGGCAATAATAATAATTTAATTTTACTTTTAAAATAGTATAAAATTTGCGGAATAAAATTTTAAATGGTTTTATTTACACCCTCATAAAAGTATTGATCAAGTATTGGGATTTTTGCTTGCAGTATTTGTTTTGATAGTATTAGAACTGTCTAATCCGATTCCTTTAATTAGGGTTCCAAACATTTCATTTGGACTTGCAAAGTGGTAATTAGTTTTACTAACGTCAATTAGTAATCTCATTATCTTCCCAACAAGAATAACAGTTATTGGTACGTGTTTAAATTCCATTCCAATATTTGAATGGATGTCGGCTACTCCTGCTAATATCACTTCTTTGCCTGTGAAAATTACATTATTTGATGAAAAATTGTTTATAGTATGGTTATGTGAAAAACTTCCGTCAGGTTTTATCATTGTAAAATTTGCATTAAATTCTGCCGTCAATTTTGGTTTAACTGTATTATCAGAAGTCTTATTGTAATCCGTATTGTTATCATGTAAACCTTTGATTTTTAAATCCCATAACCCACTTTGAATCCATGTTACTATGCCATAGTTAATTTGATTATTTGCAAAGTATCCTGACGCTTCTGCAATATTGTTATTATCTTTTTGCTGTTTTTCGTTGTTATTATTTACATTAATAATAGATTGTTTTGCTATAGCTTGTTGGGATAGTGACGTAGATGTTGACCATTTAGATATCCCTATTGATAATGGTGATTGAGAAACTATTGTATATATAAATATAATCAGAATTACTTTTGATAGGTTTTTAAGTCGATTAGAAAAAAAACGACGCATGGATTATACTGTATTTGCAAGAATAAATCTATTACTTTCTAAATATCTGTTCTAAATGAAATTTCTAAAATGTGGTAAAGTAAATCATCAAATTAATTCAATAAAGTGCTTTTTGTTAACGTTAATCCTTATATTTAATAATCCAGCATAACTGGAATAAATTACTTTTATGATTCAAATTAGTTAATCAAAATTTCATTTAACTAGTTATTTAAAATAATTAAAATAAACAAATATTCAAAATTTAACCGTAGTAAACAAAAAGAATATTCTTTCAAAAATAATTAGCAAAAATTGCTTTG
>CAWISD010000050.1:0-15785 GCA_963838615.1 uncultured Nitrososphaeraceae archaeon
TAAAATATGTTTTAGTCTACATTCCTTTTATCTAGGTTAAAAATGATCAGCAAATTTTTGTTTTATTGCAGGCTCCTGGTATTGTTATGTCTATAGTTCTCCCAGATAGAAATGCAATCAAAGTTTTTTGGGTTCCAGAAACTTGCGGTTGTTGTAGAGTTCAATCTATTGTTAAAAAATGATATTTGTCTTGAATTGTTATCAAATTCAAAAAAGTTCTTTCCTGTAGCAAACACCTTTTATTCCGTTTATCTATAGTCAAATCTTGAGAATAGATTCATCTTTTTATATAAAAAAAATTCTGAAATGTATCTACTATGGATTTATTTTGACGGATTTAAATTATTACAAATAAAACTTATTTTACCAGTGGTGATATGAGGATTTGACAGAAAAGTTGTTTCATTAAGCATAATATGTTTTTCACATTTAATTAAACCTTCTATTAAAATATTGATTTGTCCACTAATAGACAATAAATGTATACAAAGGTATTTGATATTGTGAGAAGGTATATGTATATAATCTCCAAACACCGATATAGATGGATGATGCTCAAGGTAATTTTTACAATCAATAGTATTTAAAAACAGAGCAGTCTCTTTTTCACTAGAATGTATCAGAGATAAAGATAATATAACAAGAATTATCATAATTAGAAAAATAATTGCAATTGTTTTCACAAATAGAAATGAAATCAACAATTTAAAAATATTGATATAAATTTGTTATAGAGTATACTTTTAACGCCATTTCCTGAATCTTTTTTTAAAGTTACCAGAATAAACATACAATCCATTAAACATTCTTTTTATTGATGAATGTTGTCAGTTTTTTAGTTTAATCCTCTTATTATTATTACTTTAATACAAGGTAAAATTCCATCATCACATAATCGCTTCATTTTACGAATAATCACCAGCAAATAGTTTACCGACTCGATAATAAATTAACAATTCCTACAACTCTTATAATGCATGCAACAACAAACTTAAAAAAATAAACTTTCAGGTATTTATCTATCATTTATTAATACCTTAATTAAATCGAATCCAAATTCTCGGCTATTTATTGATATAATAAGGGAAAGCATATTATCTTGATAATAATACACATATTATGATTAAAAGAACCAATCTCATTCTTTCTGTCATATTTTTTATTACAATCTCTCTGGTATTATCAACTACATACACGGTCTATCAATCAACACTCGCTGCTTATGCTCAAACAAATGCTGCTGCAATTGCTACTACTACTATCAATAATAATACTACTTCAAATACAACCGCGTCTAATGATGGATTGCAAATTAAAAAAGATGTAAGATATTTTGACAGTGCTTCAGGGTATTTAGTGTATCCTTCAACCGCTACGTCAGGAACTACAGGTAAGAAGCTTCCAGCAGTAATAATGATTCACGAATGGTGGGGCATAAATGACAACATAAGAACTATGGCAAACACACTTGCTAAACAAACTGGTTACGTCGTATTAGCGGTGGATTTATTCAAAGGACAATCAACCAAAGATCCAACTCAAGCTATGAAATTAGTAAAAACAGTTTCAACTAATCCTCAAGAAGCTATATCCAATTTGCAGGCAGCAGTGAAATATACAGGTTCTCTGCCCTTTGTTAATAGTTCGAAAATATCTTCAATTGGTTGGTGCTTTGGTGGAGGACAATCATTGCAACTAGCCTTGCATAGCGATCAACATCCTCTTGTTGCCACTATATTGTATTATGGTCATCCCTTAGTTACAGATAAGCAAGAACTTTCAAAGATAAAGTGGCCTGTTTTAGGATTTTTTGGAGATCATGACCAATCCATCCCATTATCTCAGATTAATTCATTCAAATCAGCATTAAACAGCGATGGCATAACAAATCAAATTTATATATATAAAGGATTAGGACATGCTTTTGCAAATCCTTCTGGAGCAAATTATGCTCCACAACAAACCTCGGATGCTTGGGAGAAAACAGTGACATTTCTTAAAAAATATTTTTAGGAAATAAGATATACTCTTTTTTTTAATATTTTTTAGTAGATAGTACAACATAATTTTGAATACAATTATGCCATAAAATAAAATAAAAGAATTTATTTTCAAAAAAACTATAAGATATACAATTACAATATCTAAAGATTTTGGAAAGCGCATCTATCCTAATAACATATTCTAAAACTTTTGTATTATTGTAAAAACATATCAATATTTCTCATTCAACATCTGTAGTAACCATCATTAATAACTATGTAGAAATCGTGATTGTAATTGATTTTTTTTCTTATTTACATAAGTTTAGCAATACCTATAAATTGGTAACCAATATCAACAGATCACGTAACATAAACTTTTCTATAAATAAATATACAAAAATATAATTAAAAAATAGTAACCAAAACAGAATATATTCTCAAATACAGTTCTACACAATAAAGCAGATCTATTAATTTATATATAAAAATTCTATAAATTGAATCAACATGTGAAATACATATGCAAAGAATCGACTTTTGGTTTTAAAATCTCGCTTTATTTTTAAATAGATTTGGTAGTAATAGTTTATCTTTAATAAAGGTTTAAGGAATTTTGATTGATTAATTTACATGTACCTATGTATTGTCATTAATCCACGATCATCTGACCATTTTTTTATGTGAGGAAACAATGACTCTATCTTTAATCTTTCTTCCAAATGAACTGTAGATTTTCCGCTCTTGCCAAATCCATCAGCATCTAACCATACTGTTGCTCTAGATATCTTTGACATTTTTAAAAATTCTAACAAAATTTTTCTAATCTTTTTCCTTGTATCTCATCATTTTTTTTACTCGAATAGTCAAACAAAGCATTAATTGGCTTACTATAATGGATTACATTGATTGTCGTAGAATATTAAAGAAATTCTATCGTGTCATCATAAATTACAAAATACCATGTTGCAACATTTATTACTACTATGAGATTTATTTCAATAGATCACTTGCAAAATTATACACCAATCAAAATTTTATAGATTATCAAGGATTAATTGTAATATTTACATTTTAATTTGTTGATTACAATTAAGATGTATCAGGTTTATAGAAATTTTTCTAATGGTGCTAATTATGCACGAGATCTAATGTTAAGAAATCGCACAACATCACAATTATTCAACTTTTTAAGCATAATAAAATGTAGTCAAAGATACACAAAAACTGAATACCAGATAAAGGACATTCACATGGATTTGACAGACAATCAATATTAGCAAAATCATTAACTGAAACTTTGATAATACAACTAATAATATATTCATCATACCGTCTAAAATGTCTATTAATCATGATTTGTATATTCCAATGCAATATAAAATTAGTTATTTATTAATAAATGCAAATCAAATATTACTGCACTATACTACAAAATCAATTTTTATTAAATTTTTCAGTTTTTTGTTTATTACCGAATATAAATAATATTTTTTATTTAAATAATAAGGAGTATATCATACTTGATCACTAATTCCAATTGGTTGTAATGAAGTTTTATTCTCACCGTGGTTCCCTAAAATGGAAGAATTCGGGGTCATTAGAGCAAATACTTCTATCATATTATTCCCTTCATCTACAACATATAAATGCCCAAATGAATCTGCGGCTATGTTGATAGGATTAAGGAATTGTCCAGGGGCTTTACCCGCAATACCCCAAGTTGTAATAATATTACCGTCGCTGTTAAATTTTTGTATACGTTTATTTCCACTATCAGCTACATACACATTTCCAGATGAATCTATTGCTATACCTTGAGGATTAGAAAACTGTCCATCGCCTGAACCACTAGATCCCCATTTTTTAATAAAAAATCCGTTGCTGTCAAACTTTTGTACACGGCCAATATAATCATCAGTAACATACACCTTGCCTGAAGAGTCTATTGCAATGCCGGAGGGATATATTGATTGTCTATCTCCCGATCCCCATTTTTTAATTAATGTACCATTGTTGTCAAACTTTTGTACACGGTCATTATTAGAATCAGCTACATACACATTTCCAGATGAATCTATTGCTATACCTTGAGGATTAGAAAACTGTCCATCGCCTGAACCACTAGATCCCCATTTTTTAATAAAAAATCCGTTGCTGTCAAACTTTTGTACACGGTCATTATTAGAATCAGCTACATACACATTTCCAGATGAATCTATTGCTATACCTTGAGGATTAGAAAACTGTCCATCGCCTGAACCACTAGATCCCCATTTTTTTATTAAGGTACCATTTGTCAAACTTTTGTACACGGTCATTATTAGAATCAGCTACATAAACTCTACTTGAAGAGTCTATTGCAATGCCGGAGGGATTAGAAAACTGTCCATCGCCTGAACCACTAGATCCCCATTGTTTTACAAAATGATATGATTTGGTAAAAGAAGAAGATGATATAGATTGTACCAGAACAATATCAAGAGCAGGAAGCAGAATGATAACGAACAATATAAAAGAAATAAAAATTTCCATCAATAAAATAGATATATCTAAACTTTGTTTTTGCATGTGTATTTTTAATAAGTCCATCTTGGCTCTTAAATATCATCCATCAAAAAATATTGGGATTTGCAATATATTGTTTACAGGCATTTGTATAATTATTTCAATGCGGGTGCTATTTCTTTTGAAATGAGCTTTACCAGTCCCTCCCTTTGCGGACTAGAATTTGTTAGAACAATTTCTGTAAAGCCCAAATTCACATATTTTCTAAGTCTGCTTATACCTTCTTCAGCGTTGGTTATTATCAATAGCATTTTTTCCAAGGTATCATCACCTATAACCTGACCATTATCTTCGATTTGTCGAGGATCATGTACATCCACATCAAAAAAAGCCTTTATCATAGCACCTCTCCAGAATCTAATTGATTGTATAGCCTTCTCCTTATCATCATCATATGATGCAGGTATAAACAATATTTTTTCTAATTTATCATAATCTTTACCGGATTTTATGGCACCTTCTTTAAATTTTGGCAGCAGAATATTTCTTAATGATTCAGTATTTAGTTCATTGGTAATCAAACCATCTCCTTCTTTTCCGGCAAATTTCGCTGTCTGAGGACTCATAGCAGATATATACAAAGGAATAGGCTTATTGGGTTTGGTATAAAGATTAGAATCTTTTATCCAATAATATTCGCCTTTAAATGACACCCACTCTTCAGTCCATAGTTTTTTTATAATTTGTACCGCTTCTTTTAATCTTTTGAATCTTTCCGAAGAAGATGGCCACATATTTCCCGTGGGAACTTCATTAAGAGACTCTCCCATCCCTAGTCCCAAAAATACTCTATTTGGAAACATATATCCAAGTGTTGCAAATACCTGTGCAACTACTGCAGGATTATATCTAAGTATTGGGGCTGTTACGCCTGTCCCAATTACAAGGTGGTTTGTTTTAGCTAAAGCAGAGCCCATCCATGGCCATGCGGCTGCACCCGAGCCACCACTATGCCACCACGGCATATAATGATCACTTGACCAGCATCGCTCAATTCCATTTTCATCCATAACAATAGCATCGTTAAGTAAATCAATTGGATTTACCTGTTCATGGGCTGCTTGAATGCTAATTTTTACCATTTTTATACCATTTCTCAAACCACCTGATAACTTATAGCATTTTTTATAGTGGACTGTAATCTCTATTGGCTGACAATTCCATTAACTTGCAAATCGACTATCAAGTATCATTTCTCGCATTTTAACAAATAACCTTATAGACTCATCTATATTGAGAAATAATTTTATTATATAAAATCTTTGATACCATGCGTACAAATTGTCAAGCGATTTCATATAAAATTGAGTTCGATTTAACGGAGCATGATGTAAAGAACATTTAAAATATTCTTCCATAGATGCAAATTTGATCTATCCAACAAATCTATTCATTTTTTTAATATCTAACTTGTGATTGAATAATTCTATTTACCTTTTTGTTTCAAACCAGATACTAGTAATACTATACCAATTATGACCAACAAAGTTCCAACTGCTTCAAAGGAAATACCCAATGTAAGGAAATCAGGGATCCTATTGCAAGTATTAGGATTTAATTGATTAAAAGCACCTGGAAGTGAATTGCACATCTGGATATTCTTTGCTTGATTAATATAAACAAATAAACCATAGCCTGCTCCTACTAAACCAAATAATATCAAGAAAATTCCTCCTAAAATCTTACTTGTAACAAAGACCATTTAGTTCACCAATAAACCAATTCAATAATGCTATAAATGTATGTGATGTATAAAATTAGTTTATAAAATTATCAGATAGCTTACAAATATTATCCAGAAATAGAAATATAATTCTCAAAAGATAAAAAACAATTTTGATTAAATTTTTGCTTTTTTTCTATAATTACATTATTACATCAGGCATATAATATACTGATTGGTACCATTAAATTCAATTATTCAATCAAACCATTATTACCAAAGCATAATTCATAATGAGCATCAACAGTTAGATGTAAAATTATCCAATTTGCTTAGGTAGAAAGAAATTATCAAAGAAAATAAAACCTACCAAAAAGAGTTATTTCTATAAAATAGTCGAAAGATTCCGTATCTTACTCATGCAGATAACATATATTATCAAGCCAAGTATTTTCTATAACTTTTCGCCTTTTGATATGATCAAGCCAAAACAGAAGGTATTTTATATTATACTATAACATCATCCATTGAAAAAGTCGTTTATAGAAATTATTGGTATTAGAAAAAGGCATGTGATATATCAAATTTTCCAAATGTATAAAAATAAAAAGTAAAGAATATACCAAAACTAAAAAATATATTAATTATTCTGTTATATAATAGAGCACGATGTTTTTTAAAACTTTTACAAATAATAATACAATACGCCCAACAACAACAACAATAGCAATTGTTATCATGTTCTTGGTAATAACAGGAGTATTATCAAATATTCCTCTAGTCTATTCACAGTCCCCAACAGAAATACAAAAAGATTATAAAGGTTTTTTAAAAGGTGAATCAGACTGGTATGATGACATTGTCTCCGCAGCGCAATCGATTATACATATAATATACAATGCAATAAAATAATAAATATTGATGGTCTTTTATGGAATAGCAAATTAGATTTTACTTATTTCCCAATGTTGACCACATATTGATAATTTAGGATCAATAGAAACAATCGAAATTGCTAATACTCCAATGATAAATAATCCCCCATTAGTAATTTGAGTATCAATTTTTAATAACGGTTACACAATAAATCACACAATAGTTACAGGAATTTATATTTTAATAAAAAATAAATCATATATGGCTCTGTTAACAGTTATGTAAACACATGGATACTTTCTTCTTGTAAACTGATTTGCTTGTTTTGCCTGCATGTTTTTTGTTATAGTCGTATGTCCAGTCAGATACTGCTTTACCAATATCTTGTTCATTTAAAAATGTGGAATTGTTTATGGCTTGTCTATGCATCCATAACCATCTTACTTCTATCAGATTGAGTTCCGGAGATCTAGTTGGAGGAAATACTAGATGTATTCTTGGGTGATACCTGGCTAGGGTTTCTTTTACCTTGTATTGGACTTGTGTATCGATACATTATCCAGTACCAAAAATATCTGTTTTACACTGGAATCATATTTTTGGTCTACTCTTTCTATAAAATCTAAAAACTGTTTTCCTGTTTTCTTTTTGTAACTATGAGTCCACATCTTGTTATTTGTGTAATCATAAACACCAAATACATTCAAAATTCCTCTTATCTTTTGAGCCTTGGATATTTTGGATTGTATTGAGGACCACGAGGTTCCACCATATGTTTTTGCTGCTATGGGTCCCTTTTCATCTTCATAAACTAGGATTGAGTTAGCGAGGCAGACTATATCTTAATTCTTCAATTCTCTTTTTTTCAAATGATATTCAGGGTCCAGACTGGTTCCCAAGGTTATTTTAGAATTTCTCCATTTGACACCATGCTTTAAAATGATATTTCTAATTTGAGTATGGCTTATACTTTCAACCATATTTATCTCCTTTGTAATAAATCCTCAGCCAGCACACGCAATGACCATGTTGAAAATGGTAGTCCATCATAATCGTTTCTTGGATTATTAGTTACTATTTCAACAATCTTTTTTTCTATATCATCGAGTTATTTTGATTGGTTTATGCTTGTGTATTTTTGAGACTATTCCATCTAATCCTTTCTCATTAAAACGATGTATCCATTTTCTAATATTGCTATCATGATGGTTAGTCGCTCTTCTTATTTCAGGAACTGTATATCCATCGTCTTTAAGCAGGATAATCTTGGCTCTATATCCTGCTTCGGTATCCTCGTCAAGCATCATGATGAAGAATGTTTTTTTTCCTTATCGGTAAGCATTCTGATGAGGAAAGTATCCCTCATAATAATAATTCATACAAAAGTAAGCTAAATGTATTATGGTTCAAAACAAACACTGATTAGTTTACAAGAAGATATAGTATCATATTTTACATAACTGTTAACTTAAGATGTCATCTTCCATTGTATTGGTCAACGAATAGATTAAACCATTGTTTCACATATTTTAGTTTACATTTGTTCCTCTTGCAAGGAAAATAATCATCAAAGTTTTCGATTCTGTCCTTTAGATATTGCATCGTCCTTTCAATAATGCTTTTCCCATAAGTAGAATGGATATGATGTTTCAGTTTCAAAAGATTACATGCTTGTGGATACCATTTACCACCATCTGTAGAAACAGAATGTTCTCTATATTCATCTACAATACTTGATAGAAAACGTTCATGCAACAAACATATTTCGTTCTTTTGATATGCTGATTGAGAAGGATTTCTTTATCTTTTGGTTCGATAACTACCAATCAAGCCACATTATTCATCAGAGTTTATGTTTTATTAAGATCTCATCAATTATAAATTCTCTAGTATTCTTCTAATTCTTCTTCTTTAATTTATGTGTTTGTACTTTTGCATCCAATCCAAATAGAAACATGACTTATCACTATTTGTAAAAAAGATAATGCTTTTGCAGTATTTCTAAATGATAAACCTAAAGAATACAATTACAATCCATAACCGATAATATGTGAAGGTGTTCTAATTCTATAAGTCATAAAGGAAATTAAGTTTATTCGAGCTGATATGATTTTCCTTAAGTTAACGGGGCCAACTCAAATAGTATCAAATAATATTAGAACCTGTAGCCGGCTTTACCAATAAATTATGCATTTATTAAAATATGAAGTAAATTGTACCAAATATCAATCCATACAATAAAAAAGGAAGATAAAAATTAGAACTCTGTTTTGTATCTGTCTGCTTCGTCTTTGGTTATTTTAAACCATAATTTATTTCCATCAAATTTTACTGCAAAGTTCCTTGGCAATTTATATTTATGTTTATGTAGCGCGCCTTTCTGGGTAAGAACGTAATCCGGTCCAACTTCGTGAACTTCGCCTAAATCTTCATCATCAAGTCCCCTTGCTTCTTTTTTTATAACATCGTCCCAATTGATATCAGAAAGCTAAGTCTCATTTGAATGCACCAGGAATGACATTGTTAAACTATCTATATTACTTTTTATTATAAATTGTATCGGCAGCAACTGTATTATCTAATATCTCGCCATCGTGAACGCTCTTGTATCTATCGGCTTCGTCTTTGGCTATTTTAAACCATAATTTATTTCCATCAAATCTTGTAAACGAGATTCTTTGGCAATTTATATTTATGTTTATGTAGCGCGCCTTTCTGGGTAAGAACGTAATCCGGTCCAACTTCGTGAACTTCGCCTAAATCTTCATCATCAAGTCCCCTTGCTTCTTTTTTTATAAATCGTCCCAATTGATATCAGAATAAGTCTCATTTGATGCACCAGGAATGACATTGTTACTATCTATATTACTTTTATTATAAATTGTATCGGCAGCAACTGTATTATCTAATATCTCGCCATCGTGAACGCTCTTGTATCTATCGGCTTCGTCTTTGGCTATTTTAAACCATAATTTATTTCCATCAAATCTTGTAACGAGATTCTTTGGCAATTTATATTTATGTTTATGTAGCGCGCCTTTCTGGGTAAGAACGTAATCCGGTCCAACTTCGTGAACTTCGCCTAAATCTTCATCATCAGTTCCCCTCGCTTCTTTTTTTATAACATCGTCCCAATTGATATTAGAATCGATACGATCCATAGTAGAAATGATGTTGATGCTATCTATATTACTTTTATTATAATTAATATTGAATAAAAGTGGTCTCAATAAAAAAGTATCTTTATCATTATCTGATAATGACCCAGTGATTATACTTTCTTTGATCCTGTTTGTAATGCTTGAGTTAATTTCATCAACTCCGAATCTAATCCAGAAGCAAATTCTTGTGGGGCATTTGAAAGTTTAGGTATTTCAAATCCTTCAGGAAATCCTTCGATTACTTCTAACGTTCCACCGTCGTCAAATGGTAACCTCCTTTAAAGATTTTATCAAATTGAGATGTTTCACGTTTATTTGTAAATGTCCACATTTGATTATGCAAATTATTTCTTTCTAATTCTTTAACTTCAGGCATAGGATGTATCAAATCGAGGCACAGGTAATGATTTACCCAATCAACGCCCAAAGTTTCAAGTGCCTTTGCGAATACTTTTTCATGTACTAGATCTCTTACAATTAAATAAGATACTGTTGATCTGTATGCTTTATCGTTACTCATCTGGTATAACCTACACTTTTGTAATCTGCCAGTGCACTCTAGCATGAGATTATATATCATATTCAACACAAGGTTTCCGCCATCATAAACATATGAAGCCGACCAAGAGTTTCCTGCAGTGTCTACGGGTCTAGCACTTTGACCTGCAACTAAAAAGTGATGAATGTTGGGTGATTCTAGTGCTATTGATAATGGTAGTTCATCAGGTTGAGTAGAGTTTTTGGAAGCGCCGTCTAATAAAATGTTTATGGTATTTGTAATTTGTTCAACATGTGTCATTTCCTCAGTGGCTACACGTTTTAATAAATCTTGATATGGTTTTGCATCACCTCTAAAATTCATATTTTGAAAAAAGTATTGCATCATTGTTCGCATTTCATCAAATTGACCGCCAAGTCCTTCTTGTAATGCGTGAGATGCTTTTGAATTTGGTTTATCGGAGGAGGGATAGGGTGAGGAATTTTATTAATCGATAAAAACATCTACTTTTATTTTACTTATCAAGTAAATATCAATGGTATAGCAATTCAGAAATTTTCAAAATTTTATATAATTTTATGCTTTGTTGCATGATTCGAAAATCAGTTAAAAATATGATTTGTGTATAACAATAACAATTGGATTTTGACTATTTCCGTTATGACTCTATCAACAAAACGTTAACAAATAACGAATAAAATAATCATGCAACAAAGCACTATTACCTACTATTCTTAACAAACATACTGCTCATTTCAATTGTTACTCCAGAGTATTCTCTTGGTGAGGATAGTATTATTACATTCATTGCACCAACTGCGGCTAGTGATAGACCTGCAGATAATATGCTCAAACCTGTTGAGATCAGTAACTGGATGAATTAAATAGCAATATTATTAATAAACTGAATGTAGTTAGAGATGAACCAAAGATAACGGATTTTAGAGATCCCAATTTAGATATAATTAGATCTCTTGCATAATTACTTGCAAACAGCTTTATGACCATTAGTTCTCCATCAATCTGTTCTCTCTTTGCTTTCATACGAGAGGTTATCCAGAAAACCACTACTTTTCAAATCATTTACCGGTCTTACAGTACAAGAATTTGATGACATTTACAATAAAGAGATAACAAAAAGATATGATAAACATGAGTTAAAACGTTTATCCAAAAGAAAAGACCGAAAAAGAGACTATAGGTGCTATGGAAGACATTTCAAACTTGACCTAGAAAATAGATTTCTTATGCTTTTAGTATATTATCGTCTTTACATAACTTACACATTAGTCGGGCTTTCTCTTTGATTTGGATCAAAGCAACATTTGCAGAGATATTCAAAAGATTGAAAGATTTGATAAGAAAATGTGTACCAATTCCACAGAAAATATACAACAAAACAAAGAGGCTAAAAACTCCGGAAGAAGTAGAGAAATATTTTCCAGGATTTCTTGCTTTCATAGATTCCACAGAACAGCAGCAAATACCAAGACCTGTTGATAAGAATAGAAGAAAGATGTACTATTCTAGGCAAGAAGAAAAGACATACTGTAAAGAATCAAATCATGGTTAACAATCGTGGTTATATCCTTCATAAGGTCGCCCATAAGAAAGGAAGAAGACATGATTATGATATTTATAAAAAGAATCATCCTGTCATTCCAAAAGAAGTTGTTACTGTAGTTGATCTAGGATACCTTGGTATAGAAAAGGATTTTCCAGAACAACTATCTCGCATTACCATATAAAAAGAAAAGAAACCATGAGATCTATCACAAGAAGAAAAAGAGTATAACAAAATTCATTCTAAAAAGAGAATAGTGATAGAGCATACCATTTGTAGATTGAAAAAGTACAGGATAATGAGTGATGTATTCAGAAACAAATTGAGAAAATATAACAAGGTATCAGATATAGTATGCAGGCTTGGTAAACTATAGAATAATGAACCAGCATCAATAGAAGAAAAGATAGTAAATCATAGTGAAACGAATAAAATGTTTCTAATTATGCAAGAGATCTAATGTATATGCAAATAATCAAATATAATTAACGTTATAGGAATGAGTTGAATCATTAGCATGGACATTTTCATATGATTTGTCATATTTCTTACTGCAGTTATACTTTAAATACATCAATCACTTTAGTTAATATTGGATTTTAATATCCATGATTTTTAACATGACCATTTTTATTTTATATTTGTATTTTATTTGTTATTGTTTAAAAGATACATTTATATCAAAATAATATTCTCAATTAAAAAAGGGTATTTTTTATGCAGTATTTCAAAAATTGTATATGTTTATATATTATTATTGGTATAATCATTTGACATGGCTTCAAAATTATTCTTTATAAATTTTTGATATTTATAGTAACATTTACTATTAAATTTTGATAATCATGTTGTCCCATAATTTAATGCAGGCTGCTTCGATATAATGATTATTCTAAAATCGTTTTTTGTTTATGTTTCAGTATTATTGTTATGGATATAAATATTATATTTGAATATGTTTAATAAAAAAAATCTACATGATTATAATTGATTTTCATGTTAGTAAATTCTACGTTTTCCTATAATTACTTTCAAATTCCTTTACTGTAAGACTTAGTAAATGATTTGTGCAACCAGTAGATTATTTCTAGCATTGGAAACCATAAGGTGAAAGAAAAGGTAATTGAACGATCGTTTGAGAACAATATGATTAAAAGAGTTGTTTAGATAAATCCTGGTCAATAAATTTCTAGAGTATTTGTATTTTCTCTGATTGCAAAGTAATAAATTCATTACACTGGTTAATTGTTTTATTACAAAAGAAGGAGTTGTACTTGCATCCGATAAACGAGCTAGCAAGGTGTTCTTTATTGAATTTATAAATAGTACAAAAAATATCAAAATAGGTATGATATTTAGCGATTGCAATTTTTGGACAATTATCCGACGCCGAATATTTGATTAAAGTCGCCAGCTAAATAAAATTAATAGAAATAAGGAGAGGTTTCCCATTGATTTTATGAAGAATCTTCAAGATGATTGCAAATATAGCGTATGTGGTCTGAAGTAACTAGTAGCAATATTATATTGAGGTCTCTTGGAAGCAGGGGTAGATTCCCAAGGTGTGCATGTAAATGTTATTAATATGAGCGGTGCAATAAATAATGAGGATTACGCTGGTTCTTTCAGGATAAAGTTCCTAGATACGGAGTTTAGCAGATGGCTATATAACAAAGAAATGTTAAAAAGCTGAAGATGCAAAAGAATAGTATAAAACTGTTTCAGTACCAAGGATCTATACCTTTTACTCAGGAAATGGGGTAGACGTCTTAATTATTCCAGTATGATTCGAAATAAAAAAATTAGATAGGGTGGAAGATGTGAGTAGATGTCAGAAGGATAACAATTCAATAGGATCCAATAAGTTTGGAAATAAAAAAGATATCCATATTATTAGGGAATGTCGAAGATTAGAATTTGTAGAAGTGCCATAGAAGAGTAAATAAAGGATCAACACATTGGGATAAGAAATGCAAATTTCATTGATTTCTAGCAACAATAAACATTTACCTTTGGATAAAACTAAATGAAAAAAGATAAAAAATTGATAAACAAATAGGGTCAAAATGAGAGGATATATAGAGATATTGAAGAAATTGATTTAAGTAATTAGGTTACGATCAAGAAATATAGACTATCATACGAGAGCTCTATAGATAAAAACTAAAGTAAAATATCTTATACCTAATTGCATACCTATAGAATATATGCGGTTAGACCAAAAACTAACAACAATAATAATCGATGACGAAAACGAAACCTGAATCCAATTATATCAGGTTGAACCAAGTGGAAAATATCTAAAATTTATATGTTATAGATTATTCCTCGTAACGGCTTGGATGTAATTCAAAAGGAATACAACAAGAATATGACCACTAAATAAGCCTTTTAATTAATAATGACGAAATTTAAAAAGAATTGGTGAAAAATTTGGTGGAATCAGGCATTGTTACTTAGATGGTTTTCAAAGAGTATTAGTCAGACTCATTATGGCTTACTAGAATAATTTTTAATAAAAATTATACAATTTTTATTTTTTATCATGCATTAATAGACGGATTTTATAACAAAATTGTTTTGAAACCTAGTAGCAGATACATGCTCACCAAATGTTCTCTTTATCGTTGAAAAAGCTGTCTCGGCAATCCATCTATGTCCATACTTTCTTTTAGCCTTCCATTTCAACAGGTCATCTTTTGTCTGTGATCTTACTTCTCTGTTCCTTAAACTGTTATTTCTGATAGACATGATAGAATTTTTTCTCACTTTTATTCCCGGAGTAATTCATTTCTGTTCAAGAAATTGAAAGTTTGTGTTTGTATCATGGGCACCATCGGCAAGGACCGATTCAATCATTATGCCAGGATTATCCAAAACATGGTTGACCAGTTTCTTTAACATCCTTCCATCATGTACCTTCTCATCGGTTACCTCCAGAGCAAGAATTTCTTTGGTCTTTATGTTTACGGCTACATGAATATTAAGATAGCCTTTCCTATTAAGAACATTCCATTTCTCATCCATCCACTGACCTCTGTTGGTTACCTTAATACCAGTGCTATCTGCTGCAATTATGATATATCCATCATCATAATTCTTTTCACGGCCATTATTGATGTTGACATTTAACTTGTTGATCCTTTTGCAGATATGACCATAACTAGGTGATTTCTCTGGAAGAGCCATTCCAGTGGCCTTGATTATTCCTTCTGTTTGTCTATAAGGTAGATGAAATGAGTAACGTATATAACCAATGACTAGAATGAATGAATCTGGAAAGATAAAGGGTTTGCCCCTCTTGTTTTTATTCATTTCTTCGAGATTTGAACCCCAAATATCAAGGAAATCTATGAAAATAATATCTCTCCACGGCGAACCAATGATCGATTGTAAGAGGGCCAGTTAATCAAGAACGATAATTGGTTTAATCCCAGCTAAATAGATTGAGTTAGGCGACAAAGCAACAAAA
>CAWISD010000051.1:0-14031 GCA_963838615.1 uncultured Nitrososphaeraceae archaeon
AATCGACATTAAATGTTTTATTTTTCTTATTTTTAGATATATCAATAAATAAATAAAAGCAGAATATGGTCATAAATCCATTTATTAAAGTATCAAACTATATCTAGCATTTAATTCAAACTAGTTTAAAGTATAATATATTAAGAATAGATTAAGCAATTACTAGGTTTTAAAAGTGCATTATGTGGAAACAAAAAACAGAAAATTTCAATAATACTAGTTTTTGCACTTTTCTGTATAATTATAATCATTGTTAGTTTTATTGAAAATTCTATTAAACTAAAGATAAACTCAATTCTATAAAATAGCATGTTTCATAATTTATCTCTATAAGTAAACCACAAAGACTACCAAAAGAGTATTTATATTGATGTATATTTATAAATACATTTTAATATGCTGCAGTCAAAAATAATATTATTAATGTCTTTGTTGCTTTCAGATAAAGTATGGATAATGCTTTCAGAGGTAGCAAAAAGAGGTATATATCCTACACATGGGTCAAAATTAGGAATTTTTAGACTTCCTGTTGATATAGTGGACAAATCGGAAATTAATAGTATTATGAATGATTTAAAAAGCTCTGGTTTTGTTTTAGATACATTTGCAGACAGAATTTTTGTTACTTATAAATGGACTGAAAAAGGTTTTGATATTTATACAAATAAAGAACAAAGTGCTAATTTGGAGATGACCGTCGAAATAGTCACTGGAGAGGTTATCGATTTAATTTATCAGATAAAACCATTAGAGTATTTTGGGGATTTTTATTGGATTAAAGAATATAGACAAAAAGCAGATCATTTGCTAAAATTATTATTGATACTATAATTCAAAGCACAAAGATAGGACAAAAATTACTTAATTATTATCAAAAAATTCAAAAACTTTCTAAAGAGGATGCTCATAAAAAAATTAGATGAAATAACCCCCCTTGCAAATGCCATAAAGAAGATGAAAAGTATAGATAAACAAACACCTGTATCTCAAACATCATCTCCTGCCATTACCTGCAACAACTCGCTAATAAATCTGAAGAGAAAAAATCACAAATATTCCTCCTGCAAATCCAAATGCTCCTGCACCATCAATACCCAAGTAGTTCCAGAAGTTGCAGCAGCTCCATCCACCGCAGCAGCGCAAGGTTTATCAGTGGATACCACAATTTCATTAACAGGTTCTGGTACAGGTCATTCTACAGCAGAAGGACCAATTGATATGGGATTTAAGTCAAAGAGACAACCTGTTGGAAAGTTTAAAGGGATAGAAGTATGGGGTCCATATGATCCACCTGGACAATTAGGTATATGGGGTACAGATGTTTGTGTAGACTTTGATATATGTATTGCAGATGGTGCATGTATTGATGCATGTCCTGTAAATGTTTATGAATGGTTAGATACTCCAGGTCATCCATGCATCTGAAAAAAAACCTTTTATGATACGAGAAAAAGATTGTATATTTTGTTTAGCATGTGAAAATGTTTGTCCCACCACAAGCTATAAAAATATTTGTAAAAAAATAAATGGTGATCAAATTACCTTTTTGAATATTTAAAAACTCTATATTTTAAATCATTGTTATACTCTCATAATACTATCCCACTTTGATTCCTTTTCTGAGGTAAGATCAATAAAAAATTTCTGTTGATCATCTCCTAATTAAATAATACGCATTTTCTCCTGCAATTATTTCATTAGGAGATGCTAAGGATGTAATTTTGGAAGCGATACTAATACTGAATCCTATCAGATCAATATGAGCAAATTCTATATTTTTTCCATAAGCCAAAATTATTGCATCACCATATTCTATGCCAATCTTTACATTAATTGGAGGTAACGAATATTTTTTAAAAATAGGATTTATACCATTTTTGATGATATCTAATACATTAACTGCACAAGCAAAAGAGTTGTCTAAGGCTTTGCTAGGGTTATGTTCTGATGGAAAAAGCCCTATAACAGCATCTCCTACAAATTTTAAAATATATCCTCTAAAATTTGTTATTGATAAACTGATTTCTTGAGAAAAAATTTGTATAATCAATGATAATTCGGATGATGGTAAATCCCGGGACATTTTAGTTGAACCATTAATATCTACATACATTACTATAACCTGAGTTTTCGAATTAATTTTTCTTTGTAGATATCTTTTACAATGCTCAATACTTAAATCTATCAAAAGTCCATGGTTTTCTATAGTATGAGATACTCTAGTTTGTACTTTTTCAATCAAATTCAAATCCCTATTTTCATGACTATACATTATTTTTAATTTAAATTAGTGTATTTGATAGTTTAATTTTTCTATCGAGTTTTACTTGATGTATAACCAATTTTTTTGCATTTTTAGATTCAAATTATAGATCAAGCAATCATTTGTTCCCCTATAATGTCTTAAGTATTTCATCATAAAATAATAATTCAATAGTCATGCAATAAAGCATGATTTTACTTCAAATTGCGATTTCATTAAATAAATTACCAATACTAAATACAATAATCATCTTAAGTTTTTTTATCAATAATAGAACTCTATTTACAACTAGAATAAAATTTACCAAAATTATTTAGTGTCAACTATTTTTATAACAATGGATTTATAAATTGTTTCTTTCAAAATAAACATATATTCTATTCCAGCTTGCACTAAATTATAAAATTACAATTAATCAGATACAAATTAAAGGATAATAGTTTTTCCAAATACTGGTCATCATTTTAATGGTAAATAATCATTAATAAAAATTTTATTTTATACGTTTGTAATATTTGTTAAAATTTCATTTAATGCAATTAAATTACATTTCCATTAATTGTATAGGATTTATTCCAAATTTATATACAATATTTCATTGGATAAAGATGGAATTGAAGTATTTTGAACCACAGTATTTTTTTTCATACGGTCAACTATATCTCTTCAACCAAAATCATCGTTTGGGAAAATAATTAAATAAAATTAGTAGTTTTATTTTGTAATAATAAAGTAAAATAAGATAATAGGTAATAAAGTTAAAAGTAGTTATTAACACTCTTTTTAATACCTAAAAAGGGAAAATATTTTGATGCCCCAAATAAATTACTTCTTTAAAAATCCAGATTATTATTACGAATATGAATATGACGATTTATCACTTGATCTTAAACATCCCGAAACTGGTAGGAATCTTACCTTTTTTGAAGTGTTGACTTGTAATATTGTTTATGATTTATTTGTTGATAAAACAATATGGACATTTAAGATTATTGCAGTTACAAAGGACGGACCAAGTCTTTATTTGCTTGCAGATAACCGCATGGTTATACAACTTAAATTAAAATCATAAACAGATCTTTTTGTTTAATAAATGATGACAATATGTTGATAAAATTATAGAATATTACAAATACACTAAATGTATAAGTACATTGATCTAAAGGCGCGACTCTAATGATTTTCGCTTTTGTAAGTATATACGTGTATACTTTTAATTAAGCATAGAATACTATTGTAATATAGTATTGATATTTAAAAACAGTCACAAATATTTTTTCGCGAAACTTTTTTGCAATTATCTTTAAATCTGATAGTAATCTTAGAATTGTTAAATTAACGTTTGAAATAATCTTGACTTTTTATTTGTATTTTTATAAGTAACATGGATATAGGCAGATTGTGACAACTTGATCCAACAACAATATTGTTACATCTATATAAGATAGGGCCTTCCTAGTTAAAAAAATTTTGAATAATGTTGATTGTTAATCCAGGGTTCTTGTAAATTAATATAACCCAATAAAATAGTTGGTTATAAACAAAATTAAATAAAATTAAAATATATCCCTATTTACCATCAGTATATTAATAGGAAGTTAAATCATGAGCGAGTTTTAAGTCAGATATTTCTTTTTCAATAGCAGCTAATTCAGTTTTATCTTTTACATATTTTACCAGTCTTTCACATGCTTGAATTTGTGCTAAAATTATCTCTCTTCTATCAATACATAGACTATGACTTGACTCTATAAATGAATATGTTATATTTTTCTTATTTTTACATCCACATGTTTTTGCTTCAATTATAAATGGATTTTCTGATTGAGCAATATTCATTACTTTTTCAACATCTCTTTTTCACTAAATCTTTTTTTCCTCATTATGTATTTATCATATAAACCTTTGAAAAATGCAATAAAACTGTTCATAATATATATTAGAAGAACTACATTATTAGTCTTTTGTTATCGTTTTATTTTGCACTATATAAGATATTTCTTAAGTATAAATCTATATTTACATTTATTCAATTTCTTATATTATAAGGTAAAATATAGAGTGGTCATATAAACGTATTTATATTTAAAATTATAAGGTCAATTGTTCACCTCAAAATTATTTTTGATCAATTTGTAAAGTGTTTCCCAAATAGATTTTATAGATTAAAATTTGCTATAACTATAGAATTGAATTTAGGATATCGACCTAATAAATCTAGAATATATAAATACAGAATATTCAATCAATAATAAATTATCTATCCAAATAAATTTTAGATTTTATTTCCCTAATTATTAATATATTTTTTCATCTTGAAGGAATTAAGGAGGTTCATTTTGACAAAGAATTTACTAATCATTAAAAAAGTATTATAGAATTCAAATTATTTTTAAATAATAGATCTCTTAGCATTAATTATACACTATAAAATTTTATGATATCAACGATATTTTGTAATATTTGAATTTTAATTTGTGATTACGATCAAATATCCATCATTCTTTAATCCATATTGCATAGAAAAGAAAAAACAAAATCTACAAAGTTATTAAATGGCATCATCATATTGGGTTTGGAAATAATAAATTATTAAAAATAAAAAATATATGTAGATATACGAATAATAAAAATCATATCATTTTAGAATTCATTTAGAAATCGTTAGTATTTTTTGGTATTTAAAGATGTATAAAGTATAAACGGCTCTGTAAAGTTAAGCAAAAAGCTATAGATTTCTTTTTGCTTATTATATATGATTATATCAAATAAGAAAGAGAACAAAACCAGAAGATATAGTTTATTCTTTACATCTTTACTTTAGCGGTCTTTCATTAAGAAATACTTCTAAAGCATTATCAAGATTTGTTAAAAGAAGCCATACTGCAATAAGAGATTGGATTCAAAAATATAAACCAGAAAGATTGTTTTATAGAAAAATAAAGATTGCAGAATTTATAGTAGATGAAACTCAAATAAAGTTGGTTCTGAATTCATATGGCTTTGGGTTGCAATTGAATCTGAAACTAAGAATATTGTTGCAACAAACATATCAAAGGAGCGAAATATGTTTGTAGCAGAGAGATTTTTATACTAGTGTTATAAAAGAATATGGTGAATATCCAGTTTCAACAGATGGCGGTACTTGGTATCCACAAGCATGTCAATTTTTAAAATTAAAACATCAATTCATTCTTCTTATGAGAAAAGCATTATTGAAAGAACATCCAATACATAAAAGATAGAACGAAGAATTTGATGACTATTTTCCATGTAGAAAGAAAAATTGTAAGTTAAAGCATGTAAAGCAATGGTAAATCTATTTGCATATTATTATAACAGAGAAATAATATATTAACTTTACAGAGCCGTATAAACAGATACAGCAAAAATCTTTGGAATAATATTTGAAAAATATAAAACCCGATCTGAATTCAAATTATAAAGCCTTTACATTTTCAATCATTATTTTTATAATTTAAACGTAGCCTAAAATAATATCAACGGAATTTGTAACTCTTCAGATAATAAAATAAATTAACTAATATTTCAAATCTTCCAACGGACACGATAAAGTCCAATACTACATTTTTTGGCGATCCAATATTATTGTTAATTTTATGATAATGTTTCTCTATATCTCACTTTAATCAGGTTTTTAATATAGAAATACAAATAAATCGATACATTCATCACTTTATAGAAAAAACCAAATTATAACCTCCCTAAAATTGTGTTTACCACCAATTAATTCAACAAACATTTTGGTATTGATATTACTAAAACAAATAACAGATAAGCAAATAGATTGATACTAGGATAAACTCAATATTATAGGACCCAAAAGATAAATTACCCGTATTCCAAGCACGTGTGAAACAGGTACAGCTTGTAGGCAGTTTTAATCAAACACTAAATTACTTGGACTATTTCCTTGATGGCAATTTTGTTTTAAAGGAAATATAGTATCTTTCAAATACCTTGACTTTGTACAGTAAGTAGTTATTTAGTTTATTTGTCATATATTCTCATATACGATAATCCCACTAGAATAATAATTTATAATTTATTTTTCTATTTTAAAGACTCTAAAACTTTTATAAAACTATATAAAATTTTGAAAATTTCTGAATTGCTATACCATTAATTTAAACTATGATAAACAAATAAAAGTAGATGTTTTTATCGATTAACAAAATTCCTCATCCTATTCCTCCAGCTGATAAACCAAATCCAAAAGCAGCTCAAGCATTACAAGAAGGACTTGGCGGTCAATTTGGTGAAATGCGAACAATGATGCAATACTTTTTTCAAAATATGAATTTTAGAGGTGATGCAAAACCATATCAAGATTTGTTAAAAAGTGTAGCCACTGAAGAAATGGCACATGTTGAACAGATTACAAATACCATCAACATTTTATTAGAGGGTGCTTCCAAAAACTCCACTCAACCTGATGATGAACTACCCTTATCCGTAGCACTAGAATCTCCCAACATTCATCACTTTTTAGTTGCAGGTCAAAGTGCTAGACCAGTAGACGCTGCAGGAAACCCTTGGTCGGCTTCTTATGTTTATGATAGTGGAAACCTTGTTTTGAATATGATATACAACCTTATGCTAGAGTGCACTGGCAGATTACAAAAGTGTAGGCTATATCAGATGAGTAATGATAAAGCATATAGATCAACAGTATCTTATTTAATTACAAGAGATTTAGTACATGAAAAAGTATTCGCAAAGGCACTTGAAACTCTGGGTGTTGATTGGGGTAAATCATTACCTGTACCTCGATTTGATACATCTACTATGCCTGAAGTTAAAGAATTAGAAAGAAAGAATTTGCATAATCAAATGTGGACATTTACAAATAAAGGTGAAACATCTCAATTTGATAAAATCTTTAAAGGAGAATCTCCATTTGACGACGGTGGAACATTAGAAGTAATCGAAGGATTTCCAGAAGGGTTTGAAATACCTAGTCTACCTGATGCTCCACAAGAATTCGCTTCCGGATTAGATTCGGAGTTGATGAAATTAACTCAAGAATTACAAACAGCAGCATCAAAGAAAGTATAATCACTGGGATGGTCGTTATCAGATAATGATAATGGTACTTTTTTATTGAGACCATTTTTATTCAATATTAATTATAATAAAAGTAATATAGATAGCATCAACATCATTTCTACTATGGATCGTATCGATTCTAATATCAATTGGGACGATGTTATAAAAAAAGAAGCAAGGGGACTTGATGATGAAGATTTAGGCGAAGTTCACGAAGTTGGACCTGATTATGTTCTTACCCAGAAAGGCGCGCTACATAAACATAAATATAAATTGCCAAAGAATCTCGTTACAAGATTTGATGGAAATAAATTATGGTTTAAAATAACCAAAGACGAAGTCGATAGATACAAGAGCGTTCACGATGGCGAGGTATTAGATAATACAGTTGCTGACGATACAATTTATAATAAAAGTGATATAGATGGTAACAATGTCATTAGTGGTACATCAAATGATACTTACTCTAATATCAATTGGGACGATGTTATAAAAAAAGAAGCAAGGGGACTTGATGATGAAGATTTAGGCGAAGTTCACGAAGTTGGACCTGATTATGTTCTTACCCAGAAAGGCGCGCTACATAAACATAAATATAAATTGCCAAAGAATCTCGTTACAAGATTTGATGGAAATAAATTATGGTTCAAAATAACCAAAGACGAAGTCGATAGATACAAGAGCGTTCACGATGGCGAGGTATTAGATAATACAGTTGCTGACGATACAATTTATAATAAAAGTGATATAGATGGTAACAATGTCATTAGTGGTACATCAAATGATACTTACTCTAATATCAATTGGGACGATGTTATAAAAAAAGAAGCAAGGGGACTTGATGATGAAGATTTAGGCGAAGTTCACGAAGTTGGACCTGATTATGTTCTTACCCAGAAAGGCGCGCTACATAAACATAAATATAAATTGCCAAGGAACTATGCAGTAAAATTTGATGGAAATAAATTATGGTTTAAAATAACCAAAGACGAAGTCGATAGATACAAAACAGAGTTCTAATATTTATCCTCCTTTTTTATTGTATGGATTAAAATTTAGTACATTTTAATTCATATTTTAATAAATACATAATTTATTGGTAAAGCAGGCCAAAGGTTCTAATATTATTTGATAATATTTGATTTGGCTCTGTTAACAGCTATGTAAACACAAAAGTAATAATCTTGTAAAATATTTGTGATTGCTTTGCCATGATTTTTATTATATATATTCTTCCAGCTGCTAACTAGCCTTACCTATTTCTTGCTCGTCTTTAAATGTAGAATTGTTAATAGCCTTTCTTTGTAGCCATGACCATCTTACTTCAATTAAGTTGAGTTCTGGTGATTTTACCGGACAAAAATACAAATTTTATTCTAGGACAACATTTGGCTATTTTTTCCTTTACTTTCTTTGATTTATGGATGCAGGTTATAAGAACAAGAAAAATATTTTTGATATCTTGATCATATCTTCTATCTATTCTTTTTATAAAATCTATAAACTGCTTTCCTGTCTTACTTTGTATCAATGTGTCCACATCTGGTTATTTGTATGGTCATAGATACAAATACATTTAGTAATCCTTTTATCTTTTGAGCATTGGATACCTTTGACTTTATGTATGACCAAGATGCACCACCATAGGTTTTGGCTACTATCGGCCCTTTCTCATCTTCGTAGAAAGGACAGAATCTACAGGTAACTTGTATCTTAGTTCTTCAATTCTCTTTTTTTCAAATGGTATTCTGGGTCAGTGCTGTTACTCAATGTTACCTTTGATTGTCTGTACTTTCCCATGTTTTAGGAGTATATTTCTAATCCCAGTGTGACTTATTGAATCCACAATGTTCAGTTCCTTGGATATATATCCTGCAAGAACAGACGTAATGACCATATTGAGAAATAGCCGTATAGTAGTCTCTTGGATTCTTGGCTACTGCTACTTCCAGCTATCTTTTTCTCTATATTATCAGATATTTTGATTGGTTTGCTGTATGTGTTTTCTGATATAATACCTCCAATACTTTTTCATTGAAACGATGGTGTATCCATTTTCTTATGTTAACATCATATGGTTGGTTGCATTCCTTATTTCGGGACTGTTATCCTTCATCTTTAAGTAAGATTATTTGGCCCGATAACTGGATTCTTCATCATCCACTTATCATATCATACAAAATGTTTCTTTGATCATCGGTAATAGACCTGAGGAAAGTATCCCTCATAATGATGATATTTTAAAATGGCTAGCTGAAGGTGTTGTGGTATGGCGTCTAAACAAACACTGTTAGTTTACAGGAAGAAAGTATTTATATGTTTACATAACTGTTAACAGAGACTCTAAAATAGAGAAATCCTTCAAAATGATAAATCCTTTGAACTAATTGCATGCTTATTATAACCGAGTGTTTTTATTATGTCCTTGATAAATACTTCTTGTATCTCAGTTTATTTGAATCGGCGGAGGTGATGCCTGATTTCTGTCTACATTGTTGAAAGATAAAATACATCCTCTTCATTTTGTATGTAAATGGATGGAGAAAAGTATCATTGTAACGGATTATTCCATATTTTAAAGAAAAAAAGTTTTGATAATTACTATTCTTGTGAAAAGAACGTGTAAGTTAAAACAAATTAATAGATGACTTTATCTATTTATTGACTGACACGCTGAAGAAATTTTTTTAAGTTGACGTCTTTATTTTACAACACTTTATTACAAAATATCATAAATCAAAAAGGAATATCTTTAATTGGGAACCATTTAGAAAAATCACTTTCAACTGAAATTAAACTTTTTAATATTGAAAAGGTTTGCAATTCTTTTGTTGTATCTCTTTTATAATTACCAAATGGTATATAGGGATAAAAGTTATTCGTTTTATAGTTGTATATAAGATATAGGTTTTTATCATTACTGTTGTATATTTCTATATTTTTATTCTCCATTACTATTTTGACTACTTCTGTTATATTTTGACTATTTTCTTCTTTTATAATAGTCAAATTTCTTATTTTCATAATAATCTAGCAGAAGGTATCTAAAAATTTAAACTTAAATACTGCAGATAATATTTGATCGGCAAAACCATTTTCTTCTATAATGTCTCCTGTAGAAGAAAGCCCTGCTGCAACATTTGTTATAACATCTGAATGGATTGTCGTTAAATCTTTTCCAGTAATTATTATCCATAAATAATTATAAGAATCTATAAAGATTTTATATTCAAACTTAAATTCATCTTTAGAAACATTGAGCAAATCTGTGCAATCTTTTATGGTATTTTTAAAAACTATTCCATCGATTATCTTGATGCATAATGCTGCAGATTCCTGAAAATTGCAAACTTAATTTTTCTTCAATTGAAATACTTGCTGAAGTTAAAGAAAATATTGCATCCGAGTCATCATGTTTTGCAGAATCAGCATCTGATTCAATTTTATTTAATAATCTTTTAAAAAATTTCAATACATGGAAGCCTCCATATCTAAAAGTCTTTGTATTCTTTTTTCTACTGGCGGATGAGTTGAAAACAGATTAGCAAAAGTAACTTGTTGAAATCGCTGGAATTATAAAGAAAGCATTTAATCCTTCAACCTGCCTCAAATCTTTATCTGGTATCTGATTCATAGTACCACTTATTTTCATTAAAGCATTAGCAAGTTTTGCAGGTTTTCCTGTCATTTGAGCCGAACCTCTATCTGCAGAATATTCTCTATAGCGTGATATAGCTCTAATGATAAAAAAACTAACTAGCCATGTAATAAAAGCCACAAGTATTATTATCAAAATTGCACCTCCATTATTACGATCTCTATCACCATAACTGAAAAAGCTTCCAAAATATCCAAACTGCATTACCTGAAATGCAATGGTTGAAAATAAACTTGCAAGCGTAATGACCATGACATCGCGATTTTTTATATGTGTTAATTCATGTGCTAAAACTCCTTCCAATTCATCGTCATCTAGTATTTCTAATATTCCTGTAGTCACTGCGACTACAGAATTACTAGGTCCTTTGCCTGTGGCAAAAGCATTTGGAATTCTATTTGGAGCAACAGCAATTTTTGGTTTAGGCATATTATTTCTTGAGACAATTCTTTCTACTATGGAGTGAAGGGTAGGATATTGATCGCTTGTAACAATTTTTGCTCCACTACTCCAAAGTACAATTTTATCTGAAAAAAACCATTGAGCAAGAATAAATACTGCAGAAATTATCATTATGGGAAAAAAACCAAGACCCACACGAGCAAGAACTGCAATAAAAATAATATATAATAATGCAAGTATAGATAAACAAAAAATAATTCTTACCGTAATACCAGTGTCTCTTTTTTGCCAAGGATGTTGCATATTCTCTATTAATAGATACGTTGATTTACTATTTATTCATATTATAATACTTTTTTTGCTTCTTGTTATATCGTATGTAAAAAATCTTTAAAGCCGATTTTGATTGGTTTGCTTGTTATACATTATTTAAAAAATATAATCCTCAGATATGTTTATATTAAAGTTTATTTTGGTATTTTAAGGCTATTATATTTTTATTAAGTAGTGAGTTTGTTGAACTTTATTAAATTTTTAAATTTTTATATTTGCAATAAATGTTTTAAACTATATAATATATTTTTAAAATTATTTTATATTTTCTTTTTTTAAATTACTTGTTAAAAACATATAGTACTACAATTCGACTAATGTTATCAAAGAACCTGTGGGGTGTATTAGAGGGGACAAATATGCACATTCCACTATGAAAATATCTTGTGTTATCTTCAATTTCTATGAATCCATTTCCTTCTATAATATAATATATTTCATCTTGAGAATGTGGCTTTTGTATGTCTTTTTGTCCTGGTTTTAAAACTAGTATGCCTGTATCAATTTTATTGGTTTGTAAAAAGTCAAGAAAATAATGTTCATCGATATTCTTCTCATTTGACTCGATTTGTGCAATAACCTTCTTTGTATCGTAGATGTTTTCCATACTCATTAAGAATATTATTAGTTTTATAAGTTATTTACAGTTGTCGGCATTTTTTTTAGATGCTTGGTGGTTAATATAAATAAATATCAAATGTATTTTGTTCAATATAATAAATTTGGTTTAGTTATATGATTTGTAAATTAAATGAGGCATGGTCATAATTCCATATCCTATGCCTTTATCCAGAACCTTACCTTACCAAGTCCCAAGCATATACTTTATTGATTTTGGATTGAATTGTCTGTTTTACAGTTATAGTATACCATTATCTGATATAATAAAACAGACAAAAGTACAATTGCAGATACTGCATGAAATCCACGTGCTGGTAATGGGTCTATCCTAAACACTGATTTGATATGTTCTATCAATGGTTCTATAGATATTCTTCTTTGGTTATAGATAGCCTGACCTAATACCGATTCATAAAAGCATACAAGCTCAAGCCTCTTTTTGGAAGAACTTTTATATCTTTCTACGAGGACAAACCAGATCTATCCTAATATCTTTTTGCTATATTCATACAGTTTCTTATCATCATATCCTGGATCAGCTATCATATACAATGCAGATGGTAAAGAGAATACAGAAGAAGAAGAGAAGATATTAAAGGAACATACATCTGATTATCCGGTACATTAGCAGTAGTTACATCTGCTGCTGTTAGAGGTACTACAATCTTTCCTACATCTGTTGCTGTTGTACGATGTTAGATGTAGTTTATATCCAAATATCCATCCCTTTGGTATGACTATATCCCCACCGAGCATCTGTATCAATACCAGGACGTGGTACTATTCCTTTTTTCATGGATGATTTATGCCATACATGACCATTTGCTTTTAACAGAGTACTCTGTCTATTGCTGTTATAGAAGGGTCATACCATAGCCTTCTGCTACAACAAATAGATATCCCATTGTCGATATTCTTTCTTTTATATCTGTAGAAATGGTCTTCAATCGCCTGTCAAATGTACGTCTACTGCTATGGAATGGTTACCAGACCACAGGCTAATGCTAGTTTATGGTTATACTGACAGTCCATGTTAAGAAAAGTATGTAATGCATTGTTGGAATCGATTCTAAACACATATCCTTACAATAAAACATCTTAGAATTACTGTTGGAGAATATACATACGGTCTACCACGTTTTCGTGGTGATAGCAGGCCATGGTATACAACCTATCAGATACAGAATGTTAAAAAGGATGGATTCCTTTAATCTATCAAGAGCTAATCTTTGGGACAGTTATTAATCAAAATCATATTCCAGAGGTTAGCTTTAAGCTGTTGTAAAATATATCAAGAGATAATTTGAATTATGACCATAGCCTCAATTAAATATTATATATTTGTATTTAATAGGTGGTGTAAAGTTAAGGAAAATATTATCTCTTTGCTGTTATAGTCGACAATTAGATCCAACCAATTCTTTACATGTTTTAGTTTTCATTTTTTTATTTTATATGAAGAATAAGCATCAAAGCATCTGATTTCATCTTTATGTATTGCATTGTCCTTTCAAAAATGACTTTCTCTTTTTTATATCAAAAAGAATACAGATGATGACGTGTATATAAAAACTTGCGTCTGAATACCATGTACCGCCCACAATATCTGATAAAACTGGATATTTGTCATATATCTTATTAAACTGAAGATAGAGTTCTCTGTGACTACCGTATGGCTTCTTTT
>CAWISD010000052.1:0-12631 GCA_963838615.1 uncultured Nitrososphaeraceae archaeon
AGATGTTTAATTTAATGGAATATATTCGAAAATGTACCAGAATAAAATGCATATTTAATATAACAATTAAAATTTACTATAAATTGCAATCAAAAATATTAATTTTCAAAACTTCAAACAAACCAAGTTTACCCAAATAGGGAATATTATTTTTGAATTTTACTGCATCATTTATTAAAAATCCATAAATATTTTATTATCTGAAATTCGTTAAAGATAAATGTCTATTTTTATCTAAAACAAATTCATCAATATTCTGATATTTCTTAACATCGTATAGAAAAGCTTTACCGATAATAATCCTTTGGTAACTATATCACTAGTTTATTCCATAATATTTACAAGCATTATTATCAACAGTTTTTGAGGCATGGATTAAAAAATCACCTCTAAATTTAGTACACCGTTTTCCTAACTCAATAGTTTTTTTGCCAATTGCGAGAAAGTCAGCATACCGTTGCCTCAATGATATACATTTCATTACTAATAATAATTCTTACAATATCAATAATAATAAACTATATATACAATAATAAAATACATTTTAAATTAATTTGCAATATAAGTATTATATTATTCTTTTAAAAACAATATAATTAATTACAACTAAATAAACATGATAGTATTTAGTCTAAATATAAGCATTCATTGAATCATGTAATATTTTATATTTTATTTTATTCGTATTTGTTATTATATTGAATCCTCTTGGCAGTGTTGGAAAGAATGACACAAATTTCAACTACTCACTATGAAAAAATTTAAAAAATGACGAAATTAATTTCACTTTATCAACAATACACCAATTGATCTATGTTCGCTTCAGTTTTCAATTCATCAATATTAAATCTATGATAGATCCAACCAATTCTTTACATGTTTTAGTTCACATTTTTTTATTTTGTATGAAGAATAAGCATCAAAGCATCTGGTTTCATCTTTATGTATTGCATTGTCCTTTCAATAATGACTTTCTCTTTTTTTATATCAAAAAGAATACAGATAATGACGTGTATATAAAAACTTGCGTCTCAATACCAGGTACCACCCACAATATCTGATAAAATTGGATACTTGTCATATACCTTATTAAACTGAAGATAGAGTTCTCTGTGACTACCGTATAGCTTTTTGATGCTTATTCCAAGGATTTCTTTGTCTTTTGGTCGCTCCATAACAACCCCGAGCCAGATGTATTGAGGGATAACGTTTATAATTTGGATTTTCAGATTTTTGAATATACGAATAATTCGAAGACCCTGTTTTTTTTATAAAATATTACTTCAGGTGTATTTTGTATCCGATCTTTACTCGCAGTATGGTTTCTTATGACAATTCTTATATATACGAGGCATGGTCATAATTCAAAATCATTCATCTTTATCCTCAATACCATGTCAGCCAGTCCCAAGCATGTATTTTATTGATTTTGGATTTATTGTGTCGGTTTTACAGTTATAGTATACCATTATCTGATAAAGTAAAACAGACAAAAGTACAATTGCAGATACCGTATGAAATCCACGTGCTGGTAATGGGTCTATCCTAAAGATTGATTTGATATGTTCTATCAATGAGTTCTATCGATATTCTTCTCTGGCTGTAGATAGCCTGCCCCAATTCAGATTCATAAAAGCATACAAGCTCAAGCCTCTTTTTGGAAGTACTTTTATATCTTTCAACAGGACAAACCAAATCTATTCCCAATGTTTTTTGCTATATTCATACAGTTTCTTAGCATCATATCCAGGATCAGCTACCATGTATAATACAGATGGTAAAGAGAATACCAAAGAAGATGAAGATGTTAAAGAAACATACATCTTGTTATCTGGAACATTAGCAGTAGTAGTACATCTCTGCTGTTAGAGGTACTACAGACTCATCTATTGCTGTTGTACATGTTAGATGTAGTTTGTATCCGAAAATCCATCCTTTAGTATGGCTATAACCCCACCTTGCATCTGTATCAATGCCAGCGACAAGGTACTATTCCTTTTTTCATGGATGATTTATGCCATACACTACCTTTTGCTTTTATTAGAGTACTGTCTATTGCCGTTATAGAAGGATTACCGCCAAACGCTCTGCAACAAACAGATATCCCATTGTCGATATTCTTTCTTTTAGATCTAGTAGAAATGGTCTTCAATCGTCTGTCAAATGTACGTCTAGCTAGGTATTGTTGTCAGACCACAGGCCAGTGCAAGTTTACGGTTATACTGATAGCAGTCCATAATAAGAAAAGTATGTAAGGCATTGTTGGAATCAAGTCTAAACCATATCCTTACAATAAAACATCTTAGAATTACTGTAGGAGAATATACATATGGTCTACCGCGTTTCCTTGGTATGCAGTAGGCCATGGTATACAACCTATCAGATACAGAATGTTAAAGAGGATGGATTCATTTATTCTATCAGGAGCTAATCTTTGGAACAGTATTAATCAAAATCATATTCCAAAGGTTAGCTTAAGCTATATGTAAATATATTAAAAGATAATTTGAATTATGACCAAGCCTCATATATACAGATACCACTTAGATGATCTGCAAAGTTAAGAAAAAAATTCTTTCGATAAACGTTTTAAATTGATAATTAACAAAAAATCAGATTTGTTTATCTAAAAATTAAGTTCAATCTAACAGAATTTTTTAGATTATCGTTATTTTAATATTCAAAATACATTTCACTACTAAATGGTATCCTATATGGATGATATTTATATTGTTAAAAATAAATGAAATAAAATTACTATTAATTTGTTTGGGATTATGACAGAATCAAATTAAATTAATATTATTTTTGGTGATTTATATTATTGGTAAATATGTGCCTTAAATATTAATTGACAAATTAAATTAAATTTTAGGTCTGATTACTTTTGATAGAATTTTGATTTTCACGTTATAAATGGGATCACCATTTTGTAACACCATATTTGATTTTTGAATTTGTGTAGCAATACTCTTTAATTTTAATTTTAATTTTGTCTCATTATCATTAATTGTATACTCGTTCCACTTTTCTGAAATTGTATTATATGCGATTTCTATCGTGTAGGATGAATCGAGTTCTTGTTTTGTATATAATTTTGTATGTGGATTACCTTTAGATTTTTTGGAAAAAATAAAAGATTGTATAGATTGAAAATCAAATTCATACTCATTTATTTTATTATTATTATTAGTGTTATTATGTTTGTATGGTTTTTTAACTCCTGTCAAGATTACTCTGTTTTTCAATTTTGTCCCATCAGTTAAATCATAGGCATCCCAAAATTCTTTAATAACTTTAAAATCCAAAACCGTCTCAATATCGTCTGTCATTTCCTTTACCTTTTTATATATATATTAAATATCTTACCTGATGATTGATTTAGCATGTTTTTGAATCCTACTTTAATCAAATCTTTTAAATAAATTTCAATAAAAATTATTATGGATTTTAAATAAAATCTAATATCCTAATAAAATCATAAATTAAAATTATTTCTATATTAAACAAATGGATTATTATTAGGTTTTTAAAATTGTTTTTTTTAAAATATTCAATTAGTTTACATGTAATGACAATATGAATATTGATTATTTAAGAAATATATTTGATATTATGATTCAAATCGGGGTGCAATAAGCGAAATTATTCTTACACTTTTAAAAGGCTTATGTGATTAGTTTCTAAATTTTAATCCCGACCTAAACTTTGTACTAGTTTTTCTCTTATCTATGATCCTTTGCTTCTAACATTTTCTTCATAATTTGTTTTACTCTTCATAATTGATTAAGACTGGAATAAATTTTTCATCTTCTACGAATGCATAGTTGATGCTATTTGTTTTATTATTTATAATTTAATATTTTTATTTTTTTCCATGTCTATGTTTTTTATTAGTTATTGTTATATATAATTTGAAAAAGGTAATTCAGTGCACCAAGTTTAAAAAAGATTTCATAAAATGTATATTCTCTATTATGTCTCTAATACAAAGTTATTAATTTAATAATCTTTATTATTGGATTTCCTATCTTTTAATGTGTGAATATCATAAGATATTAAGACAACTATTGTTATTATTATTGTTTCACAGAATAACAATAAGTATATAAAATTTAAATACATTTTCTCTCTTTTTTAATAAATGTATAAAATTATTATAATATCTTTAATTGCAATTAGTGCTATTTTGGGAATGACCATTAATACTCTTCATTCTTTTTCTCTACAGCAAACCGCTGTACATATAATAAATAGTACTGCGACACCTTTCACAAAGTTCTTTGCAGAAAGCAAAGGTTATCAGCATTGTTTGGAGAATACTAGTAGCTGTGCTCCCACTGTAAATGTGCTTTACGAAAGTCCAACTACGCTAGTATTAAAATCTCATTCAATGAATCCTCTTTGGAAAGCAGTTGATAAGGTTAAAAAATCAGGTTATGGTATAGATGCTGTTACCTACTTACCAAACGCTAATACTTCCAATCCAAATGCTCCTTTTGATATATTGGTAATAATGTCACCAAATACCATAACATCACATCCAAAGTAATTTTTTGCTATTACTATTTCATTAAAACAATACGTGTTTCAAGATATAATTAAAAAATTATAATTTTTTAATTATATATCTCATTATTTTTTTTGAGGATGAATAATATGGAAGTATCTTTTTTTAAATTTATAGGCTTTTATAATCAAAAGCTGTGATTTGATTTATCAATGTAAAATGATTGTTAATAAATGGAATTGTCACCTGTATTTATTTGGTTTTGAAAGTTCGAATTACTACAAGAACCTGATAATATGTTTCCATCGGGTTCACATTTTAGGTTTTGATTTGATGATTGGTCCTGCCCTATTCCCTGTGTCATTGAATTGCTGTCATGCCTGCCCAGGTTTTGATCTATTGAATTGGTACCTGTATTTATTTGGTTTTGAAAGTTCGAATTACTACAAGAACCTGATAATATGTTTCCATCGGGTTCACATTTTAGGTTTTGGTTTGATGATTGGTCCTGCCCTATCGATTGAGAAAATTGATTATGATGATTTGTTTTATGTTTTTTTGCTAATATATCATCCGATCCGTCGAATAAGCTTGATATTAATGATAAAGCAATTATTATTATTGATGCTCTTAATAAGAGAGTTTTTTTATTACTTTTTGACATCAATCTATAATTTTGTAATCACTAGAAAAGATATTTAACATTCTTTGGATTGCCCTGTTACAATTGTATGTAACAAATATGGAAGAACTTATAATTACAAAAGTTTTTAATTATATGTACTGTTATTTCTTTCTTTGAACTTCAAATGTATAAACCATTTTTAAAAGCAACGATGAAATTTAATATTTATGACGTCAAATAAATTCAAAGTAGTAATTTCTATTATATTTATAATGTTATTGGTACCTACATTTGGTAGTAGTTCCATCACATTTGCAATATCCGACAATATAATTTCCATTCATCTATCGAAAGGATATGCAGATGAGAGATTAGCATTTTTTATTGCAACTGATTCATCAGATAATCAAACAACTGCTTCAATAAATGAGATTTTTGGCATAAAATAAACTTTGTATATTTGTTATCTTCAATTCCAAAATTATACATTCAACAAGAATATGACTTTATTAATGGAATAAGGGAGAGGGACATTTTGGATTTCAACCTTCTATGACATCTGTTCTACCAGGGGATAAGTATTATAATTCATTGATCCATCTCAATTTTATAAAGTGGAGTGAAAAAAGCAAATGCTAGACTATTAAAGTCATCAGAGGAAATTATACAAGGTCAAATAAATGGTGATCTTCGAATTATAAAAACAATATTATTATAAACAGCCCTGCAGTTATACAAAAGTGAATTTTTGTACATGAATAAGCATAAAGATTGGTGTTTAAAAGATGTTTGATTTTCAAGGTCATTGTATTTTGTTACAATATAACAAAATAATTCCGTATATATTGATGCTTTAGATTATTATAATGTCTGATTCATCTTCTGCCATAATTGTCTACCCTTTGGTTATTCATTTACTTGATTTTTTTGGTACAATGGCATTTGCAGTTACAGGTTCATTCAAAGCAATCGAGCAAAAATCGGATATCGTTGGAGTTATAATTCTTTCAATAATTACAGGTCTTGCTGGAGGAATAATTCGTGATGTCGTATTCGGAAGGTTTCCACCAAATGCATTAGTAGATCCCATTTACCTTTTGATAACTATTTCAACTGGTATTGTAGTTTTTTTCCTCTATCCAAGACTAAAGAAACATTGGAATCTTTTTATAAAATTTGATGCTATAGGGCTTGGTGCTTTTACAATAATAGGTGCAACAGTTGCCTATACATTGTTTGGTCATAATTTTTTAATCATGGCATTTGCAGGAGTATTAACTGCCATAGGTGGAGGGATACTGCGTGATGTATTTGTCAATGAAATTCCAATAGTGTTTATTAAAGAACTATATGTTACAGCAAGTTTTATGGGCATTGTAATTTTCTATTTGCTTTTAATATTACTTGACATCGGAGTAGCAGCGATTATTGCAGTAGTTTCTATAATTTCTATTAGATTTCTTGCAATCAAATACAATTGGAATCTCCCGCGGGCTAAAAATTAATATGGTAAAGGAATTCAAACCCAAATATATATAATAATACAAAAAGTTGTTAATAAAAATATCTTATATTATCGTGGTTTTTGGAATGTTGCTGACAATGACAAGTATATAAAAAAACTACTTTAAATAATTTCATTAAATCGCTTTGACAAAGTTCTATTATGACTGATTAATTATCTTAATTTAAATATCGTTGTAGTTTTTTATATCCTTGTTATATTCAATCTTGTTACCATATTTGTTACCTATGTTCTGGTTATAATGTACGTATTTCTATTATTTATAATGTAGTTATAATCTATATTCCATTTTGAGATTTCCTATGACGATTTCTTTGTCTTTATGTATTGTTATAATACTAATTTTAAAATCAGTCAATATCATTATTTTTAAAATTATATATTGATGATGATATAGTTTTGTGAATTAATTAAAATAAAAAAATGTATCGATCAGAAAATTGATCGCCTTTTTTTATAATGGGCCTACTCCTGTTGGAACCACTGCTCCAACTATTGATGCAATAATCCAAACTATGACTGCAACTGCAATTACTTTTAGCCATGTCATATTATAAAGCCACTTTAAGGCGAATAACCAGGCAATAGCACCTATAGCACCAGGTATAAGACTTCTACCAAGAACCGCGTAAACAACTGTAAATACTACTGTTCCAATTATTGCAGCAAAAAAGGCTGTTTTTATGCCTTGCTTTTCACCAAATAGTTTAGTAACAAAGTAAATAATTATGGTTGAAACAATTATTCCTATTACGAAAACAATTATACTACTCATAATAATATGTATACATTATAATATTTATATATACAAGTTTTTTACAAAATTTTAGAGTTATATACAATTTAATGGTTTTTAAAAATAATTCAATTATGTAATATTTTATAAAAGTCTTGATAAATTTAGATCCTTCTTGGCTGTTATCTATTATTTTAATTAATTCTTGCAATTGATTAAATAAGTATGTCAATTGATGGCTCTGTTAATCTAAGTATAATGCATAGTTTGAAGTTGTCGCATCTATTTTATGAATACAGAAACAGGTACTTCAGAATACATTTGTTGTGGATTATTTTTTATTTTTCATACTTATTTCTAAGGAAAACATTTATAGATTATCATATTTATCAAAAAATCATTTTCTATTTGGAATTGGATACAAAAGTATAAACCATATAAGATATCTAAAAAATGAAAAAGAATTGTTATAGAATTTTTGTAACTCATAAATGTTATCTCTCAATACATCTGGCTCGGAGTTGCCATGGAGCCACCAAAAGACAAAAATCCTTGGAATAAGCATCAAAGGACTATACGGTGATTAGTTGCATGATTATTTTAATCGTTATTTGTTAACGTTTTGTTGATAGATTATAACGACAGTAAAATTATATTATCATTGTCCTAACTGGAGTATAGTTTTAACTGTTTTTCGAATCATGCAACAAAGCAGTATACGGTAGTCACAGAGAACTCTATCTTCAGTTTAATAAGATATATGACAAATATCCAGTTTTATCAGATATTGTGGGTGGTACATGGTATTCAGACGCAAGTTTTTATATACACGTCATCATCTGTATTCTTTTTGATATAAAAAAGAGAAAGTCATTATTGAAAGGACAATGCAATACATAAAGATGAAACCAGATGCTTTGATGCTTATTCTTCATACAAAATAAAAAAATGAAAACTAAAACATGTAAAGAATTGGTTGGATCTAAATGTCGACTGCTTTGTTGCATGATTCAGTAAATCGTTTTTTATCAACGTTTTAGAGGTAAGAAGGTGACCAAATAGTCATAATTTCAATGGGTTTATTATGAATGAGGTATACCCTTAACTGTATTTCGAATCATGCAACAAAGCAATTGTCGACTATAACAGCAAAGAGATAATATTTTCCTTAACTTTATAACGCCTATTAAATACAAATATATATTATTTAATTGAAGTATGGTCATAATTCAAATTATCTCGATACATTTTATAACAGCTTAAAGCTAACTTTTGGAATGTTATTTTGAGAACAACTGTTCCAAAGATTAGCTTGATAGACTAAAGGAATCCAGCCTTTTATGTTCTGTATATGATAGGTGGTATACCATGGCTTGCTATGCCACGAAAACGTAGTAGACCATATGTATATATTCTCCAACTGTAATTTTAAGATGTTTTATTGTAAGGATAAGATGGTTTAAACTTGATTCCAGCAACGGATTACATACTTTTCTTAACATGGATTGTCAGTATAACCATAAACTAGCAATAGCCTGTGGATTAATATCCATTCCATGCAGTAGACGTACATTTGACAGGTGATCGAAGACCATGTCTACTATAGATACAAAAGAAAGAATATCTACAATGGGATATCTGTTTGTTGTAGAAGGCTTGATGGTGATTGACTCTTCGATAACAGCAGTAGACAAGAGTACTCTGCTAAAAGCAAATGGTCACCTATGGCATAAATCATCCATATGAAGAAAGGAGTATACCACGTCCTGGCATTGATACAGATGCACGGTGGTGGGCTATAGTCACACCAAAGAATCGATTTCGGATGTAAACTACATCTAACATCTACAACAACAACAGATGTAGGAGAGATTGTAGTACTCTAACCGCAGCCGATGTAACTACTGCAAATGTACAGGATAACCAGATATACGTTACTTTATTACCATCGTCATCATCGGTTTTCCTTTTACCAACTTTACGTTATATGATAGCTGACTCCCGGATATGATGACAAGAAACTGTATGAACATAGCAAAAATACATTGGGAATAGACCTGATTTGTCCTGTTAAAAGATATGAAAGTACTTCCAAAAAGAGGCTTGAACTTGTATGCTTTTATGAATCGGAATTAGGGCAGGCAATCTACAGTCAGAGGGGAATATCGATAGAACCGTTGATAGAACATATCAAATCAGTCTTTAGGATAACCCATTACCAGTACGTGGATTTCATAAAGTATCTGCAATTGTACTTTTATCTGTTTTATTATATCAGCTAATGGTATACTATAACTGTAAGTAGGGAATCTAATCCAAAATCTATAAAATATATGCTTGGTACCTCGTAATGGTAAGGTTCTGGATAACGGCATGGGATATGGAATTATGACCAAGCCTCATTTAATTTACAAATCATATAACTAAACCAAATTTATTGTATCGAACAAAATACATTCGATATTTATTTATATTCACCAACAAGCATCTAAAAAAATGCCGAGAACTGTAATAACTTATAAAACTAATAGTATCCTTAATGAGTATGGAAAACATCTACGATACAAAGAAGGTTATTGCACAAATCGAGTCAAATGAGAAGAATATCGATGAACATTATTTTCTTGACTTTTTACAAACCAATAAAATTGATGCAGGCATACTAGTTTTAAAACCAGGACAAAAAGACATACAAAAGCCACATTCTCAAGACGAAATATATTATATTATAGAAGGAAATGGATTCATAGAAATTGAAGATAACACAAGATCTTTTCATAGTGGAATGTGCATATTTGTCCCCTCTAATACACCCCACAGGTTCTTTGATAACATTAGTCGAATTGTAGTGCTATATGTTTTTAACAAGTAATTTAAAAAAAAAGAAAATATAAAATAATTTTAAAAATATATTATATAGTTTAAAACATTTATTGCAAATATAAAAATTTAAAAATTTAAAAAGATCAACAAACTCGATTATTTTAAATAAAAATATAACAGCCCTAAAATACCAAAATAAACTTTTATATAAACATATCTCAGGTTTATATTTTTTAATTAATGTAGCACAAGCAAACCAATCAAAATCGGCTTTAAAGATTTTTTAAATACGATATAAATAAGAAGCAAAAAAAGTATTATAATATGAATAAATAGCAAAACAACGTATCTATAAATAGAGAATATGCAACACCCTTGGCAAAAAAGAGATACCGGTATTACGGTAAGAATTATTTTTTGTTTATCCATACTTGCACTTTTATATATTATTTTTATTGCAGTTCTTGCTCGCATGGGTTTAGGTTTTTTTCCCATAATGATAATTTCAGCAGTATTTATTCTTGCTCAATGGTTTTTTTCTGATAAAATTGTACTTTGGAGTAGTGGAGCAAAGATTGTTACAAGCGATCAATATCCTTCTCTCCACTCAATAGTAGAAAGAATAGTATCAAGAAACAATATGCCAAAACCAAAAATAGCTGTTGTTCCAAGCAGAATTCCAAATGCTTTTGCCACAGGCAAAGGACCAAGTAATTCAGTAGTTGCAGTGACTACAGGCCTATTAGAGATACTAGATGACGATGAGTTGGAAGGAGTTTTGGCACATGAACTGACACATGTAAGAAATCGCGATGTTATGGTCATTACGCTAGCAAGTTTATTTTCAACCATTGCATTTCAGGTAATGCAGTTTGGATATTTTGGAAGCTTTTACAGTTATGGTAATAGAGATCGTAATAATGGTGGAGGAATTTTGATAATAATATTTGTGGCTTTTATTACTTGGCTGGTTAGTTTTTTTATAATTAGAGCTATATCTCGCTATAGGGAATATTCTGCAGATAGAGGTTCGCTCAAATGACAGGAAAACCTGCAAAACTGGCTAATGCTTTAATGAAAATAAGTGGTGCTATGAATCAGACACCAGATAAAGATTTGAGGCAGGTTGAAGGATTAAACGCTTTCTTTATAATTCCAGACTATTTCAACAGTTACTTTTGCTAATTTATTTTCAACTCATCCACCAGTTGAAAAAAGAATACAAAGGCTTTTAGATATGGAGGCTTCCATGTATTGAAGTTTTTTAAAAGATTACTAAACAGAATTGAATCAGATGCCAATTCTGCAAAACGTGACGACTCGGATGCGATATTTTCTTTGACCTCAGCAAGTATTTCAATTGAAGAAAAACTAGGTTTGCAATTTTCAGGGACTGCAGCATTATGTGTCAAGATAATCGATGGAATAGTTTTTAAAAATACAATAAAAGATTGTACAGATTTACTCGAAGTATCTAAAGATGAATTTAAGTTCGAATATAAAATATTTACAGATTCTTACAACTATTTATGGATAATTATTACCGGAAAAGATATGACGATGAGTCATTCAGATATTATAACAAATGTTGCTGCAGGGCTTTCTTCCACTGGAGATATTATTGAAGAAAATGGTTTTGCCGATCAAATATTATCTGCAGTATTTAAGTTTAAATTTTTAGATACCTTTTCTGCAGATTATTATGAAAATAAGAAATTTGAATCTATAAAAGAAAGAAATAGTCAAAATAATAACAGTAGTAGTAGTAGTAGTAATGGCATGAATAAAAATAATAGAAATATAAACAGTAACAGTAAAAACCTATATCTAATATACAATTATAAAACGAATAACTTTTATCCATATATCCCATTTGATAATCAGAAAAGAGATACAACAAAAGAACTTCAGGTATTGTCAATATTAAAAAGTTTGATTTCTGTTGAAAGTGATTTTTCTAAATGGTTCCCAATCAAAGATATCCCCTTTTGACTTTACAATATCCCATAATAAATATATAGCATTGTAAAATAAAGATGCTATCTTAAAAATATCTTCATCGTGTTTATCATAAATAGAACGTCATTTATTAATTTGTTTTAAGTTCAACCTGTTATTCTTACAAGAGGAATAATCATTAAAACTTGCAGTTTTTCTTTAAAATAATGAATAATCTTAACTGCAACACTTTTTTTCCATCCATATACAAAATGAAATGATGCTTTTATCTTTCAAAATTGTAGATAAGGAAATCAGGTATCACCTCTGCCGACTTCAAATAAACTGAGATACAAAAAGTATTTATCAAGGACACAATAAAAACACTTGGTTATAATAAGCACGCAGTTAGTTCAAAGGATTTATCATTTTGAAGGATTTCTCTATTTTAGGGGCTCTGTTAACAGTTATGTA
>CAWISD010000053.1:0-22729 GCA_963838615.1 uncultured Nitrososphaeraceae archaeon
CTTAAAATATGGTAGTGGTGTGTTGAATAACTCATTTCATAATTTCCAATGAGCTATATAATCTATTTAGTAGAATAAATATTGTCTGATAGTTCCAAGGAGAAAAGGACGAAGAAAACCAAGAGAAAGATAAACTGGAGTGAATACAATGAATCTCTTGTTAGACGAGGAGAAATGTTATTTGATTAAGGTTTTTTACAGAATTGGCGAGCAGAGTTAAAGAAAATGAACAAAGGAAAGGAAGGCGCAAATTATCGTTATCCGAATTCCTTGATATTGCTGCTGCTCGCCACCGTACATGCGTACCTACTTCCATACCGACAATTAGAAGGCTTTCTTCGAATGATGTCAGAACACATAAAGAGACTCCAAGAGATAGTGCCGGACTTCACAACAATCTGGTGGAGAGTAGTAAAGATAAAGATAAACCTGGACCCAAAAGTAAACCTAGAAAGAGACGACATAGTAATAGCGGTGGATAGTACAGGTATCAAGGTAACAAATAGAGGAGAATGGATACTTGATAAATGGAAGAAGAATAAAAGAAAGAGAAAAGGTTTTATCAAAATTCATGTTGCAGTAAATATAAAGACAAAGAAAATAGTATCAATGGAATGTAACAAAAGAAAATGTTCATGATGGAAAGATACTAAAGGAATTGGTTGGAGATGTTGTTTCAAAGAATAACAATATTCAAAAAGTATTGGCAGACGGAGCCTATGATTCTAAAGACAACTTCAAGTACCTTGATGAATTAAAGATAACACCTGTTATAAAAGTAAGAAAGAATTCATCCATTAAAAATAATACCAATTGTACACCAAGAAAACTATCTGTATTAGAACAGTTCAAGGATATAAAACGATGGAAGAAAAAACATAGATATGGCATGCGTTGGATGGCCGAATCCGCATTTTCATCTATAAAGAGAATATTTGGTGAACATGTATCCTCTGTAAAATGGAATAACATTGTAAATGAATTGATGTTAAAAGCATCGATTTATAACATGTTTATACGAAAAGACAATAAAATGAAATAAAATAATTCAAATCAATTATTCTTTAAAATTAGTTATTCGACAGAGCACATGGTAGACCAAATATCCCGAAGAAAATTGGTTAAACTTCAAATTGTGTTGGTTTTTACAGGTTTTTGTATAGAAAGTAAATTTGAGGTTGCACTATGAACCTTAAACTAAACAGCTTTATGATTATTATATTTCTTGAACAATCACTCTCAAAACTAGTCTCATGGCCATTAGTTTATTCTCTACCTGTTCTTTCGTTGCTTTCATACTATAGTTTTCTCAAAAAGCCATTGCTATTCAAATCGTTCACCGGCTTGACAGTGGCAAGAATTTGATAATATTTACAATAAAGAGATAGCAAAAAGATATGTTAAACATGAGACCAGGCGGTTATCATGCAAACGAAAAGAAAGACCAGTTGACGGGTTAACAATCGTGGCTTTATCCTTCACAAAATACGCCATAAAAAAGGAAGTAGATATGATTATGATATTGATAAAAATAACCATCGTGTCATCCCAAAGGGTTGTAAATGTGATTGACCTTGGATACCTCTATAGAAAAGGATTTCCCAGAACAACTATCATCTGCTTACCATTAAAAGGAAAAAAAACCGAAAGATTTACCACAAGAAGAAAAAGATACAACGAAAGTGATTCTAAAAAGAGGATAGTGGTAGAGCATACAATTTGTCAATTAAAAAAATACAGGATAATGAGCGAAGTATTTAGAAACAAATTGAGAAAATACAATAGAATATCCGAAATAGTTTCAGACCTGATAAACTATAGAATATTAAATCAGTCAAAACTAGAAATCGATATAGAATCCAGAAGGAATATTCTAGATTTTTCTAATTATGCAAGAGATCTAATGAATTAAAAATGGGGTATAAGAAATTGCTTAGCTTGCTGTGTTCATCTAATAGAAGTTACTAAAATTAATAATGGGTTTGGCTGGATTCGTTGTGCTAGCACTCGAAAAATTAGAATTGGATGATAATATGAAACAACTGATTTTTAAAGTTTTCTATAATGTTCAACAAATAGGTTTAAATTCTTCGTTGACAGGCTTCACTCAAGTTTTTCATTCTCATGGAAAAAATTTATCAAAACCTTATGTCTTATATTTGATGTATTGCATTGTTATTTCTATGTGCATTTTTAAGTGGAATGGATGCGGTGGTTTATCTTAAGAACAAGTTTTTAGTATTGATAAAGTAGTAACATTACATCTATCTTGATGATCTTCGATTCTTGCATGTATAGGAGAACTTAATTTATTATTATAATTTTTCATTTATTCTCATTCGAACATGAATGTTCATATTTATCCTGTAGCCATTATCCTAACTTTTAACCTTGATTAATCTTGATGATAACAATTGCTATTAAAATAGCCGTTGCAAATGGTACAGATCATCCAAAACTTGTTACATTTGGAATTGGGCTTGCAATAACACTCTATTGATACTGCAATAGGAATGGTAGATATCCATCAAGCATTTGCTACTAGTGGCCATGTCACGAAAATATAATCATATTTTATTATCAACTCATACTAGTGACTATGATAATAATATTATGGTTGATTTGGTAAAATAATTTATATGAGGATTTGAGATTAAGCATTATTAAAAAGAATATCTAATGATCTATTGATGATAACAGAATATTATATTGGTGGATTTATAATTGGACTTGTTTGATTTCATTAATTTAGTCTCATCCTCACATATAGAGGATAAAACCTATGGTAAAATAATAAGCAATTGGAATGAATTTATTAATTGTTTACCTTCCGATGAGGATAAACAACTATTGCTTGAAATCACAAGTAAATGCTATTTCAAATATCAAAAATCCATAAAGGCCTATGGATTATCCGATTTTGAATTATATAATGGATTTAATGTTGATATTAATAGATAAACAAATCCAGATTGAAAGATTAAGAATAATTAATAGCACTATCCATGATTTAAAGGAATATTAATGAAATCGATATTACGATAATTCATAACCATTGAATTAAAATATATTTTTGTTCTGTTTCATTAAATTGCAGTAAATTTGCGTCTTTCTTTACACTTATTAATAAATTCGAAATCCAGTATTGATATTATATGGGAAATTAATTCCAGTTTTGTGTTGTGTATCTTTTCTCTATGTATTATCTATTGAATAAGTAATACCAGTCAAATATAACCGATGACTTCTATAAATTACAGTCTCGAATGGAAGACAAGTAGTTCAATATTATACTGATTTATATACAATAAAGTCTGTTATTGTTGATAAATTAAAAATGTATTATCTGGAATGAGCATCATAAATATTTATTCAAACAAACCCTACATTGATGTTGGATTATTTGTTGATGAAATGAAATATTTTTATAAAAATGGATTCTTGTTCAAATTTTTGATATGGGATATAATGCCAATAATAATTATCTTTAAATAAAAGGTCCTAGAAATGGAATGTTGGGAAATTGTTAAGTTAAAACAAAATTAATTCATTTTATTATATCTTAATTCAATTTTAATTTCTTTATGTAAAGTAATTGTATTATTTAAAGATAAGAAAAAAGTTTTGATTTTTTTGATTTTTATTTGATATTTGAATATTGGGATAAAGATTTCTCTTTTAATTCATAAATAACAAATAATATTTTAATGATGATCAAATTAATAATATTTAATATCTTACTTGAATAACATTGCAAAGCATGGTTTGTATTTTATATTAAAATAGCCTATATTTATAATTGTAATCCTCATCCTTTTTTTTTATTTCGAATTGTTTTGATGCTCAAGGAGATAATAAATATAATTTAACAAAAACATTACATCCAGCAGAATATACTTGTTATATAATAGTGTAACATATAAATTTAAAAATAATAATAGTATAATAATTTCAGGACCCTCTAATAACTCTCATACCAAGGAATTTATGAATTCAAAAATTGCATTAATAAAACCTGTATTTACTGATGCAGCCTACAATAACAAATTCTATAATTTTTATAAAAAATATGCATATGATTCTCCCAAAATTAAGATAACAACTGATTCTGACCTTTTAAACTTGTAGATTACAAATAATTCAAAGTGGTACTTGTTGCAAATGTATTTGCTATGGTCCAATTAATCAAAATTATAAATTGCGATTGTTCTTATCAAATAAATTTCCTTTATTTACATCCAAATCTGATAATACGTTTATTTGGGTATTATTATCAATCCATTTTATAGTTTTGATTAATTGAACCATAGCAAATACATTTGCAAACTACCACTTTGATTATTTGTAATCTTAGAGTTTAAAAGGTCAAGATCAGTTGTTATATTAATTTTAGAAGAAACATTTGCATATTTTTTATAAAAATTATAGAATTTGTTATTGTAGGCTGCATCAGTAAATACAGGTTTTATTAATGCAATTTTTGAATTGATAAATTCCTTGGTATGAGAGTTATTAGAGGGTCCTGAAATTATTATACTATTATTATTTTTAAATTTGTATGTTACACTATTATCTTTTGAGATTGCGGTTATATTCTGTGGATGTAATGTTTTTGTTAAATTATATTTATTATCTCCTTGAGCATCAAAACAATTCGAAATAAAAAAAAGGATGAGGATTACAATTATAAATATAGGTACTTTTAATATAAAATACAAACCATGCTTTGCAATGTTATTCAAGTAAGATATTAAATATTATTAATTTAATCATATTAAAATATTATTTGTTATTTATGAATTAAAAGAGAAATCTTTATCCCAATATTCAAATATCAAATAAAAAATCAAAAAAATCAAAACTTTTTTCTATCTCTAAATAATACAATTACTTTACATAAAGAAATTAAAATTGAATATAAAAAGATGAAATAAAATGAAATAATTTTGTTTTAACTTAACAATTTCCCAACATTCCATTAGTAGGACCTTTTATGTAAAGATAATTATTATTGGCATTATATCCCATATCAAAAATTTTAAAAACTTAAAATCCATTTTTATAAAAATATTTCATTTCATCAACAAATAATCCAACATCAATGTAGGATTTATTTGGTAAATATTTATGATACCCATTCCAGATAATACATTTTTAATTTATCAATAATAACAGACTTTATTGTATATAAATCAGTATAATATTGAACTACTTGTCTTCCATTCGAGTATAATTATAGAAGTCATCGGTTATATTTGACTGGTATTGCTTATTCAATAGATAATACATAGAGAAAAGATACACGAGTCACAAAACTGGAATTAATTTCCCATATAATATCAATACTGGATTTCGAATTTATTAACGAGTGTAAAGAAAGACGCAAATTTACTGCAATTTAATGAAACAGAACAATCATATATTTTAATTCAATGGTTATGAATCATCATGATGTTGATGTCATCACATATTAATCCTGGAACTTGATGCATATTGCTATTAATTATTCTTCAATCCATCAATCTGAATTTGTTGATCTATTAATATCGACATTAACAATGCGGTATATAACTCAAAATCTGATAATCCATAAGCCTTTATAGATTTTTGATATTTGAAATAGCATTTACTCATGATTGCAAGTAATAGTTGTTTATCCTCTTCTGGCAAACATTCAATAAACTCGTTCCAATTGCTTATAATTTTATTATACATATTATCCTCTATATGCGAGGATGAGGCTAGATTAATGAAATCAAACAAGTCCAATAATAGAATCCACCAATATCAATATTCTGTCATTATTAGATCTGATACTCTTTTTACTAATGCTTTATCCCAAATCTTCATATAAATCTGTTTGACGAGATTAACCCAATATTATAGCCATGGTCGCTAGTAAGAATTATGGTAAAGGAATTATATCCTGCCATATGGCTACTAATGGCATATGCTCGTTGAAGACTTGCCATTCTTATTGTAGCATCAATAGGAGTATTGCAAGTCTGATTACGAATGTTACAAGTTTTGGATGAGTCTGTTATGATATTCTTGATTTTGATTTCATCGTCTAGAAAAAACTGGAAACCTTTAATTAATACTTGTAAACTAAATAGTTGAAAAAAATAGTGACTAATTATAATGATTGGCATGTTATGAATCGATAGCAATGCCATGTGCAAGTGCTTGTTGTGGTTCTACCATTCCTATTGTGGTCCCAATTACAAATGTAATAGTGTAGTCCTATTCCAAATGTTACAAGTTTTGCATGTGCTGTCATTTGCAAGTGCTAGTCCAATAGCAATTGTTATCTTCGAGGCTAATCAAGGTAAATGTTAGGATATATGGCTATAGGATAAGTGTGAACATTCAAGTTCGGATAAGAATAAATGAAAAATCATAATAATAAATTAACCGTTCTCCTATACATGCAGGAATCGAAGTCATGAGCTAAATGTAACTTTACTACTTTATCAATACTAAAAACTTGTTCTTAAGATAAACCACCGCATCCATTCCACTTAAAAAAGCACATAGAAATAACAATGCAATACATCAAATATATGACATAAGGTTTTGATAAATTTTTTCCATGAGAATGAAAAACTTGAGTCGAGGTATGTCAACAAAGATTAAACCTATTTGTCGAACATTATAGAAAACTTTAAAGATCAGGTGATTCATATAATTATAGAATTCTAATTTTCGAGTGCTAGCACAACGAATCCCACCGAACCCATTATTAATTTTAGTAACTATATTAGATGAACACAGCAAGCTAGCAATTTCTTATACCCCATTTTTAATTCATTAGATCTCTTGCATAATTGGAAACAATCTAGACTATTCCTTCTGGATTATATATCGATTTCTAGTTTTGATGATTTAATATTCTATAGTTTATCAGGCCTGCAACTATATCGGATATTCTATTATATTTTCTCAATTTGTTTCTAAATACATCGCTCAATATTCTGTATTTTTTAAATTGACAAATTGTATGCTCTACCACTATCCTCTTTTTAGAATGAATTTTATTTGTCACTCTATTTCTTCTTGAGACGGATCTTGTCGGTTTCTTTTCCTTTTGGATGGTAAGGCAGATGATAGTTGTTCTGGGAAATCCTTTTCTATACAGAGGTATTCAAGGTCAATCACATTAACAACTTGTTTGGGAGTAACAGGATGGTTATTCTTGTAGATATCGTAATCATGTTTTCTTCCTTTTTTACGGCGTATTTTGTGAAGGATAAAGCCACGATTGTTAACCATAAGCTGGTTCTTCTTTTCGTTTGCATGATAACCGCCTGGTTCATGTTTAACATATCTTTTTGCTATCTCTTTATTGTAAATATTATCAAATTCTTGTACTGTAAGCCGGTGAACGATTTGAATAGCAATGGCTTTTTAGAAAACTATAGTATGAAAGCAACGAAAGAACAGGTAGAGAATAAACTAATGGCCATAAAGCTGTTTGCAAGTAATTATACAAGAGATATAATGATCATAAAGCTGTTTAGTTTAAGGTTCATAGTGCAACCTCGAATTTTACTTTTATACAAAAACCTGTAAAAACCAACACAATTTAAAAGTTGACCAAAGTTTCTTCGTGATATTTGGTCTACCATGTGCTCTGTCGAATAACTGTAATTTTAAAGAATAGTTGATTTGAATTATTCGGTATCATAGAATTGTCTTTTCAATAAATGTGTTATAAATAGACGCTTTTAACATCAATTCATTTACAATGTTATTCCATTTTACAGAGGATACATGTTCCCCAAACATTCTCTTTATAGATGAAAATGCAGATTCGACCATCCAACGCATACCATACCTGTGTTTTTTCTTCCATTGTTTCATGTCCTTGAACTGTTCAATTACAGATAATTTTCGCGGTATACAATTGATGTTATTTTTAATGGAGGAATTCTTTCTTACCTTTATAACAGGTGTTATCTTTAATTCTTTGAGACACCTAAAGTTGTCTTTAGAATCATAGGCACCATCTGCTAATACTTTTCGAATATTGTTATTATTAGACGCATTGTGAACTAATTCCTTCAGTATCTTTCCATCATGAACATTTTCTTTTGTTACTTCCATCGATACTATTTTCTTTGTCTTTATGTTTACTGCAACATGAATTTTGATAAAACCCTTCCTTATTCTTTTCTTCTTCCATTTATCAAGTATCCATTCTCCTCGATTAGTTACCTTGATACCTATACTATCAACTGCTATCACTATATCTTCTCTTTCTAGGTTTACTTTTGGATCTAGGTTTATCTTCATCTTTATTACTTCTCCACCAGATGGTTGTGAAGTCTGGTACTATCTCTTGGAGTCTCTTTATATGCACTGACATCATTCTTAGAAAGCCTTCTAATTGTCGGTATGGAAGTAGGTACGCATGTACGGTGGCAAGCAGCAATATCAAGGAATTCGGATAACGATAATTTGCGCCTTCCTTTCCTTTGTTCATTTTCTTTAATTCTGCTCGCCAGTTCTGTAAAAAACCATCATCAAATAACATTTCTCCTCTTCTAACTAGGGATTCATTGTATTCACTCCAGTTTATCTTTCTCTTGGATTTTGTCTTCTTTTTCTCCTTGGAACTATCAGACAATATTCATTCTACTCAATAGATCTATATAGCTTATTAGAAAAATTATGAAAACAGTTATTCGACACACCACTACCATATTTTAAGAACTCTGATACTAATAAAAGATATTCTTGTTATAATTGTGTTTACTTTATGAATCAAGCACTGTGTAATTGTTACTGAAAGTCAGAATGTAAATGTGCATGTATCGAATTGATATCACCACACGGAAGTTGTAATGAGTATTAGTCAAACTCTTAATTGTATAATTCAAATATATTTTAATCAAGATAAAATAATATTATACTAAAATATGGAAAAAGGTAATGTTAAAATTATTGGCACAGGTAAATAAAACACTAGAATACCAAAATGACAAATTGGATAGTTAAATAAAGTTAACTGATTCAATAAAATACTCCCTTTTACACTAAAAAGCGATTTATAGTTAAAGGTGTTATTTATATGCTGAATCACAATTAACAAATAGGATGTATGCTGAAGAATACTATTCAAATTGTCAGAATGGGATATGATATTTATAAATACTTTGTTTTTGCATTGAGAGTAATGAGTGAAGATGTTTTTGAAGAGGATAAAGCAGTAAATAAAATCCTCAAAGACGAAACATTAGATGAAAAAAGTTACCTGCATATGATGTAAACGAAGCACAAAGTGACAGCAATCAGGCTGATGCTGAAAAAGATAATACCGCAACCTAGATGAATAATCACTTTCAGCGGCTCTGTTCACTTAACAAAAAGTCTATAACTTGAAGATAGTCTATCTCCTTTGTGATTAATAGAAACAGAACATCCTCAATGTATATTTGCTATGGTCTTTATTTTTATTTTTCAGGTTTATCATCAAGAAGAGCCTCTCAAATACTGTCTTTACATTCTATCAAACTAAATCATGTATCAATAGGTAATTGGATACAAAATATAATCCTCAAAAAATATCCCAAAGAAAAAGAAAATCTCTGAATATGTTATAGATGAGACTGTTATTAAAGTTGGCTCTGGATTCATTTGGCTTTGGGTTGCTATCGAATCTGAAACTAAAAATATTCTTGAAATAAGCATATCAAAGGAGCGAAATATGTTCGTTGCAGAACATTTTCTATCTGATGTTGTAAATGAATATGGTCAGTATCCAGTTTCAACAGATGGTGGAACATGGTATCCCAAAGCCTGTCAATTTTTGAAACTGAAACATCACCTTCTTCTCCTTTTGAGAAAAGTATCATTGAAAGAACGATGCAATAAATAAAGGATAGAACGGAAAGCTTCGACGATTACTTTCCTTACAAAAAGAAGAAATGTAAATTGGTTCATATTAAAAATTGGATCAAATTATTTGTTAATATGTATAACAAGGAGGTGATAAAAGCTTAAGTTAACATCACTTAGAGCCTATCCCAAAATTATCTTTCTATAAATGATGATACTACATGATAGCTGCACTAATCCAAGATAGTTCTCTACCTTCTTTTCATATCTGGTAAATAGTTTCCTGAATCTGTTATGCCATGAATTTGTTCTTTCTACAACCCATCTTCTTGCAGGATATCTTTTTATGGATATTTCTCTTTGTCTGTCTTTATTCTCCCCTCTTTTTCTTTTATATGGTATATGAGGTATATATCCTCGTTTGATAATTTGCTGTTTTACTAATTTAGAATTATATGCTTTATCAAGGCACAGATGCATATGCTTTCTTCTTCTTTTTTCTTTTGTGAAAAATGATGAAATAGGTCGTTTGACAACTACATTATCGATAACTTCTGTTACTACTTTTATGTCATGAATACTTGCTGATGTTATAACAGCAGAAAGTGGGATACCATCTTTATCTGTTAAAATATGCCTTTTTGTGCCTAGTTTGCTTCTATCTGTGGGATTATGTCCAGTCATCGCTCCCCCTAAAGGTGACTTTATAGATATGCTATCAAGTGATTGCCATATCCATTTGATACCTTTTTTGTTGTCATATTCTTTTAACAACTTAATCCATATCTTTTTGAAAATGTCTATCTGAATCCATTGCTGAAATCGCCTATGACATGTAGAACCAGAGCCATATTCTTTAGGCAGGAGCATCTTCCATTGACATCCGGTTCTAAGAACATATACAATACCATCCAGTACTTTTCTATAAGGAACTATTGGACGACCTATTGTATTATTTGGTTTTTCTGTTGGTAGTATAGGACTAATCTTGTCCCATAGTTTATCTGGAATCTTTGTGATAGTATGTTTATCCTTTTTCTGCTTCTGCTGTTGATGGGTGCAAGACACATTTGAATAGAGATGTAAATAAGCTATATTTCTATCGAATTTTGGGATAGGCTCTATTTTATAGAAGTATAACCATATTTCAAATAAATATGTCGACTTTAATTTAATTGTCTTACTAAAATCCATTTTAAATATGAAAGATGGATATGTTATTTGATTCAGAACAGGAACTGATACACATTCAGAACTAGAGCATCCAAGATATAGATAAATAAATAAATAATCTATAGATTAATTATATTCCTTCCAAATATTAAAGTTCTGGATGTTCTTGTATCAATTCTTCTTTTAGTTGTCCTTGATCATCCTTATTATCTGGTGTTGCTCTATTACCATTTCTACTAAATATTTCAACTATTTCATCCTTTTTATCTATTTTATTATTACTATTGTCTTTTGTCATGTTATATGAATGGTAAAAATACTATTAAGATATGAAATACACACTATACTATTTGGATATAGATTTTAATATTAAAAATACATTTAGCTATAATAATGTCAGAATCAACACAACTATGCGAAAATTGTCAAAAAGGTAACCATCATTCTATGCAAAAAATTGAAGATTGTAACTGCGACTGTTCCAATACAATTAAGGAAGAAGGAATTTGGCTTGATTTGATCATTAAATATTATGTATAGAAAAAATCAGGTATTTTTTCAAAGTTACAGGCAACAATCTTTATCTCAAAAACGAGGCTTTACAAACAGCAGGCACTTTTAATATCATAGGCGCGCCATATAAGATAAACAAGGAAATCAAAAAACAAAGAATAAAGAATAAAGAACAATGAATTTGATGGTTCAGGTAATAATAATATTCACATCAGTGCTAGCAGTTACAAAGGAGAAATAAATAATCAAGGTATTATTGCTGCCTCTGCTGAAAACCATGCACAAGGAGTTGCTTTAACATCAAAAATAACAATTCACCATGCACTATGGTAATGCCTACCAAAGCACCCACATCCAAAGTAGCAGCCACCAAGTCCTATGGAGATAAAGTGATTTTGGAAGGTGAAGATAATGATGAATCTTTTCTACTATCCAAAGAAATTGCAAAAGATGAAAAATTTATATCGGATCTATGCCTATGATGATCATGATGTTATTGTAGGGCGAGATTTTGGAAGACTTGCCAGATGTTGATGAAGTTTATATTGAATTAGATGTCTATTTTAATGTATTCTCCTGTAAATATTAAAATAACTTCATAAATTATATTATATACAATAGATATTAAATCAATTTGAAAATACTAAAGTTTGAATAAATAGAGGAAATAGAGTGATGGAAAATCATTATCACTTTATTATATACTTTTAAAAATATTCTACCTTATCGATGAGCCAATATCAAAGTATACAAACTGCCGATATAATAGTTGAAGCATTAATTGATTGGGATGTAAAAGTTATTTTTGGATTACCTGGGGATGGTATTAATGGTGTTATGGAAGCGTTACGTAAAAGACAAGATAAAATTAAATTTATTCTTGTAAGACATGAAGAATCTGCAGCATTTATGGCTTGTGCTTATGCAAAATATACTGGAAAATTGGGTGCCTGCATTGCTACTTCAGGACCAGGTGCAATACATCTTTTAAATGGATTATATGATGCAAAATTAGATAATACTCCTGTTATTGCCATAACTGGAAGAACTTATTCTGATTTAATGGGCTCTGGTTACCAACAAGATGTAAATCAGTTACAGCTATTTGCCGATGTATCTGTCTACAATAATATGATAATTGCCCCTGAGCAGGCTGAAATGGCTGTTGATATGGCTTGCAGAACAGCATTAGCACAAAGAGGTGTAAGTCACTTAACAATCCCAATTGACATTCAAGAAAAAAAATTACAAGGTAATTATTCAAAACATAAAGTGCCTGGTCATACATCTGATACTTTTGTAAATATCAAGTAATACTCCAGATAAACAGTTACTAGAAAAGGCAGCAGATATTATAAATTCAGGCGATAAAGTAGTGATTCTTGTAGGTCAGGGAGCACTTGATGCAGGCGAGCAAGTAATAACAATGTCAGAAAAAATAAAAGCTCCTATAATCAAAGCATTATTGGGCAAAGCTGTGGTTCCAGATGATCATCCTAATAGTTTAGGTGGTATCGGTATGCTAGGCACCTATCCAAGTGTAGAGGCAATGAGCGAAACAGATGCATTGATAATGATAGGAACATCCTTTCCTTATATTGAATATTTACCAAAGCCAGGGCAAGCAAGAGGAATTCAAATAGATATAAAACCTGAAAGAATTGGACTTCGTTATCCTGTTGAAGTAGGCTTAGCAGGCGATTCAAAAAAAATTCTTTTAGCATTGATTCCTTTATTAAATGAGAAACATGAAGGAAGTATCCAGTTTGAATTTCTAAAATCAAAACAACAATCAATGAAAAAGTGGAACGATTTTCTATCATTGCAAAGTAGATTATAATTGGATAATACTAATTCAGATAACAGTAACAACCAGAAGACAGCAACAGATGATGACAAGCCTCAAGCCATTGCTACTGCTGTCTCTCGACATCTTGAGGATAATTCCATAATTTCAGTCGATAGTGGAACTAATACCATATTTGCAGCACGATTTATAGAAATTAGAAAAGGAATGAAGTTTTCTTTATCTGGTACCTTGGCATCCATGGCTTGTGGTTTATCTTATGCAATAGCAGCTAAAATTGCATATCCTAATAGACAATCTATTGCATTTGTTGGTGATGGAGGATTTGCCATGCTTATGGGTGAATTTGCTACGGCAGTCCAACACAATTTACCAATAAAAGTAATCATTCTAAAAAATAATACTTTGGGAATGATAAGATGGGAACAAATGGGTGTTCTAGGAAATCCAGAATTTGGTGTAGAATTTTCTGATATTGATTTTGCAAAATTTGCTGAATGCTGTGGAGGTAAAGGATATACGATAAAAAATTCAAATGAAATTGAGCAAGTAATGCAAAAAGCTATGGAAGAAAAAACAAAACCTGTAATTGTTGATGCATATGTAGATCCATTTGAACCTCCGCTACCGCCTAAAATGGAACAAGAGTTTACTAAAAATATTGTCCAGTCTTTCTCAAAGGGACAGCCTTATGCTAATAGGATTGGTCTTACATTATTTAGAAATCAAATTAATTTATCTACAAAAAAAGGCAATACTAAAAGCAAATCCAAACGACAAATGATATATTTCTAATGCAATTGTAAATATCTATAAAGATATAAAAATAAAATGCTTTCAACTTTATCTGTATTTTATTTATACCATGTTGACCTTTAATTTAGTGATATAGATTGAATGCAATTGATATAATGTCTCTATAGGTTGTCGCAGCAACTGAAAATACTATTGCAGAGCAGATTAACACTAGATTAATAGATCTAATCCAAAATCAATAAAACATATGCTTAACTTTATGACATGAAGTTTTAGATAACGATGGAACTCGAATTATGACCAAGTCTCAGATAATTTGAATTTTAACTATTCATCAATTACTTAACAGTTATGCATATTAAAAAGTGTATTCTATTATATATATTCGTGATTGACTCTCTGCATGATTTTTATTATATATCTTTTTCCTAACATAGCACCTTTTAAAATGGAAGATAAAGATATTACAATAGCAAAAAAATACAATTATTTTACATTAAAATATTTCATACATTGTGCAGGACTTTTAATAGTCTTTATCTAACAATATAGAATTATAATTACGTATAATCAAATCCGATCACTATAAATCATATGATAGTATAAAATAAATATGTCTTATGTTTCAGAAGATAGAAACTATACTGAGGTGACACAATCTGGTGCTGATTCACTAGCTGAACGAGTTGTAGACATTACAGGGGACCAGCCTATAAATGCGCCTTCCAATAGGGAAGCGGCTTCCAAAATGGCGAATCTACTCGAGGGTTTGCAATTCCCTGTTACCAAAGAAGATATAATAAATCATATAAATAGAAAATCTCCATCAATGGGAAATAGAATTAATGATGTACTTGAGGCGACACATAATAACCTTGAGGATGGAGTTAAATATGATAACGTTTATGCTGTCGAGCTTGCAGCTGGTTTGGTAGAGAAAAAAGAATAGTTTACTGAATATAGGATATATAAGGAATTATAAAGGAACTAAATGAATATTTATCCGATAACTTTTGTCGATCATTTTAATGTATTTTATCGCATATTCCTTTTGTGATTACATCTGTAGTAGCATTACTTGAACTTAATTCTTTTAATCTTATTTGCTGTTTATTAGAATCGACATTAAAATTTCACTAGATAACTCATAATCTGAACTTCCATAGACCTTATAGGTTTCTGATGTTTGAGATAACATATACTTAAAGATTACTTAAAGAAGCCTCCACGGTAAAACCTGGTAATATATATTTCTGCATTATAAGCATTTTTTCCTTTTTATAACATTTAAACATTTACGGTTCTTGATGACTCTGTTAACAGTTATGTAAATAACTGGCTAGTCATTAATGTAAATTGATTCTGCTCGTTTAGATTTGTTAATTTTATAATTTTCAAGATACGACAAAAAAATATGATACTAATTTTATTGCTGAAAACAAGCAGTATTAGTTTACAGACGCACATACACCTTCTTTACACAACTGTTAACTTAGAGAAAAAACCTATATTTAATATAGGCTATTTTCCATTATGAGCTGCAGAAACAGAACACCTTCACAATATATTGGGTACGGTTTGTATTTGTCCTTTCTCAGATTGTTATTTAGAAATGCTGCAAAAGCATTATCTTTTCTATACAGTTAAAAGAAGTCATGTTCCTATTTGGAAATGATACAGAAATACAAACCAAAGAAGATTTCTATGAAAAGCACCACGATACAAGAACATACTATTGACGAAACTGTTATCAAAGTTGGCTCAGAATTCATCTGGTTATGGGTTGCAAAAAATTGAGTTATACAACAATGCAAAAAAGATAAAGATGAAAGTTTGGATTTTCTATATTTTAAAATATTTATTGTATCTATATCAATGAATGATATTATTTGCCAATTATATGATCTAAATTTAACCGAACCCGTATATCGTCCGGGAACTAATCCCACCGAACCAACTATGTTTTAATAAATGTATATCAAATTAAATTGTTCATTTTAATGATTGTAAAATATACCTTTAGTTGTGACATTTGATGTTTCTTAATATTTAATTATTGATATTTAGGAGGATTTTTACGATTGATCGATATCTGGATGTTTTATATTCTTGTTGATTTTCTGGTATACTCCATGGGCGAATTTCTATGGCGCCTTCTTCTGTACCCGGAGCATTATTCCTGACCAAGGTTGTAGAGACGCTAAAATGCCAATTTTTATTTCAGGAAATATTCCTTTATTCTGTGTATTGGATTCTGAACCATATATTTTATCAGGATCAAACCTCCATTCTATATTCAGGAACTTTTTGCCATGCAGCAAAAATCCGATCTACATTTGAATGTAGTAAAAATACAAATGGATCTCTAAATGAAGTATGTGGATATCCAATTGTTCCACCAATGTAATTATGTATCTGATTGTGTATGTATTCAAGATAATATCTCATTTCTGGAAATGTCTCTGCCTTTAAATTTGATCCTCTTTGTATCTGAGATTTGGATCTTCTATTTTACCTCCACCGCTGCTATTTACATATCTTTCTATTTTTGCAGGAGAAATCAAATGGGTTACTGTGAGAATAATCAAATTCGAAATCGGATCTATATATTTTTAGCTTTTTGGGATCATAAAAATTATTGTCTTTCCATGTTTTTCCTGCCTCTCCATAATCATTTCCCATGAACTCATTGCAAAATAAGTTTACAAATCCTCCCTTTCCATCAGAGACTTTCGAGGAATCAGATGTCCAATCCCAATAATGCAATGACAGTTCTGAATCTACTTCTCTTTTAATAATTTTTCAAATCTGTTACATAATTCTCTGTGCCATGGCAAAAATGCTGGTCCTCCATGGACATGGGTAGCTTGATGAATCTCATCTTGTTTAAACCAGTAGCTAACTCCGCCTACTATCGAATCATCTCTTCTGCCTGCATAAAATTTTTTATTTAATTCTATGATTGCATTTCTTAATCTACAACGCTCTTCATTAGAAATTGTGGCAACGTTTCTTTCTGATTCCGTCTCCAATTCCCAAATTAATACACTTTTTTAATCAAGACATGATATTAATATATTTCATAAAGCAATAGAAAGTGAAATTTGTATTAATCTAAAAACCTTTTATATTTCTTCTAAATATCTTCATCTTTAATTTTGGAATTACTAATATATGATAATAATGGATTTAGATCAAATAGATAGTGTCGAGATTAATTATTAATAAATTATAAAAACCAAGATATTGATTATAGTATTATTTAATAATCTTATCCTTTATCCAAAAATATGTCAATAATTCACTTTAATGGAAAATTTAACTTTCATATGCCTGGCTATAACAACATCCCCCAAAATCAAAAAATACCATTTGACCCTAATCCCCAGAAGGACAAGGTATATGAGTTATGTGGATGCGATCCCACATATTATTATGACTTTTCAATAATGTTCAGTCAATAGAATAACATATAATGATGGAACCATTTGCTCTACCGATTCTGGAAATGATTCTATATTGGGGTAGACAATACAGCTTAATGCTATTATGCCTGATGTTTCTCCATCAGCTGTATGTGCCCAGCTTTTTTCAGCAAATATTAAAATAGGAAATCTCTTGGCAGGTAAACTTCAAAAGGCGATACAGTCTGATTTGAGAGTTAATTTACGTCCTTTGAATAGTGAAATATTGTGGAATCCTGAAAGTGCTGGTGCTCATTTTGAAACTATTCTCGAAATTAGCGATAAGAGCTCCCCTATAGATCACGTTTTCTAAAGAAATTGAAAACGAATCTAAACTTGAATTTTATATGCACCTTAATAGTTATACTTATTGGAATACTCGACAAGGACGAATGCAAGATAGATTAAGTGGTGATGTTTATGGATATATTCGACCTATTATATCGTATGAAGATGTAAATAGACTACGTTTAAAAGGAAGGCGAATTATTACAGATAAAGAATTAATTAACACGTCTTCAATTAAAGATATATTTTTAGGAAAAAAGTTCCACTTACTAGAAATGAAGATATTGATGGTACATATGACATTGTTAAAAAAGAAAATTTGTTAACGCTTAAATGTCTTGATTTTATTCCTCTGCTTGATAGGTGTTATAATACTCCAACAGACATAGGTCTAATTAAAGAATATATTTTGTATTTTAAAAATTCCAATAAAACCAATAATAACATTATAGAAATTGGAAGATTTGATGGAAATTATGATGAATTAAAAAATAATGGAGGTCTATTTGTATTTCCAATTAAAGATAAATTTGCTTATATGGTTGATGAAGGAACGCTTTTGATTCGGGTCAAGGATAAAAATGACAAAGTAATTCCATTAATGAAAGAATCTGACGTGGATATTGTTTTAAAAAGTGAAAGAGGGTTGACCTTGGAGTCGGATGATACTTCGGAGGTTATAGTCGAAGTGTTATCGCATGAATACACCGTATCGTGATTGTCAAGTTCGTCTATTTATTCAACCTGATGGTAAACATCAAAATGATGATAATGAAGAAATAAGAAATTTGAGCAATACTGATTCTCCTATTGTAGCTCATTGGGTAGATAATATGAAATCCTCAAAACAAGATGATGAGGACTATTTAACAATACGTACTGATAACGATGGAAAAATAAGTGCAACCATAAAGTCGATCAATTTAGAAAATACCTCAATTGTCTTTGATCCAGTTACAAATCAAGATATTTCTGGAGATCTTCCATGGGATCGATATTATGGAAATTATGTGTATATGGAGATTTATAATGAATCTCGAATATTTCAATCTCCTTCTGTTGAAAGAATTGAAATTTCTGTCCGTGTCCTTCACGCTATAAAATCTTCAAATCTGCCATCACATCCTACGTTTACAAAAGATATATCTAAATTATTCTCTTATTATTTGAGATATTTTCCATGGCTTCATACTAATGAAAATGATATACCAATGGAAGTTCCCATGCCTCATGAAAAAAGACAAATTTACATTCCATTTTTGAATCTGGAGAATTATGATCAAATAAGAGATGGCAATACTTTAAAGGAGATTATCCGCCGTTTAGAGTTAGACAATGATCAACACGATAAAATGCCACGATCTAGAGATTTTCCCTTTGGAGGATTAGATTTAATAAAGCGTTGGATGGATCAAGGCTCCCCAAATTAATATGATTATTCGTCTACTTCATATTTGACCTTTGTAGATTTCCAAACGATTTCCACTGAACTTGTATATCTAATGCAATGATTATGCCATCATCATCATCATCATCTAATCTATTGCTTGTGATATTCAATTTGTTTATTCTTCTACAACAAATTTGTGAATAACTTGGATGATCAGGGAGAAGATTCTTTCCTACAGTCGCTTTTATGATTCCTTCTGCGTTTGTCTAAAAGGTAGGTGAAAATATACTTTGATATATCCTATAACAAAAGGATGAAAGAATCAGGAAAAGAATATGGTGGTTTGCCTTTCTTATTTTCATTCATTCTATCAAGATGGTCATCCCACATATCCAGAAAATCATATGCAAGAAGGATTTCTCCTCTTTTTACAAGAGACTGGTTATAAGAAGGCCAATGGATCACAATTATTGAATAAACTAATCCTAGCTAAATAGATTAAGTTATGCAACAAAGCATTATGTAAGCATAAATAATGGACTAAAACCATTTTTAATGGATATAATAAAATCACCTACAACAGTATCAGGTAGATGTAATAATCCAGATGGTTGTCCGATAATGAAAAAATCAAGTCTTGCTTTGCCTTCTCTTTTAAGTATAATCAACAAAGTTCCTTCAAACATTAATATTCTATTTCTGGAGGGAGAAAATGATGCGCCTGATCAGGTATTTACACTAAATCAAAGATTAACAGAAATAAATCATTCAAACCATGCTTTTATTAAATATCCGGGGTTAGGACACCCATTTTATCCATCACCTAAATTTTTCCCACAAGTAGGACCTTTACCAGAATATGGTCTGTATGATATATTTTCATGACTTTCAAATCATACGAGATAAAATTAAGGATATTGTAAAATATTCAATAATTTATTTTTCAATATCTTCAAAAACAAGAACTATTATCCATAAAGAATTGTTTTCCCAGTCTTTCGGCTAATATCCCCCACTTTTATAAAGATAAAGTATATCCAACCAAATACATGTAATCAATTCATTAATAATTAGAAATATAATGTATTGTTGTCATATGTTTAACAAATTGAGAATATATTTTGAAATTTAAGGGAAATAATAGATTAACTACCTCTTAACCTATCATCATTAAACCCCGAACTTCCATATTCTGATACTTTTGATTTGCGACTATGAACTTTTTTATGAATCTCTAAACGTCTTTCCTCTTCAAATTGTAAATCACATTTCTTACATTTAAATGCCAATTATATCTAATATTATTTGATAAAACAGAATAGAAAATATATTTTATCTCAAACTTATAGCATCTATATAGAATAAATTAATAGTTTCATAATGATATCTAATATGTATCATATTTGATACAAAACTATAGAATAAGAGAATATAATAATGATGAATCAGAAAGTGTCTTGCATTTTATTTCAGATATGCTCGTTAATGAATTTGGCATTACATTAGGTTTTCATGATCAAGATTCTGATCTATTGCATATAAAGCAACATTATAACAAAAACGATGGTGGTTGTTTTTGGGTTGTTGAACGAATTGATAACTATCAAATAATTGGCACTGTAGCAATAAGAAAATTAAAACAATTTGCAATTACCCCAACTGTTACCACTGCTGCTACTTGTGAATTAAAGAGAATGTTTTTATCAAAACCTTATAGAGGGGTAGGAATAGGACAGCAATTGCTTGAAACTGCACTTAATTTTGCAAAAAAAGCAGGTTATTCCAAAATTTTTTTGTATAGTTCAAAAGATTTAACAATATCTAGAAATTTATATCTAAAAAATGGCTTTATAGATATTCCTCGTTATAATAATGATCATAGAGCAGATGTATTTATGGAGAAAAAACTATAATTTTGTTAATATTTGCCTTCGCAAGTTATATAAACCTAATCCATGACTATTATATGCCACTTGATTTTTTATTTATTTTTCCAAATACTTTCAGATATTTAACGGCAATGTTGATAGATAAATATGACAAAGTTGCCGACATAATGGTAGATATAATTACACTCTGAAATGGCATAAATCCTATCTTTAAAAATTCCAATATAAAAATAAATTTAGATCCATTATCAATAAAATCAAATATAATAGTGGCAAGCAATCATCTTTCTTACTATTTGTTTTAAGGTCGACCATTCAATTTTGCCAGTTGATCTATTTGTATATAATTTCCGATAAGTCCGATGAAAAAGAATTGCAAAAACCATTTTAGAAACTATATAACCTGTAATTACAGTTAATCCCGAATTAGTAAAAGCTATTTTTTGAGTAGAGTGCCGCTAGATGAATCACAACTACATTAGTGAGAAAGCCTGCAATACCTGAAAGAATTAGATCTTTATTTAGTAATATACCATTATAGTATTTTGAGTAATATTTTGAAATGAATTTTGATATTTTGCTAAAGTGATTTCCTTTCACAAAAATATGTGACAAATAATTGTTTATTAATTTGACAGAGCAAATATAGCTGTTTCAATATAACTTAAAAGTCTATTTTTTCATTTATATTATTAAATATAAAATAATTATCAGATATTTTTTTATTTATTGGAGGCATGGTCATAATTCAAAGCCTTTTATCGTTATTTTCTCAACATCAATTCAACTAGTCCCAAGCATATACATTATTGACTTTGAATTGGATTTTTCGAGTTTACAGTTATAGTTTACCATTATTTGATAATAAATCTTTTAAAGAGTTAATAAAACAAGATATACTTCTATACCTAAACATTCTGTGAAAACCATCATTAAAAGACCTATCTAACAGGTGGATTGGAACATAAAACGGCATGTAAATTATATTATAAAGTTCTTCAAATAGTTATATTATTCTGCTGATGATTATAGAAAAGATTAACTCCCAGTTGAATGCAAGGTGTCAGAAAACTTCCAAGGAAAGAAAAAACCTCTTACAAACTGTCTGATATATACGAGAAACAAGAGAACATGTAGATTAGATAATTTCATATTATCCGCGGTGTTTGTAGACCTCATTATTATCCCTAAATAACTTGTCAATCTAATTAGGAATCTGGAAGACATCTACTTTATATTTACAAATAGGACATTTCTTATATCGAATCAAGGGATAATCTACTGGATGTGGCAATGTAGATGCCATCCAAAAACAATCCCCACATAATAAGAAATACTTTTTTTGTAATGAAATAAATTTATAATATTTAAGTTTTTGATTTTGTTTTTCTACATCTATGTTATAAAAGACCGTAGATAACATTTATCACTATACATAGATGAGATATTTATCGATATTGAATTTTGTGCCATAAAAAATATGAATTGCATTCAAGTGCAATTTTCATCTTTATATGTAAAATATGCCATTGAATCGTATATGTTCTTCTATTAAAATAAAGATTCCCTGTAATTCGATACATTTGTTATGTAAAAACTAATTATAAAT
>CAWISD010000054.1:0-19998 GCA_963838615.1 uncultured Nitrososphaeraceae archaeon
ACATATTATCAAACTTATAATCCGTTAAGGTATCAGGTGGTTAGATTAAAAGAAATAACCTTTGCAAAACCATCAAATAAAGATTTATTATTTTTTTATATAGTTTTTTAATTGAGTATAACACACCATTTAAAATAGATTTGCTAGACTATATTTTATTCAACAGGTACCATAATTATTATCTGAAAGATTATTTGTTACCATCACCAATTTTTTTTCTTTTATTTATTTTAAATTCCTATATTCTTATTGTATAGTGTTCTCTATATAAGTAATAATAACTATTGATATAATTTAATAGCATACAAATTCATCAATTATAATAAATAATATATATAGCAATAAAAAATTTTATTTTTTATATAATTTGGATAACATATACTCTATCAAACGTGTTAATCCAATTTTTTCAAATGAGTTTTTCATAATTCCAACTCCAGGTAAATCATAATCTTTGGATATAATAAAAGGATATTTAATTTGATTAAATAATACTATATTTTCAGGGTTTGTGATAAAATTGTACTTTCCAATTTCTTAAGCCAAAAATAATTAAATCTGGTATATAGGTCTTGATTAAATACAAGATAACACCTGCAGCAAACTTACCGTTTTCAAAGTTATCCATATTAATATCAATACTAAAATAATTATAATGCATGATTTTTCTGTGAGTTGAATGAAAGTCTTCATTTTCAAAATTAATATACGTCCATTTAATATTCATCATTATTACTTTTTCCAAGATATGTTACTTCTTTTTTCCCTCATTTGAAATATTTCTAATATTATTTCTAATTGAAACTATACTAACTTGGTAATTGCCATATGTTTCTACCCATGTTATTGTATTTGATAATAATTCTGATGTAAAATCATTGTCATAAATCACCAAAAGTTTTTTTTGTTTGATATTTAAATTATCTCTTCTTTTTCCCAATTAAATCGATTCATCTGTTTTTAATACGGTAGTTCTGTTAGGAGTATAAAATAATATCTCAGGAGAAGATTGCCTATGATTTGAACCGCTATAAAAAAATAACTCGCTCATCATCACCTTTGTATGTATGATAGATATTAATGAGTAACTAATGTTGGAAGTTTTTTATTATTAATAAAGGTTCTAAGATCGGTTATCAATAGATCAATTTTTTGCTCTTCTATAGTAACTAAGATAGCATCATTATAATCATGATATTTGTAACAAAGTAATGACTTAGAATATTCTCTTTTTCAATAATTTTATGCAGAGAATCAAATGATTTACAAGCAGCAGGTGTAAAGGCAATTCCGGCATTAAAAGGAGTTTGGGTTGTACAGTTATTACCCTTAGTATATTTATTTCACCATCTTCTTTTTTAGCAACACATAAACCATATCTTATCAATCTATCAGGATTTTCAGGAATATACGGTATTAATATTCTATAATCTTTTCTTGTTAGATCACCTTCACTTGTTACAAGATGGGCATAGTGATCTAATTCTTTCTTAAAAGTATAAAGACGATAAACTACAAACCCAATCATTATCCATAATATACTTATTCCCCACTAACCGGCTGGGTAACAAGCAAATAAACAGCAAGAATTAAATTCAAAATAATACCAGATATAGAGACACATACGGAAAAAATGGGGTTTTAAAACCATAGTTTAATTTATTTCCATACATTTTTCTAATTGAAATAACGGCTATGTTTACCTGTGTAAAAAGTAAAAGAAAAACAACTGAAGCGGCAACTGCTATTTGCTCAAGTGGTAGAGCAGTTGCCATCACTGTCATAACCATGCACGATAGAATAGTTGCAATATAAGGAGTTTTAAACTTTATATGAATAGAACTTAATTTAGCTGGTAAATTATAATGCTTGCCCATTGCAAATGCAACTCTTGAAGATGAAAAAGTTGTTGCATTAAGAGCTGCAAGAGTAGAAACTATTCCACCAACCAATACAACTATGCCTCCATAGGGTATAAAAAATTCTGCTGCCTTTGAAATTCCCAAATCTCCATTTTCTCTTATAAATTTCCAAGAAGGTGCATTACTGAGTAAATGAACAACACCAATGGAAACAAATGCAACTAGACAATAAAGTACTATAACCAGACCAAGTGAAATAAAAATCGCACGTGGCAAATTTCTTTTAGGATTTTTTACTTCATCTCCTGCTTGTACAATTATCTCGTAACCCTCAAATGCAATAAACATAAGACCCATAGCAGAAACTAACCTGCCAAATCCATTAGGTAAAAAATCTTTAAAGTTTGATGCCCAATAAGGATGGGTGTTCATCGTCCACAAACCAGCTATAATCAAAGATAAGATGGAACCAAGTTGTACAATTGTAACAATTGTCCCTGCTTTACCTGTTTCTGAGATACCTCGAATATTAACAAAACCAATCGTAATTATAGAAATTAATGCAATAATTTTATCAAGGTGAATAAGGGTTGCAGTATTATGGTCTACAATATCCATCATCTGTAACAAACCAGAAACAAACGAACCAAAACCAACAGAATATAAGCTTCCTGCCACAATATGAGCAAACCAAGCCATCCAACCACTAAAAAAGGCATTGGGTCGCGGGAGTCCTTCTCTCACCCAAAGATAACCACCACCAGCCTCAGGTAGAGCTGAACCAAGTTCAGCATAACCCATAGCAGTAAATAAGGTAATACCTGCATTAATAATAAGAGTAAAATAACTGCAGTACCAGCCAGACCAATTGCTGGGCCTGTTAAAACAAAAATTGATCCGCCAATCATAGCGGCTATGCCAAGCATCACAACATCAACTAAATTCAATGATCGAACGAGTTTTTGTTGTGGGCGAATAGAAGAACCAGAAGCTCCTAATGCCGAAGTTGACAATATCAGTTTCCTATCTATTAAAAGATAATTAAATGTTATTATAATTTTTTTATTTTTTTTATAAAAAAGATATAAAAATTAATGATTTTAATTTAATAATATAAAACTATCTCCAAATCATAGACACAATACCAAGGCCGGCAATACATAAACCAGCATATGCTACTGGTGGAACCCCGATTAATCCTGCACCGATAGTAATACCAATACCTGATGCTGCCATCAATAATTCACCTATTCTCCTAGTACTTAATTGCAAAGTTATCATAATCTATTAAAAAATCTACTCTATAAAATATTATGCTTGAATATGGATTTATCTCTATACTTATACAATATTCGATAAACCAAGTTGTATAATGAGTGAGACATTCCATTAAGAAATAAAAGAAAATATGCAGAGGATAATAAATAAAAATTGTTATTATTTTTACAAAATTTAACGAGATATTTTTATAAATAGTTTTAATAATTTAGAAAAAAAAATTATAGATGAATAAGACCACCTGCGCCTGAAGTATGTGGCGATTGACCTACAAAGTTACGCCTAAAGTGGCCAGATGGTCTTTTTGAAATTAGCTCAATAAACCAAGCCTCATGTTCAATTTCTTCTTGCATTATACTCTGTGCTATATCATAGGTTCTTGGATCTTTTCCTGCAGTCATATCACAAACCTCTCCCCATGATCTGATAGCACACTGTTCTGCTTCCAATAGAACTTTAATAATTGGTGTAAGATCTTTCCAGTTATCTGGTAGATACGCGTCAGGGCAACCAGCCTGAGTTGCAAAATCTCTAATATCACGTGGCAAGCTTCCTCCCAATTCATATAATCTTGGTACCATGGCTTCAAAGTGATTTCTATCTTCTATCCTAGCATCTTCAACTATTTCTTTAATACCTTCACCATCTAATCCGGTACAATGCATTCTTAATATGGTATAATAATAGTATGTTGTAAATTCAGCACCTACACCCTTTGTTATCAATTCTTTCAAACGGTCAATATTAACACCATTTTTTTCTAATACTTCTAATGCAACGATATTTGGAACTTTATCATTGTTATTTGAAGTGTCATTCGTAACGTTATTACCTTTTACATTTATGCTCATTAGAAAAAATTTATACATTTTACTATAAAAATATTATCATACAAAACTATATTCCATTTTCATTAAATTATGATGACAACTAAAAAATCGTTAGAATTTTATATGAAGAGTTATGATAAAGAATTGGAAAGAAAATAATTTTCTTATTTTAATAGTATATAAATTAGATTTTAATGAAAATTTATACACTAAATCAATTTTAATTTATTGTATATTTTATTTTAAAAGTTCTTCATTTGACTCGTAACCCTCTCTATCAATCAATTGTTTTAAACAAATAGTGAAACCTATGTGAGAACAATCATCAGTTATACAGCTTTTACAAAGAGGAACTCCATCTACTATATCCACAAGGATATCAGAATTCAAAAATCGATCAAAAATTTTAACTAATGTCTTATATGGAAAATTAACATGTTTTAAAATTAAAGGAGGATTATGTTTGTAGCGATCATCATGCCCAACAAAAGATTTGCAATTCATCCAATTTAAAAACGCAAAAGTTCCCTCATCAAGGCTTTCACATTTTGGAGTTTTTACTTGTAATTCATTTAATTTGATTTTGCCTTTTTTAGACATTATCTTTTCTGTCTATACCTTCATTAAATTTACCAAGATATAAAGGTTCGATAAAATTATTATTGATTGTTTCTATATTTTTTACAAGGATATCACTTTAAAAACAATAAAAATAAATAAAAAGTAATCAGTACGGTGAATCGAATCCATAATTTGACCATTTTTTATCAACTAGAATTTTTGTTTCCTCGTCAACTTTCACTTCTTCTTGAATATCTCTTTGATATCCCTCTTCTTTCCATGTGGTAGTAGCATCAATACCCAGTTTAGAACCAAGATTGAGTAAAGGGGAAGCAGGATCAAGGGTATCTGTCGGAGCATTGTCAATTATAAAAACGTCGCGTTTAGGATCAGCTTTTGTTGTAACAGCCCATATTACATCATCCATATTATTAACGTCGATAAAATGATCAACTACTACAAACATTTTGGTTAATGACAGCTGTCCCATACCCCAAAGCCCCATCATAACTTTTTTGGCTTGACCCGGGTACCTTTTTTTTATAGAAATAATAGCAAGACCTTGGAACCACCCTGCAGGAGGCATTGAAAAATCAACAACTTCAGGTTGAAACATACGAATTAGTGGAAGGAAAGATTTTTCAATCACCTTACCAAAAAATGCGTCTTCAAGGATAGGCTTTCCAACAACGGTCGTTAAATAAATCGGTTTTTCTTTTTGCATAATTCCAGTCAATGTGAATGTCGGAAACAGATCAGGCGGAGTATAATACCCGGTATGATCACCAAATGGACCTTCGACCTCAAGGTTATTAGGATCTACTATTCCTTCAAAAACAATTTCCGCATTTGCTGGAACCTCCAATTCCACAGTAGAGCATTTTACAAGTTTTATGCCTTTTTTTCTGGAAATTCCAGCAAATAGAAATTTATCTAATCCTTCTGGAACAGGAGCAATGCTGCTAAATATGGTCCCGGGATCAGAGCCTATTACTACTGCAACTTCTATAGGTTTATGCATATCTTTCAGAATTTCCAAATGTTGTGCTCCTCTCTTATGAATTTGCCAATGCATTATAGCCTTTTTTTCATTAACAATTTGAATGCGATACAAACCGATATTTCTTATCCCAGTTTCTGGATGCTTTGTTACAGTCATACCAAAAGTTATAAATTTACCGGCATCCTTTGTAAATGATTTTAGAATAGGAAATTTATAAAATGAAGGATTTTTCGTATTTATTTTTTCTTGAACAGGACCTTTATCAACAATTTTTGGCCCATATTCAGATAGTTCCGATAGTTTTGGAAGCATCTTAATCTTATCAAGAACACCACTGGGCATTTTCAATTTAGTTAAATCAACTATTCTGTTTCCAATTTCAGAAAAATCCTGAGTATCCAAAGCTATTTGTAATAGATTTATAGAACCAAAAGCATTACCAAATATCGGAATATTATATCCTTTAACATTTTCAAATAGGACGGCCGGGCTTTTTCCAGAATACATCAATCTTCGCATTATTTCTGCAACCTCCAAATCAGAATTTACCTCCATGCTTACACGTTTTAATTTGCCCAAAGATTCTATTGCATTTATATATTCTAATAAATTATCAAAAACCATAAAATAAACTACAAACGAGTAATCCTTATTTAATTATAAACTATTTGGATATAAGAATAGAAAAAAATTAGTTTTAAAACTATTATAATGTTTTTTGTTTATTTTGGATATGGATTAAACAGTTATTTGGTACTGTTACCCATTGCCATTGAGCTATTTGCAGCATTTCCTAACGGGTTAGAACTATTTGCAGCACCGCCTGCTGCAGCAAAACTTGCATTACCTGTTGCTGCTGGAGCACTAGTAGTATTTCCTTGTGCGAACACTGGAGCTGCCATTCCTACAATCAATGATACTGCTGCTACGATAGATACGATAGCAATTAAATTTAATTTAGACATGCATAGATAGTAATGTTTTGGAAGTATATAACAATATTGGTTACTATATGTAATATGGATAAATTTAAAAATATATATAGTGGCAAATATTATAACGGTAAATCAATAAAAAAATATAGTTTTTGAAACTACAAATATTTTGTTTTTGGATTGATTAAAAAGATTATTTTGTGCTGTTGGTTGATGCAGATGTTGCGTTACCAGCTGCTGCTGATGTGCTGTTGGTTGATGAGCTATTACCCATACTCATACCACTCATGTTACCGCCTGCTGCTGGAGCACTAGTAGTATTTCCTTGTGCGAACACTGGAGCTGCCATTCCTACAATCAATGATACTGCTGCTACGATAGATACGATAGCAATTAAATTTAATTTAGACATGCATAGATAGTAATGTTTTGGAAGTATATAACAATATTGGTTACTATATGTAATATGGATAAATTTAAAAATATATATAGTGGCAAATATTATAACGGTAAATCGATAAAAAAATATAGTTTTTTGAAACTACAAATATAAGGTTGATCAGGTTATTTACCAATTAGCATAAATATAAAATTCATATCTTTTCTTCTGTTTATCAATAACAAATGTTTATAGTTGAGTTAGTCTATTATTCGTCATATTCATTTGACTATTACCAGAGAATCGTTTGAAAAGTTATACAGATATGAACAAGATGTGAAGATAAAGGAAAACATGCTTCTTGTTCTCAACGTAGTTTATGAAGCAAGATGTCTGCTGAGGTAGCCAGAGATCTACATAGAAGTAGATTTGGGGCTTCAGATTGGTTAAATAGATATGATAAAGAAAGTATAGAAAGATTAAAAACCAGACCCAAAAGCGGCAGGCCGACTGAGAGATATCAGAACAGGTCATGTATCAGATTAAGAAAGAACTAAAAGAAATACTATCGAAGGTTGGACCACAAAACAGGCAGAATAGTTAATTGTAAAGAAAAGTGGTATAAAATATAAAATATAAATATATATTCACATATATCACTATTCTTCGTAAATGGGGATTTAAACAGATGGTACCAAGAAAGGTACACGTAAACACAGCATCCATGGAGGAGATAGAGAAATTCAAAAAAAGACTACAGAACAGATATTTGTGGATAAGCACACAAGCAACAACAACAAAACGAAGACAAGAAACGTGTTTTACGCATAGCATCATTGGATGATTCATTCTTCTTTTATGATTCTCTTATAAGAAGCGTTTGGATTGTACAAGATAAAAGACGAATAGTTAGAATAACAGCTTGCATAAACATTCATGCATTTTTGGAGCCACAAGCATGGAAGAAGGAAAGAAGAACAATGTATTCAGACATAATGATGTATTCAATGGTGATACATTTTGAGTATCTAAAGAAAATACATATCAAATTTAAATGTTATTTGTTATGGATAAAGCAAACTATTACACATACAGAAGTAATCGATATTTAAGATAACAGGAACTCTATACCGTATTATCTCACTGCTGCATCACCTGAATTTATAGTTGGAAAACAAATGGTGCATATGACTATTATTGATACTATCATTTATCCAGTAGTATTGACGAATTATTACTTTAGCGTACTTAAATTCATAATTTAATAAATAATAACAGTTTAAAAGTAAGTTTAAAATATATAATAATAAATAAAAAAATATAGTTTTATAAATACTATAAGTTGTTGTTTGTTTTAGATATTGATTAAACAGATTATTTGGTGCTGTTGCCCATTGCCATGGATGAGTTACCCATTGCCATTGAACTGTTGGCTGATGAGCTATTACCCATACTCATACCACTCATGTTACCGCCTGCTGCTGCTGGAGCACTAGTAGTATTTCCTTGTGCGAACACTGGAGCTGCCATTCCTACAATCAATGATACTGCTGCTACGATAGATACGATAGCAATTAAATTTAATTTAGACATGCATAGATAGTTAAATTTCCTACTATATAATATTATTGATAAAAAATCTATATGTATTATATTAATTACATATAAATAATGATAAAAAATTAGAAATTCTTTTGTGCCAGCATTTAATAGTTATTATGAATTCTCAACAGATTTAATTTATTCTCATTTATCAATGGGATGATTTTTTCAGTTATAATTTGATGAAAATTACTTGCTTCAGGATCAAAAGACAGCAACAAAACGTATGACAAAGTACTGTTTTCGTCTGTTATAGGAATAGTAGCTCTCCTTAATTTTTCAAAGTTGGAGCTTGCATATTGAATTTTTCCAAGCATATATTCCCACCGCAATCTTGTAAATTGCCTTGTGGCCGCAGTAATTGCGTATTGGGCTCTTTCTTCAGTTGTTAGTAAAGGATTAAGCCCGGGTCTTTCAGCTATAGATTTTAGTTTTCCATCTTCATCTGCAATTCCTGCAAAACGAATTGTATTGTCTAAACTTATGACCTCTTTACACAATATGTTAAAGACTTTTTCTATTTCTTTTTCTTTTTCTTTACTCATTTTTTATATTCCACCGGTATACAGATTTTATTTACTAATATATTCATATAAATATAAAAAAATAATACGGTTTATTTTATTGATTGGGAATAAGAGAATCACATATTGATTTATCCAATATTTTGTAACATGAATTTAAAAAATCATTAAAATTTTGGTTTGGAGTTGATGGAGGCGAATTAGGTAATGGATTTTGATTTAAAAAGTTATTACCATTATTATTATTTAGTATTGATGAGTTTGCTGTAAAATTAGTCAAAGTAACACTTTTTGTTAATTGTTTACCATCTCTAATAACCGTTATTGCTACTGTATCACCGACTTTTTTTGTTGAAAGATATCTTTTGATATCTTGTTGATTTTTTATATCATGTTTATCAATTGTGATTATAATATCCCCTCCTAGTGGTATTTGTTTTCCATTAATTTCTGAAACAATATAACCACCTCTAAGATCAGATTTTGATGCAGGACTTTTATCTAACACCCCAGTTATTAAAAATCCACTAGTTTGGGTGGTATTCAATAATGATGCAAGATCGGGATTCAAGTCAAGTCCAATTACACCTAAGGTAGGAGGAGAAGAAGCATAAGTAGAATTGATTTCTGGTCGCGCTCCCAAAGTAATAGGAATCACTTTTGTTTCATTACCTACTCTCAATACTGTAAGAGAAACTTTATCACCGACTTTTTTGTAATTTTCCAAATAAGATAAGACATCATTTACTTTTCTTACATCATTATTATCAATTTTTATAATTATATCTCCACCTAGTTGCACTGGAACGCCATCTATGTGATAGGTAGTATTACCTCCTTTAACACCATCTAAATATGCTGGACTATTTTTTGTAACATTAGCAACAAGATAACCAGTAGATTTTGAGAGATTCAATAGTTTTGCTATTGCGGGTGTAATATCAAATCCACTTATACCAAGGTATGGATGCTTATAGGTTCCACCATTTACCAAAGTTGGAACAATTTTAATTATAAAATTGGAAGGTATTGCAAAACCTATTCCAGCATATGCCCCAGTATCAGAATAAATCGCAGTATTAATTCCAATTACTTGGCCTTTCATATTTAATAATGGACCACCAGAATTTCCAGGATTTATTGCAGCGTCGGTCTGAATTACATCAGGTATTGAAAACGTTTGATTAGGAACAGTAGGAGTGTATGGATTTTTAAATTGCAATGAAGGTGGAGTTAAAGGTGGATTTAATTGATCAGTGCCGCCTGTGGGCATTAACCTGCCAAGACCACTAATAATACCCTCAGTCAAGGTGCCAGATAAACCGAAAGGATTGCCTACTGCGACTACTGTCTGACCCACCCTCAAAGAGGAAGAATTTGCGATGGGTAAAGGAATTAATTTAGATAATGCATCTGTATGCTTATCTAAATTTAATAGTTTTACAACTGCCAGATCTGAATATGGATCAATACCCTTTATTCCTGCCTCATATGAAACACCGTCCAAAAATGTAACCACAATTGTATTATTTTTTGCTCCTGCAACAACATGATAATTTGTTACGATATCACCATTGCTATCATATACAAAACCAGAACCCAATCTTGAAATACCAAGACCATCTTGTTGCTTTAAATCTGCAGAATCGGTTATCTGTACAACAGATTTTTTAAAGTGATCAAATAAATCAGGTAATGAATTTGAATAATCTTTAGATGAATTTACAAGAGTATGATTAGTATTCTTTAATGGTAATAAACTCATGTTTTTAATTGTTGTAGATGAATTAGGTATCAAAGCAGAAGAATTTATTTTTTGTCCTTCAATACCTTTGTAAAAGGACATGCTATTTATTATTAAAAAAGTAATTGTAAAACACAATAACAATTTAAAAATTTTTCCTTGATAAATTTTTTTATTCATCAAAGGATCTTTCTCCTTGTTCATTATTTTATTGTAAATATCAAGTCAATTTAAATATTACATTATTACCTTATTATTATTTCTTATTGATTAAATTGAAGAAAGCATTTATCGCATTTTTTTGCCGTTCTGACTGTATAGAGCCAGGGCGCAATAATCTTATTCTTTTTATTGCATCTTCTGCATTCAATTCATCTTTTTTGATCAAATATGCAGCTAATACAGTTCCTGTTCTGCCTTTACCTGCGGCACAATGAACTAAAACAGGTTTATTTATATTAATTTGATTATCAATATAATCAACTACCTCATAAAGTTCATTAACTGACGGAGCATCATAGTCATCAGTTTTTAAGAAAAAACAATCAAGCATTAAATCTAGCGAGTGAACCTTTTGTATCCATGCATCCGGCAATGGGATTTCCCTTACTGTAACAATAGTTTTAACTTCATTTTTAATAAGCCATAATAGATGATCGTATGAAGATGGCAATCCACTGCCTGCTAGTTTATTCGGAACGATCCAACTAAAATTAGTAGGCCTGCTTATAAATCTACCATGAAATTTTCTATAAAATTCTCCAATTTTAGTCATTATTTCACTTTTAATAATATATCTGATAATTAAAAAATTTCCCTGTATGCTCTGAATTTAATAATGATTTATAGAAATGGATCGCATTAAGTATAATTAACGTTCAATCAATGCATTAAACGCATTAATTAAGACATGGCTAAGTTATAAACAAAATATAAAATAGAATAAAACAGTTTTCATAAAAATAACCATAATATATTACAAAATCATGATTTGTAAATAGATAATCGAATATTTTCTATTATATACAATTACCTACTGTATCACAATTATGATATTTGTTATAGTATCATAACAAAAAGAAAATATAGCTTAACGAATAATACAATCATGAAAATAATCCACTAATTCAAAAGATATCAATCTAATTACACGTAAAAGAATCATTTCCTTTTAAAAATATCCAACATATAAAAATAAATGTAAATAAGAGCATATCCCAAAAATCGATAGAAATATAGCTTATTGTCAATTTGATAAAATTGTGTCCTATTGCAGCAACCGTCATAATAATAAGAACAAACATACTATACCAATTAGCATATGTTCTCTAAATTACATTTCTTAACAAATAGTTCCTCATATCAAGATTGAATCTTTTTTTTCTGAAATATCCAGAGATATCTTATCTGCTCTGTCGAATAACTAATTTGGATACAACCCATTAGACTAGTATTGCATCATGCCATCATCTTGTCCATAAACAAGTTATAGATCGATGCCTTTAACATCAGCTCATTTACGATGCTGGTCCACTTTACAGAAGACACGTGTTCACCAAACGTTCTCTTTATGGATGAGAATGCAGATTCAGCCATCCATCTCATACCATATCCATGTCTTTTCTTCCATCGTTTTAGATCATCAAGTTGCTGTATCACAGATAGTTTTCTTGGTGTACAATTAGTATTATTTTTAATGGATGAATTCTTTCTTACTTTTATAACAGGTGTTATTTTTAATCCATCAAGGTACTTGAAGTTGTCTTTTGAATCATAGGCTCCGTCAGCCAATACTTTTTGAATATTGTTATTCTTTGAAATAACATCTCCAACCAATTCCTTTAGTATCTTTCCATCATGAACATTTTCTTTTGTTACATTCATTGATACTATTTTCTTCGTCTTTATGTTTACAGCAACATGAATTTTGATAAAACCTTTTCTCTTTCTTTTATTCTTCCATTTATCAAGTATCCATTCACCTCTATTTGTAACCTTAATACCTGTACTATCAACTGCTATCACTATGTCGTCTCTTTCTAGGTTTACTTTTGGGTCCAGGTTTATCTTTATCCTTACTACTCTCCACCAGATGGTTGTGAAGTCTGGTACTATCTCTTGAAGTCTTTTTATATGCACCGACATCATTCTTAGAAAGCCTTCTAATTGTCGGTATGGAAGTAGGTACGCATGTACGGTGGCGAGCAGCAATATCAAGGAATTTGGATAACGATAATTTGCGCCTTCCTTTCCTTTGTTCATTTTCTTTAATTCTGCTCGCCAATTCTGTAAAAAACCATCGTCAAATAACATTTCTCCTCTTCTAACAAGAGATTCATTGTATTCACTCCAGCTTATCTTTCTCTTCTTCTTCTTTTTCTCGATAGAATTATCGACCAATGTTCAATATATTATTTAGATCTATATAACTTGTTACGAAAAAAGAAAGTAGTTATTCAACAAACCAGCCTTTTCCATAACCTATGCATATCAAAAATTGGATTACAAGATTATAAACATTGATAATTATTGTTGGGATATAAAATCAATTTTAAAATTAATAAGATATTTAAATCATTTAAAATTCAAATATTGTTTTGAAATTTTTTTTCCCATGGAAAAACAATCCATTTACGATGATTGAGAATTTTAGCTACCAATTTGGCATTATTATTTTGATATCTTGTCATAAGAAATGCAAAGTCATAGTTAAACTCCTTTACTACATTAAAGACTTTGAGAAATGTACTACCCGTATCGTATATGTCGTCAACGATTAAATATTTTTTATCTTTGTGAAGGGGCACTAATTCTTCTTTATATAGTTTTTTATTTCTAATTGGTACAAATTGAATATTATGAATATCCAATTCTTTTGCAATCAATCTTGCAGGCACAATCCCTCCATTAGTAATTGCTAATATACAATCATATTTTATATACGAATTAAATATTTTTTTTGAAAGATGTACTGTTAATTCATCAATTTCATCCCATGTACAATACTCTTTTGGAGAGTTTTCTTCACTTATCTGTGCATTATTTTCCAAATGATATTACACTGAAATTATCATTAATTAATAATAACTTTTGTTTGTTAAAATGCATAAATTAATTTTCTTATTTAGTCAATTTTAAAATTAATATATTAAATATGCTCGTATTTTTTATTTACATCAAATAATAAATATTATTTTAAACAAAATAATAATTCTCCTATCTTATAGGAATGACTTTTGTATTTGCATGTATTTATCGATATCTGTGTCTATTTTCATTAATTGAAATAACTATTCCAATTAGCATAAATAAACAAACTATAAATTTCTAAAACATCGAGGAAAATTTTTTATAAAGTTTGAAAACATATGCTAAATGGTGTAATATCTTGATTGGGAGTCATACGATTAAATGATGTATGGTATGAATATAAGTATGAGTTTTTTTTATTTTGGCCTTAATATTTAAAAAATAAACGATTAATATTTTAGATCAAATATTTTGACTACGGTTAGAAAATATGATCGATTAATTTAGTGCAAATCCCTGAGAATTACTAAAGTATTTAATATTTTAAGAAAATTTAATATCAATCCTAATTTTATAGCGATTTTTTCATATGTATTCAAGAAATCATATTTTTATTTTTATGTCATGATCTGTATTTTGACAGGCAAATTTCATGTTTATTTTGACTTCGTTTTTATTTCATATGTTTTTAAAAAATATCCGTATTTTTAATAATTTATTCATAAGAACAAAACATTATGTATAAAAACCTAATAGGATTTAGATAATTTCATAATTATTAATTTATGTTGTGGATATCTTTCGCATAACATATCTTTATTGCCTAGCCTCCCAATCCTCATAATCAAATCCCGGTGAAACTATGCATCCAACTAAACAATAAGATTCAGGATCATCCACAGACGCTGCAAACCATGAATTGGATTTTATTACTATGTGGAATGTTTCACCTTTATCAATATTTTTTCCTAGTTTGGTCACTTTTAAATTTGAATTTAAAATATACAAAGATAGACTACTTCCAGCATAAAAGTGCCAAATTTCATCTGAATTTATCTTATGAAATAATGAATATTGATTCCCTTTTAATAAATAATAAATTAATGTACATGTGTTTCGAGGACTACCATATTCTGGTAAATTGATAGTTTTTTCTGATCGATAAACTTCATTATAATACCCGCCTTCTGGATGCGCTTTTAAATGTAGTTTGTCAATCCAATAATTTGCTGTTATATACAAGAGTGTTTATCAATATGATGTTTTTAATGTGTTTATATAAATCAAATTTACTTCCATGTCAATCATCATATTATCATTCTTTCTTTCTTCCTTCCAAGTAGTCATTGCTAGTGTATAAAGGTCTATAAATAATTAGCAGAATTATGCACAAATACTAACATATATATTCATAGTAAAATATCCACCCCAAAATATAGTCAAATTTATCATGGGCCCAAGGGGTTTGATTCGGGTAGGTTAATGGGTTTGATTATTTTAATAATTTTAGCAGGATATATTAAATTACTTTATTATAAACATTTAAATAAAAACTGAATTGAATTTACTGTAACATTTGATATAGTAACTACAATAGGAATGACCGATAACAACCAAGTATCATAATTTGGTTAAATTTTTAAGTTTTATCTTTTTTATTTTTATGATCCCTTGTTTACTTTTTTCTATAGTTATTTTTATTGTATATTGATATTTGAAATGGCATATACCAAAAAATTCATTACTAGATAAATATATTTTATCAACAATGACTAATTTAAAAACAGATTTTCTTTCTGCTAATGAAAAGTATGCTGAAACTTTTAAAGATGGAGATTTACTTGCCTCTCCAGTTAAAAAAATAGCGGTATTATCATGTATGGATGCTAGAATATCAATAAATGATATTTTAGGATTAAAGTTAGGTGATGCTCATGTTATTAGAAATGCAGGAGGAATTGCAACAGATGATGCAATACGTTCACTTATAATTTCACATGAGCTTTTAGGAACAGAAGAATTTATTGTCATAAATCATACTGATTGTGGAATGCTAAAATTCAAAGATGAATATCTGCAAAAAAAAATTTCAGAAAAATTTAATATTAATGCTTCTAGTCTAAAATTTTACTTCTTTCCTGATTTAGAAGAGAATGTCAGAGAACAAATAAAAAAGATAAAGTTATCGCCATTCTTTCCAAATGTTCCAATTCATGGCTATGTTTATAATGTAAAAACAGGAAAGTTAAACAATGTTGTGTAAATTAAAATTTTGGTAAGAATTTAAAGAAAAATTACCAATAATATCCCAAAACATCTAAAACTTATTACTTTCGGAGTAGGGCTTGTCATTATATTGGTAGATTATTTGACAACTAGATTAATTAAATTTTCAGCAAAAGTATATGTCGAATTGTGCTATGACCCATAAAATCAGAAGATAATATAATAGTTTAACAGAACAAATACAATTTTTGAAACATAAGGTTTCAGGTACTGTGTGAAAATTTCAATTTTTCTTTTTAAATTTATAGTATCTTCCAAACTATAGGAGGATGAAGATATTCCAGTTGGAATAATAGGGCTGTTGGGATTTTCCTTAAACTCTTGTTTGTTTGATTTGTTCTTACTATCATAATGCTAAAATTCATTGTCTAATGTTCTCTTTACCTCTATCATAACCCTTTATATCAAAATCTCGTTTTTTTGAAATAAAAGCATTTTGTATAAACCCGTGAATGGAGTGGAGGGAATGGGATTTGAACCCATGACCACCTGCGTGTAAGGCAGGTATCCTAACCAGTCTAGACAACCCCTCCGAAAAATATTTAAAATTGTAATGATCCAATGTTATTAAATGTTTGTTTTAATTTAATTTCAATAGTATTCTAAATTGTTGTTGCTATATTTTGATATTCAAGTTAACGTTTTGATTAAACATCTGCATATAATGAAAACTCGTGAGGATGAGGTCTGATAGTTACGTCTTGATGATCCTTTACTTCTTGTAAGATTATCGAATCTATGATTTCGTCATCAAAAATTGGTTTTAGAAATTCTCTATCGATACTTAACTCTTCATATGCTTCTCGAAGAGTCGCCGGTAATTGCTTGATTCCTAGGTCCATTCTACGTTGAGATGTCATTTTAAATATATCTTCGTCTATCGGATCAGTAACTGGTATCTTTTTCTTTATTCCATCTAGACCCGCAGAGACTATTGCAGAAAAAGCAAATAAGGATTGCAGGAAAGATCTGGAGCCTGAATTCTATTCTTTTCATGTATGCAAATCTTTCTCCTTTAAAATGAACTGCATTTCTAATAATTGCTGATCTGTTACCCGTACTCCATGCGATGTATACTGGTGCTTCATATCCAGGAACTAATCTTCGGTATGAATTTGTTGTAGGTGCAACTATTGCTGCAAGAGCAGGTGCATGATTTAAAATGCCTGCCGCAAAATATCTGGCTGTTTGGGACATTTCCGCATATGTATCATTGACATCAAAAAATAGATTTTTCTCTTTATCCCATAAACTAACGTTAACATGCATACCTGATCCATTATCTAATGCTATGGGTTTGGGCATCATAGTTGCAATCATGCCCTGTTTTTTTGCTATATTTTTTACAATATATTTATAACTTTGAACAGAATCCGCAGCATTTACTAATGTATCGAATCTGATATCAATTTCACATTGGCCTGCAGTTGCAACCTCATGATGATGCGCATCACAAATGATTCCAAAATTATTACTAAGTACATCTACACATTCATTTCTATATTCCATAAGAGTATCACCAGGGGCACTGGGAAGATATCCCTCCTTTAGTCTTAGTGCATATCCTACTCCTTCGGTAGACCATGGGGCTTCTTTAGATATTATATTATAACTTTGAGATCTGTATGGTGTCATGGTATTTACTTCTAATTTATCAAAAACAAAGAATTCTACTTCTGGACCCCAAAAGGAGTTGTGATATCCTTGTCCTTTTACATATTCTTGTGCTCTCTTTGCAATGCCTCTGGGATTCTTTTTTATACTGTTCTCGTATTTTTCCTCCATTTAGTATATCACATAAAAGTCGTGCTGTTTTATCTTTTGTTATCCATGGAATAATAGCGTAAGTTGATGGATTTGGTCTTATTATAAGGTCAGATTCGTGTATATCTGTAAATCCTCTTATTGAGGAGCCATCTAATTTTGGCAATCCATATTCAAAATCCTCTATGTTGAACATATTTGCAGCCATTGTTGTATGATGGAATCTACCGGTTAATCCTGTAAATTGGAGATCAAGAAATTTAATTTCCTCATCTTTTAATTTACTCATTGTTTGTTCTGCTGTGAAATTCAAAGTCTCAATCTTTCCATCTATAACTTTATATGGCAATAAATATTCGATATTATAAAATTAAAGCCTCTAATTAAGCTATCATATTAATATATAACAAGGAAAATATCATGGGATTTGATAATAAAATTGATTTTATAAGTATCGAGGTAGTTTTTAATACTTTAAAAAGAGAGATACAACTTACTACTGGTCCTCAACCTATCGAACCTAATTTTTATCAAAATATATCTAATTTGATCTCTATGTTGAAATATGACGGTGTCGAAAAAGAAGATGGAGAAGAAGAAGAGGGAGGAAACATAACAACAATTAAAAGAGAAGAAATAACTGATCAAATTAAAAACAATCTATTAGATTTATTTATTAAATCAGTTACGTTGTTATTTATCTATAGATGTAAGAAAACTTTTAACATAAATAAAACAAAAGGAACTTTTGATTATTCTAATTTAACTGATGAGGAAAAATTTGTTTTTTACGGTAATAGGGAAAGAGAGCACAGAATCAATATTGTTTTACATACCATGTTAGAGGGAAAACCTAAAACTTTAGAAAAAATAGTCTCCTCGATTAATGAAAATTGTATTATTTTAAGATTTTTGGATTCGATGGAGCAATTTGTCGGTGTAAACATGAATAAATATGGGCCATTTAAAAAAGATGATATTGCAATTTTACCTTTTGAGAATGCTAGATTGATTATTGAAAATAATAAGTCTATCGAGATTCATATAATCGATTAACTTTTAGTTTGGTGGATCCATTTCTTTACTTTTGTTTACTTTTTATCATCATATTTAATGAAATTTACTTTTTATCTTTATCTTCATGTTTTATATAATATTCTGATAATCTTTTTGAATAACAAACACCGCACATATATTCTGAAATATCCCATTCTGGCATAGCAGCATATTTAAAATCTTTAATCTCTTTGCCACATATTCTACATGTAGTTTGGCTTCTCCCTAATCCCATCCTCTCGTAGCAATAAAAATATCTGAAATAAAAATTATGACATTACGATATATGTATTTATTGTATTTTTATTTATTTTTTAAAATTATTTTTCATTAATTAAAAAATTGATGTATTTATATTATATCTTTTAATTTCGTAAAAGAAATTAATAGGGGGATTTTTATAGAATTGATGTCGATATGAAGTATGATAGGACTGACAGAACAGCATTTTATGCAATTATGGGATTTACAATTTTAACTGGAGTGGTAGTCTATTTCCTTTTTGCTGCAGTGACCTCAAAACCGGGAGTAGTTGATTCTATATATAGGGCTGAACTTCCACCACAAACTGCAGCGAGTGCTACCGCAAATAAAACTGCTTCTGCTCCTAGTGGTCCTTCGGTAGCACTATCGATACCCTCTGGCGCTTCGACTCAGGGAAATCCCTCCTATAGTCCAGCAACACTATCTGTTAAAAAGGGGGATGTAATTACAGTAACAAATAATGATAATGCTCCACATACGGTAACAAGCGGATCTAGTGCTACTGATCCAAAGAACGGTAAATTATTTGATACAAGTCTTATAATGCCTGGAAAAACTGCAAAAATAAATACTGCAAGTCTGGCCCCTGGAACGTATCCTTTCCATTGTACTGTGCATACATTTATGACTGGAACCCTCACTGTTAAAGCATAATTTTTTTCCTTTTTTTTAAATTGTATAATATGCGAATTGTATTTTTTTAGTATAATATTTAATAATTTTAATTGTAATATGCATCTTCTACTTCTACATACATTGATTAATCAAAGTTTGCTAAAAAAAGTTTCAATATATAAAAGGTGCATCAATCAAAGGAAATCCAAGGTATGGACCAGATCATGCTATGGCTATTAGCGATGGGTTAATTAATGAAATAATA
>CAWISD010000055.1:0-18501 GCA_963838615.1 uncultured Nitrososphaeraceae archaeon
AGCAGATAAGATATCTCTGGATATTTCAGAAAAAAAAGATTCAATCTTGATATGAGGAACTATTTGTTAAGAAATGTAATTTAGAGAACATATGCTAATTGGTATAGTAGGTTTGTCTTATTGTTACGACGGTTGCTGCAATAGGACACAATTTTATCAAATTTACAATAAGCTATATATCTATCGATTTTTGGGATATGCTCTTATTTACATTTATTTTTATATGTTGGATATTTTTAAAAGGAAATGATTCTTTTATCGTGTAATTAGATTGATATCTTTTGAATTAGTTGATTATTTTCATGATTGTATTATTCGTTAAGCTATATTTTCTTTTTGTTAGGATACTATAACAAATATCATAATTGTGATACCGTAGGTAATTGTATATAATAAAAAATATTCGATTATCTATTTACAAATCATGATTTTGTAATATATTATGGTTATTTTTATGAAAACTGTTTTATTCTATTTTATATTTTGTTTATAACTTAGCCATGTCTTAATTAATGCGTTTAATGCATTGATTTAACATTAATATACTTAATGCGATTGATTTCTATAAATCATTATCACATTCGAGCATACAGGAAATTTTTTAATTATCAGATATATTATTAAAAGTGAAATAATGACTAAAATTGGAGAATTTTATAGAAAATTTCATGGTAGATTTATAAGCAGGCCTACTAATTTTAGTTGGATAGTTCCGAATAAACTAGCAGGCAGTGGATTACCATCTTCATACGATCATTTATTATGGCTTATTAAAAATGAAGTTAAAACTATTGTTACAGTAAGGGAAATCCCATTGCCGGATGCATGGATACAAAAGGTTCATTCGTTAGATTTAATGCTTGATTGTTTTTTCTTAAAAACTGATGACTATGATGCTCCGTCAGTTAATGAACTTTATGAGGTAGTTGATTATATTGATAATCAAATTAATATAAATAAACCTGTTTTGGTTCATTGTGCCGCAGGTAAAGGCAGAACAGGAACTGTATTAGCTGCATATTTGATCAAAAAAGATGAATTGAATGCAGAAGATGCAATAAAAAGAATAAGATTATTGCGTCCTGGCTCTATACAGTCAGAACGGCAAAAAAATGCGCTAAATGCTTTCTTCAATTTAATCAATAAGAAATAGTAATAAGGTAATAATGTAATATTTAAATTGACTTGATATTTACAATAAAATAATGAACAAGGAGAAAGATCCTTTGATGAATAAAAAAATTTATCAAGGAAAAATTTTTAAATTGTTATTGTGTTTTACAATTACTTTTTTAATAATAAATAGCATGTCATTTTACAAAGGTATTGAAGGACAAAAAATAAATTCTTCTGCTTTGATACCTAATTCATCTACAACAATTAAAAACATGAGTTTATTACCATTAAAGAATACTAATCATACTCTTGTAAATTCATCTAAAGATTATTCAAATTCATTACCTGATTTATTTGATCACTTTAAAAAATCTGTTGTACAGATAACCGATTCTGCAGATTTAAAGCAACAAGATGGTCTTGGTATTTCAAGATTGGGTTCTGGTTTTGTATATGATAGCAATGGTGATATCGTAACAAATTATCATGTTGTTGCAGGAGCAAAAAATAATACAATTGTGGTTACATTTTTGGACGGTGTTTCATATGAGGCAGGAATAAAGGGTGTTGATCCATATTCAGATCTGGCAGTTGTAAAACTATTAAATTTAGATAAGCATACAGATGCATTATCTAAATTAATTCCTTTACCCATCGCAAATTCTTCCTCTTTGAGAGTGGGTCAGACAGTAGTCGCAGTAGGCAATCCTTTCGGTTTATCTGGCACCTTGACTGAGGGTATTATTAGTGGTCTTGGCAGATTAATGCCCACAGGCGGCACTGATCAATTAAATCCACCTTTATCTCCACCTTCATTGCAATTTAAAAATCCATATACTCCTACTGCTCCTAATCAAACGTTTTCAATACCTGATGTAATTCAGACCGACGCTGCAATAAATCCTGGAAATTCTGGTGGTCCATTATTAAATATGAAAGGCCAAGTAATTGGAATTAATACTGCGATTTATTCTGATACTGGGGCATATGCTGGAATAGGTTTTGCAATACCTTCCAATTTTATAATTAAAATTGTTCCAACTCTGGTAAATGGTGGAACCTATAAGCATCCATACCTTGGTATAAGTGGATTTGATATTACACCCGCAATAGCAAAACTATTGAATCTCTCAAAATCTACGGGTTATCTTGTTGCTAATGTTACAAAAAATAGTCCAGCATTTTCAGCTGGTGTTAAAGGAGGTAATACTACCTATCACATAGAAGGCGTTCCAGTGCAACTAGGAGGAGATATAATTATAAAAATTGATAATAAAGATGTAAGAAAAGTAAATGATGTCTTATCTTATTTGGAAAATTACAAAAAAGTTGGTGATAAAGTTTCTCTTACAGTATTGAGAGTAGGTAATGAAACAAAAGTAATTCCTGTTACTTTGGGAGCGAGACCAGAAATCAATTCTACTTATGTTTCTTCTCCTCCTACCTTAGGTGTAATTGGACTTGACTTGAATCCCGATCTTGCATCATTATTGAATACCACCCAAACTAGTGGATTTTTAATAACTGGGGTATTAGATAAAAGTCCTGCATCAAAATCTGATCTTAGAGGTGGTTATATTGTTTCAGAAATTAATGGAAAACAAATACCACTAGGAGGGGATATTATAATCACAATTGATAATACAGGATATAAAAAATCAACAAGATATCAAAAGATATTTTTCAACAAAAAAAGTCGGTGATACAGTAGCAATAACGGTTATTAGAGATGGTAAACAATTAACAAAAAGTGTTACTTTGACTAATTTTACAGAAACCCATCAATACTAAATAATAATAATGGTAATAACTTTTTAAATCAAAATCCATTACCTAATTCGCCTCCGTCAACTCCAAACCAAAATTTTAATGATTTTTTAAATTCATGTTACAAAATATTGGATAAATCAATATGTGATTCTCTTATTCCCAATCAATAAAATAAACCGTATTATTTTTTTATATTTATATGAATATATTAGTAAATAAAATCTGTATACCGGTGGAATATAAAAAATGAGTAAAGAAAAAGAAAAAGAAATAGAAAAAGTCTTTAACATATTGTGTAAAGAGGTCATAAGTTTAGACAATACAATTCGTTTTGCAGGAATTGCAGATGAAGATGGAAAACTAAAATCTATACACTGAAAGACCCGGGCTTAATCCTTTACTAACAACTGAAGAAAGAGCCCAATACGCAATTACTGCAGCTACAAGGCAATTTACAAGATTGCGGTGGGAATATATGCTTGGAAAAATTCAATATGCAAGCTCCAACTTTGAAAAATTAAGGAGAGCTACTATTCCTATAACAGACGAAAACAGTACTTTGTCATACGTTTTGTTGCTGTCTTTTGATCCTGAAGCAAGTAATTTTCATCAAATTATAACTGAAAAAATCATCCCATTGATAAATGAGAATAAATTAAATCTGTTGAGAATTCATAATAACTATTAAATGCTGGCACAAAAGAATTTCTAATTTTTTATCATTATTTATATGTAATTAATATATTACATATAGATTTTTTATCAATAATATTATATAGTAGGAAATTTAACTTATCTATGCATGTCTAAATTAAATTTAATTGCTATCGTATCTATCGTAGCAGCAGTATCATTGATTGTAGGAATGGCAGCTCCAGTGTTCGCACAAGGAAATACTACTAGTGCTCCAGCAGCAGGCGGTAACATGAGTGGTATGAGTATGGGTAATAACTCATAAGCAACAGCTTCAACGGCAATGGTAACCAACACTGGCAACGGCCAACAGCACAAAATAATCTTTTTAATCAATCCAAAAACCAAATATTTGTAGTTTCAAAAACTATTTTTTTTCTTTGTTATTATATACTTCCAAAACATTATATCTATGCATGTCTAAATTAAATTTATACTATTAGTATATATTATCGAACCTCCCTTAACAGATAGTTCCTCATATTAAGATTGAATCTTTTTGTCCTGAAATAGAGCAGATATCTTATTCTTTAAATCTGTAAATGATGAATATTATTTCAGAACAAGCAGATCACGCTTGGCTATATTCAATATCTTTTCCATAACCATAAATTCAGGTGATGCAGTGGGAAGATATACATGTATCAGAGTATCCTTGTTATCTTCAAAATATCGTATTACTTTCTTGCATGTATAATGAGGTGAGGCTTTATCCATAAACAAATAACATTTTGGAAATTTAGCATGTATTTTCTTTAGATAATCAAGGAATGTATCTCCATTGAATACATCGTACTGTCTGAATAGCTGTTTCTTCTTCTTTCCTTCCATGCTTATGGCTCCAAAAATACATGAACGTTGGTGCGAGCCTGTTACTCGGACTATTGGTCTTTTATCTTGTACAATCCAAACGCGTCTTACAAGAGAATCATAAAAGAAAAATGATTCGTCTAAGGATAATACCGTAAATCCAGCGTCTTGTTCTTGTTCTTGCAGTTGTTGTTGTTGCTGTTGCTTATCCACAAGTATTTGTTCTGTCTTTTTTTGAAATTATCTTTTTCCTCTAGGGATGCAGTATTAACATGTACTTTTCTTGGCACCTTCTGCTTAAAGCCCCATTTACGAAGGATACGGTATATGTGAGTATAATGATATTTTATACCACTTTTCTTTACGATTAACTCTTCTGCCTGTTTTGTGGTCCAACCTTGGTATTGCTTTCTTTTAGTTCTTTCTTAATCTGATACACGACCTCTTCAGATATCTCGGATGGTCTTCCGCTTTTAGGTCTGGTTTTTAATCCTTCTATCCCTTCTTTATCATATCTTTTTAACCAATCTGAAGCCCAAGATTTACTTCTGTGTAGGTCTCTGGCTACCTGAGCAGATATCTTGCCTCGATAAACTACGTTGAGAACAAGAAGCATTCTTTCCTTTGTTTTTACATCCTGTTCGTATCTGTATATCTTTTCAAACGATTCTCTGGCAAGAGTCAAATGAATATGACGAATAATGGACTAACTCAGCTATAAACATTTGTTATTAATAAACAGAAGAAAAAATATGGTTTTTATATTTATGCTAATTGGTAAAGTAACTTTATTCCTAACACTATACTATTGTCTTTCAAAAACTATATTTTTTTATTGATTTACCGTTATAATATTTTCCGCTATATATATTTTTAAATTTATCCATATTACATATAGTAACCAATATTGTTATATACTTCCAAAACATTACTATATGTGCATGTCTAAATTAAATTTAATTGCTATCGTATCTATCGTAGCAGCAGTATCATTGATTGTAGGAATGGCAGCTCCAGTGTTCGCACAAGGAAATACTACTAGTGCTCCAGCAGCAGGCGGTAACATGAGTGGTATGAGTATGGGTAATAGCTCATCAGCCAACAGCACATCAGCAGCAGCTGGTAACGCAACATCTGCATCAACCAACAGCACAAAATAATCTTTTTAATCAATCCAAAAACCAAATATTTGTAGTTTCAAAAACTATATTTTTTTATTGATTTACCGTTATAATATTTTCCGCTATATATATTTTTAAATTTATCCATATTACATATAGTAACCAATATTGTTATATACTTCCAAAACATTACTATATGTGCATGTCTAAATTAAATTTAATTGCTATCGTATCTATCGTAGCAGCAGTATCATTGATTGTAGGAATGGCAGCTCCAGTGTTCGCACAAGGAAATACTACTAGTGCTCCAGCAGCAACAGGTAATGCAAGTTTTGCTGCAGCAGGCGGTGCTGCAAATAGTTCTAACCCGTTAGGAAATGCTGCAAATAACTCAATGGCAATGGGTAATAGTACCAAATAACTGTTTAATCCATATCCAAAATAAACAAAAAACATTATAAGTTTTTAGTTTTAAAACTAATTTTTTTCTTATTCTTATATCCAAATAGTTTATAATTAAATAAGGATTACTCGTTTGTAGTTTATTTTATGGTTTTTGATAATTTATTAGAATATATAAATGCAATAGAATCTTTGGGCAAATTAAAACGTGTAAGCATGGAGGTAAATTCTGATTTGGAGGTTGCAGAAATAATGCGAAGATTGATGTATTCTGGAAAAGGCCCGGCCGTCCTATTTGAAAATGTTAAAGGATATAATATTCCGATATTTGGTAATGCTTTTGGTTCTATACATCTATTACAAATAGCTTTGGATACTCAGGATTTTTCTGAAATTGGAAACAGAATAGTTGATTTAACTAAATTGAAAATGCCCAGTGGTGTTCTTGATAAGATTAAGATGCTTCCAAAACTATCGGAAATATCTGAATATGGGCCAAAAATTGTTGATAAAGGTCCTGTCCAAGAAAAAATAAATACGAAAAATCCTTCATTTTATAAATTTCCTATTCTAAAATCATTTACAAAGGATGCCGGTAAATTTATAACTTTTGGTATGACTGTAACAAAGCATCCAGAAACTGGGATAAGAAATATCGGTTTGTATCGCATTCAAATTGTTAATGAAAAAAAGGCTATAATGCATTGGCAAATTCATAAGAGAGGAGCACAACATTTGGAAATTTTGAAAGAAATGCATAAACCTATAGAAGTTGCAGTAGTAATAGGCTCTGATCCCGGGACCATATTTAGCAGCATTGCTCCTGTTCCAGAAGGATTAGATAAATATCTATTTGCTGGAATTTCCAGAAAAAAAGGCATAAAACTTGTAAAATGCTCTACTGTGGAATTGGAGGTTCCAGCAAATGCGGAAATTGTTTTTGAAGGCATAGTAGATCCTAATAACCTTGAGGTCGAAGGTCCATTTGGTGATCATACTGGGTATTATACTCCGCCTGATCTGTTTCCGACATTCACATTGACTGGAATTATGCAAAAAGAAAAACCAATTTATTTAACGACCGTTGTTGGAAAGCCTATCCTTGAAGACGCATTTTTTGGTAAGGTAATTGAAAAATCTTTCCTTCCACTAATTCGTATGTTTCAACCTGAAGTTGTTGATTTTTCAATGCCTCCTGCAGGGTGGTTCCAAGGTCTTGCTATTATTTCTATAAAAAAAAAGTACCCGGGTCAAGCCAAAAAAGTTATGATGGGACTTTGGGGTATCGGACAGCTGTCACTAACCAAAATGTTTGTAGTAGTTGATCATTTTATCGACGTTAATAATATGGATGATGTAATATGGGCTGTTACAACAAAAGCTGATCCTAAACGCGACGTTTTAATAATTGACAATGCTCCGACAGATACCCTTGATCCCGCTTCCCATTTACTCAATCTTGGTTCTAAACTGGGTATTGATGCTACTACCACATGGAAAGAAGAGGGATATCAAAGAGATATTCAAGAAGAAGTGAAAGTTGATGAGGAAACAAAAATTCTAGTTGATAAAAAATGGTCAAATTATGGATTCGATTCACCGTACTGATTACTTTTTATTTATTTTTATTGTTTTTAAAGTGATATCCTTGTAAAAAATCTAGAAACAATCCATAATAATTTTATTGAACCTTTATATCTTGGTAAATTTAAAGAAGGTATAGACAGAAAAGATAATGTCTAAAAAAGGCAAAATCAAATTAAATGAATTACAAATAAAAACTCCAAAATGTGAAAGCCTTGATGAGGGAACTTTTGCGTTTTTAAATTGGATGAATTGCAAATCTTTTGTTGGGCACGATGATCGCTACAAACATAATCCTCCTTTAATTTTAAAACATGTTAATTTTCCATATATGACATTAGTTAAAATTTTTGATTGATTTTTGAATTCTGATATCCTTGTGGATATAGTAGATGGAGTTCCTCTTTGTAAAAGCTGTATAACTGATGATTGTTCTCACATAGGTTTCACTATTTGTTTAAAACAATTGATTGATAGAGAGGGTTACGAGTCAAATGAAGAACTTTTAAAATAAAAGATACAATAAATTAAAATTGATTTAGTGTATAAATTTTCATTAAAATCTAATTTATATACTATTAAAATAAGAAAATTATTTTCTTTCCAATTCTTTATCATAACTCTTCATATAATATTCTAACGATTTTTTAGTTGTCATCATAATTTAATGAAAATGGAATATAGTTTTGTATGATAATATTTTTATAGTAAAATGTATAAATTTTTTCTAATGAGCATAAATGTAAAAGGTAATAACGTTACGAATGACACTTCAAATAACGATGATAAAGTTCCAAATATCGTTGCATTAGAAGTATTAGAAAAAAATGGTGTTAATATTGACCGTTTGAAAGAATTGATAACAAAGGGTGTAGGTGCTGAATTTACAACATACTATTATTATACCATATTAAGAATGCATTGTACCGGATTAGATGGTGAAGGTATTAAAGAAATAGTTGAAGATGCTAGGATAGAAGATAGAAATCACTTTGAAGCCATGGTACCAAGATTATATGAATTGGGAGGAAGCTTGCCACGTGATATTAGAGATTTTGCAACTCAAGCTGGTTGCCCTGACGCGTATCTACCAGATAACTGGAAAGATCTTACACCAATTATTAAAGTTCTATTGGAAGCAGAACAGTGTGCTATCAGATCATGGGGAGAGGTTTGTGATATGACTGCAGGAAAAGATCCAAGAACCTATGATATAGCACAGAGTATAATGCAAGAAGAAATTGAACATGAGGCTTGGTTTATTGAACTAATTTCAAAAAGACCATCTGGCCACTTTAGGCGTAACTTTGTAGGTCAATCGCCACATACTTCAGGCGCAGGCGGTCTTATTCATCTATAATTTTTTTTTTGCTAAATTATTAAAACTATTTATAAAAATATCTCGTTAAATCTTTGGTAAAAATAATAACAATTTTTATTTATTATCCTCTGCATATTTTCTTTTATTTCTTAATGGAATGTCTCACTCATTATACAACTTGGCTTTATCGAATATTGTATAAGTATAGAGATAAATCCATATTCAAGCATAATATTTTATAGAGTAGATTTTTTAATAGATTATGATAACTTTGCAATTAAGTACTAGGAGAATAGGTGAATTATTGATGGCGGCATCAGGTATCGGTATTACTATCGGTGCAGGATTAATTGGGGTTCCACAAGTAGCATATGCTGGTTTATGTATTGCCGGCCTTGGTATTGTGTCTATGATTTGGAGATAGCTTTTATATTATTAAATTAAAATCATTAATTTTTATATCTTTTTTATAAAAAAAATAAAAAAATTATAATAACATTTAATTATCTTTTAATAGATAGGAAACTGATATTGTCAACTTCGGCATTAGGAGCTTCTGGTTCTTCTATCCGCCCACAACAAAAACTCGTTCAATCATTGAATTTAGTTGATGTTGTGATGCTTGGCATAGCCGCTATGATTGGCGGATCAATTTTTGTTTTAACAGGCCCAGCAATTGGTCTGGCTGGTACTGCAGTTATTTTAGCTCTTATTATTAATGCAGGTATTACCTTATTTACTGCTATGGGTTATGCTGAACTTGGTTCAGCTCTACCTGAGGCTGGTGGTGGTTATCTTTGGGTGAGAGAAGGACTCCCGCGACCCAATGCCTTTTTTAGTGGTTGGATGGCTTGGTTTGCTCATATTGTGGCAGGAAGCTTATATTCTGTTGGTTTTGGTTCGTTTGTTTCTGGTTTGTTACAGATGATGGTTATTGTAGACCATAATACTGCAACCCTTATTCATCTTGATAAAATTATTGCATTAATTTCTATAATTACGATTGGTTTTGTTAATATTCGAGGTATCTCAGAAACAGGTAAAGCAGGGACAATTGTTACAATTGTACAACTTGGTTCCATATTATCTTTGATCATAGCTGGTTTGTGGACGATGAACACCCATCCTTATTGGGCATCAAACTTTAAAGATTTTTTACCTAATGGATTTGGCGGCTTAGTTTCTGCTATGGGTCTTATGTTTATTGCATTTGAGGGTTACGAGATAATTGTACAAACAGGAGACGAAGTAAAAAATACTAAAAGAAATTTGCCACGTGCGATTTTTATTTCACTTGGTCTGGTTGTAGTACTTTATTGTCTAGTTGCATTTGTTTCCATTGGTGCTGTTCATTTACTCAGTAATGCACCTTCTTGGAAATTTATAGGAGAAAATGGAGATTTGGGAATTTCAAAGGCAGCAGAATTTTTTATACCCTATGGAGGCATAGTTGTATTGATTGGTGGAATAGTTTCTACTCTTGCAGCTCTTAATGCAACAACTTTTTCATCTTCAAGAGTTGCATTTGCAATGGGCAAGCATTATAATTTACCAGCTAAATTAAGTTCTATTCATATAAAGTTTAAAACTCCTTATATTGCAACTATTCTATCGTGCACGGTTATGACAGTGATGGCAACTGCTCTACCACTTGAGCAAATAGCAGTTGCCGCTTCAGTTGTTTTTCTTTTACTTTTTACACAGGTAAACATAGCCGTTATTTCAATTAGAAAAATGTATGGAAATAAATTAAACTATGGTTTTAAAACCCCATTTTTTCCGTATGTATCTCTATATCTGGTATTATTTTGAATTTAATTCTTGCTGTTTATTTGCTTGTTACCCAGCCGATTAGCTGGGGAATAAGTATATTATGGATAATGATTGGGTTTGTAGTTTATCGTCTTTATACTTTTAAGAAAGAATTAGATCACTATGCCCATCTTGTAACAAGTGAAGGTGATCTAACAAGAAAAGATTATAGAATATTAATACCGTATACTCCTGAAAATCCTGATAGATTGATAAGATATGGTTTATGTGTTGCTAAAAAAGAAGATGGTGAAATAAATATACTAAGGGTAATAACTGTACCAACTCAAACTCCTTTTAATGCCGGAATTGCCTTTGCACAGGCTGCTCGTAAATCATTTGATTCTCTGCATAAAATTATTGAAAAAGAGAATATTCTAAGTCATTACTTTGTTAAGATATCTCATGATTATAATGATGCTATCTTAGTTACTATAGAAGAGCAAAAAATTGATCTATTGATAACTGATCTTAGAACCTTTATTAATAATAAAAAACTTCAAACATTAGTTACTCATGATATGCTATTGATACATACAAAAGGTGATGATGAGCGAGTTATTTTTGATAGCGGTTCAAATCATAGGCAATCTTCTCCTCAGATATTATCTTATGCTCCTAACAGAAATACCGTATTAAAAACAGATGATATCGATTTAAATGGGGAAAAAGAAGAGATAATTTAAATATCAAACAAAAAAAACTTTTGGTGATTTATGACAATGATTTTAGATCAGAATTATTATCAAATACAGTAACATGGGTAGAAACATATGGCAATTACCAAGTTAGTATACTTTCAATTAGAAATAATAGTAGAAATATTTCAAATGAGGGAAAAAAGAAGTAACATATCTTGGAAAAAGTAATAATGATGAGGATATTAAATGGACGTATATTAATTTTGAAAATGAAGACTTTCATTCAACTCACAGAAAAATCATGCATTATAATTATTTTAGTATTGATATTAATATGGATAACTTTGAAAACGGAAAGTTTGCTGCGGGTGTTATCTTGTCTTTAATCAATACCTATATACCAGATTTAATTATTTTTGGCTCGAAAATTGGAAAATACAATTTTATCACAAACCCTGAAAATATAGTATTATTTAATCAAATTAATTATCCTTTTATTATATCCAAAGATTATGATTTACCTGGAGTTGGAATTATGAAAAACTCATTTGAAAAAATTGGATTAACACGTTTGATAGAGTATATGTTATCCAAATTATATAAAAAATAAAATTTTTTATTGCTATATATATTATTTATTATAATTGATGAATTTGTATGCTATTAAATTATATCAATAGTTATTATTACTTATATAGAGAACACTATACAATAAGAATATAGGAATTTAAAATAAATAAAAGAAAAAAAATTGGTGATGGTAACAAATAATCTTTCAGATAATAATTATGGTACTTGTTGAATAAAATATAGTCTAGCAAATCTATTTTAAATGGTGTGTTATACTCAATTAAAAAACTATATAAAAAAATAATAAATCTTTATTTGATGGTTTTGCAAAGGTTATTTCTTTTAATCTAACCACCTGATACCTTAACGGATTATAAGTTTGATAATATGTGGAAAATAAGACATGAATGATAATTTTTTGTTAAATAAATCGGGTTTTAAATATTCCTAATGTAACATAACCAATTATATAATATTTTGCATATTTGAATTTTGCATATTTGATACCATAATTTAAATTTCAAAAAATGGGCAAGTTGTAATAGAAAATAAAATGTATATTTATTTTGATACTTTTATTTTTTTATTTGTATTTCAATTAGTAGTAGGCAAAGCAAAACCTGTTCATTTATTATTTATTTTCTCACTTTTATATTTGGCATTTTTAGAATCCCAACATTTTCGGCATAATTGACCTTTTATTTTCCATTCGGGTCTAGGATTATACCGTAAAAATTTTAATTTTGAATCACATATAATACAATAGTTCATTATTTTTTCATATTCTTTTTCTTTTATCTTATAACAATTTTTACAAAATTTTATATCTCTATCGAGATTCCATTTCCAATTAGGCTTTTTCCATTCCTCAGACAATTTTTCTTTACATCGATTACATCGGTCGTCATTCTCACCCTCTATATCTATTTTACTATCTACTTCTACTATTCCTCCTTCTAGGTTTATTTTTTGTTGATGTTTGTTTTCATCACGAAAATTGGGGATTTCTTTTAAAAATTCTTCATTGGTATTTTTATTATTATTACTATTGATAATTTTTTCATTTTCCTTTGTATTGGTCTTTTTATTATCTTTTATTGTTGGATATTCGTCATTTAAATAACCATCTGTCGATTTTACTTTATTCTTTTTTTCAATAAGATTAATTTTTTTTTTAAAAGAAAATTTCAAATCATAGTATTATTTCTTTTATTAATATTTGAATATTTTATTTTTATAATTTAGCCTATACTACACAATATTTAATTTTTAGTTTGTTATGATTAATATATTGTTATCTACTTCTCACTATGACATTCTACAGATAAAGCAAGATGCATCCAATGATGAAATTAAAAGATCTTTTAGAAATCTTGCATTAAAATATCATCCTGATAAAAACAAAAGTGCAGATTCCAAAGAAAAATTTCTAAGAATAGTGGAAGCTTATGAGGTTCTTTCGGATGAGAGCTCTAGAAAAAAATATGATTTATTGTTTCAAAGTGAAAGAAATGGTGAAAATGTCTCCAATTATACTATAAACTGGACTCCATCAGCAGATTATACTAAATTTTATAGCTATGATGAAATAAAAAATTGGTACGTCAAGAAGAACGATATTCGAGGTGGCATGTGGGATATAAGTGAAAAAGAGAATAAAGGGATGTGGAAAACAACATTAATATTATTCGGATCGCTGGCAGTAGTAACCTTATTTATTATTATGTTATCCAAATAAATTGATGTTCAAAAGATAATGTATGCTTAATATGATGATGATTGTTATGATAATTAGGATCTGGTCTTTTAACTCTGTATTTTGAATTTGAATTTTAATGTGAAGAATACTCAAACTATATTTTTCGATCTTTTTATCAAAAGAAATAAATTTAAACCTGTATTTTCTTTTATCAAGTAGCTCTTATATCATTATTAAATGATTTACTGTTGTATCATTTTATGAAAAGTTATGTAAAATCATATAATATGGTGTATTTAATTGTTTATACCTATAGTTTATTGTTAAGTATTACATTATGTATAAAATATTATATAATTGTTATATTTTATAGTCCTTTTAATAAATTTGCGAATGGATTACCTGGTGGAGGTGGAACAGGGACGTTTATATCAAATGAACCTATATCAAATGGTTTTTCATTTTTGTAGAGTTGAAAAATTGCTCTATCATTTCCATTATTTGGAAATTTGTAATTAATTATAAATCTATTGTCTGTTATGTTTTGTTTTCCAAATTTGAATAACTCGCCATCACTATTGACCATTGTTACCTTTACACTTAAATTTGCAAAATTTGCCGGCAACGAATTGTTTAATTTTTTTATTTCAAACGAGATCTTTGTGTTTTGATCTACTATTGGTGTTTGAGGATCAAGTTTAATTGAGATATTTAGGTTATCTTTTTTACTTATCCATGAATGTGTATTAGTTGCATTTTGATTAGGTATATTTTGTGAAAAAGATGTGTTGATATTAATAAAAGTATGAATATTATTAAAACTAATTAATAAAATCAAAAGAGAAGAAAGCACCGCTATGGATTTAAACATATTAGTATTAATATCCATTTCGTACTTTATTAACTGTCGTAGTATTTATTTATAAATTTGATATTTTATTTTTATTCTTTTAACCATGGAAAATATTATAAAATAAACTTTGATTATATTCTTTCAACTTTTTCGTCTTCTATTTGCCTTAAATCGTCATAAAATTCACCAACACTACCAAATAAAAAATCTTGTTGATTTATTAAATAAACAATTTTATCGCAATATTCCTTTAAAAATATAACTTGTATTTAATTACCGGTATATATAAAATTAATTCTTTTGGTTCTTGTTGCTTAATTTTTTTTAAAGATATTAAAATTGTATATCCAGTAGCAATGCCGTCATTTACAATAACTATATTTTTTCATTATATTTTTTATCCTCAATATTGTATTTTTGTCTTCTGTTTTTAATTTCTTTAATTGGACTTTTTTTTCTTCTTCAACTGTTTTTCTGTAATATTAAGTCTTTCTATAATACTATTATTTATACAAAATTGTTCTTATCGATTATTGCCCCAAAGGCTAACTCGTGATTACTAGGAACAGTTAATTTTCTGGGTATAATCAATCCAAAGTTATATCAAAGTTTTTTTGATATTATTTTGCCTATTATTATACCTCCACGAGGGACACTTAAAACAGTAACGTTATTTTTTTTTCTTTGATATTGTTTTCATTTTTATAATTTATCAAGAATCAATAAACCCCCTCCTGTCAGATCTTTTAACTTTTTCAATATTGAATATTATAATCTGCCACCTTATGTATTATTTTTGCATTTTAATCTTGGTTTTTTAGTTTGTAATTTAATAATGCGACCTAATTTTAGATACATAAAAGGATAATAATGCATCTGATACTTTTAACTTTAAAGTATAAAACAAATTATTGATGAAAAACTTTTTTATTTATGTTTGTTATTAATGCATATTTTTGATATGATTTCTAAATAAGAATAAATAAAATGTTTCATCTGTCTATATTAAAATGTTGAGGAAGAAAGTAAATTGATCAGTATTACAATTGCTGATGGTCCATATATTTTAATACCATCTATTACCATATCTGCAACCTCATCCTTTGTTTTGTCTTGGAGATTTAACCATAATGTTTTCAACCAGTCTTTGATTTCTCGATTTCCTTCCAATCTATCTATTTCATCTTCAAATACCTTTTCATCCTGTATTCTATCAGACACCGTAGAAAAAATTTGTTTTATTAATATAATTCCATCAATAGTGATAAAAAATAACGTATTTTCTTTTTCTTCAAAGTTATCTACAGATGTGCCTAAAAGGCGATTGTATTCTAATATTTTTATTTGATTATAAATATGTTCTTCATCTATTCTCATTTCAGGTAATAAGGAAGGGGGTATAAGTAGAGATATATCTCTTAAAGAAATAGATACATGATGGGAAAATTCTGAATAATATGATTTGCTAGATCTCAGAATATTGTTAATAATTTCTTTCTTTTGAGTTTCTTCTACCTCTTCTGAATAGAGATAAGTTAAGATAAAGATCTGAATTGGTGTAATTGGCACTTCTTCTTCAATTTTCTTTTCCTCTTTTATAATGTTCTCATCATGATCATTCATATTATCTTGACATCCTTTCAATTATTCCAGATTGTAATATCGATTCTATGTAAAACCAGAATTTCTCGTCATCTTTCTATTGGATATACTACTTTATATGAATAGCGATATAATTTAAAAACTGTGGTGGCCTAAATTATGCTCAATTGGGATAAGTCAACACCATATTGATAAAAGCAATATTTAACCTAATAGATAATTTGGTACCATAACTAACGACGCATTTACAAAATATTGCCTTTTTGTTGAAATATATGCGATTTAAAACAATTTATTTTAGTTTATTTTATTTTATTGACTGTATGGCTTTGATGAATTTGAATTGTACAATTTTTTACTATAGAGGAAAAATTGCTCAAAGTAATCTGTCGAATAGTTGTATAGATGATGGCTTAAATCAATAATGTCGGGTAAATAGAATTGTATGCTGCAATACAAGTTATTTTCAGAAAAAGTAGAAATTAAAATATTGATAATTTCTGAATACTTGCAATCTTGTATACAATCAAAATAACAAATCTGAATTAGTGGTTTTTTATAAAAAGCATCTTTGTTATCTATAATGTTGATTATTAATATTCCGTTAATTTTATTTATTTCATCGACAATTAATATTACTTTATTATCATTTATCAGTGACATTATACCAGAAAAGGTATTTTCAAATCTATAGAATTTCCATGAATCAAAATATCTATTATCCATATATTTTGAAACCTTGGAATTGCTTAAATAATCTGATAATAGCAGCAATATCTTTGGGATATGCAGATTTAATTCCCAGTTTTTGCTGTTCTTGTTGCGGGGATAATTGATTGATTTTAATTACTTTATTCAATTTTAAACTGTAATAATTAAATTTAAATAATTGAGAAAAACCTTGTTTCTCAAGCATTTTTTGCGAAGGTATATTATTATAGGATACAATCGCACTTGCTTCTCTAAAACCTTTTTTTATCCCAAAATCTAACATATACTTTAATAAAGAGGAAGCTATGCCCTGGTTTCTATATTTTTTATTTACCCTTATCCCTTCAATCCATGACAAATTGTTCGGGCAAACACTAATTCTAGATATCGCAATAGGATGGAATTTTTTACTCGCATTATCATGAACTTCGGATACGAGCAATAATCCAGATGAATCATTTTCCCACAAATCCCAGACCCTATCAATATAGTCACCCCATTCAAAGGTGTTTTTACAAAAATTCAAGACTTCATCTTTATCTGACTTGTTTGCTTTTCGAATCTTCATCTATAAATTGCCTATGATAAAAATAAAAATATAATCTTTAAATGAATGTTGTAAAAGTAACTACTAGATCTCTTGCATAATTAAAAACAATCTAACACTTCCAGTAGGATTCTGTATCTGTTTCTAATTCTAATGATTAAATGTTTTATAGTTTATTAGACCTGCAACTATGTCAGATATCCTTTTATATTTTCTCAATTTATTTCTGAATATGTCGCTCATAATCCGGTATTTCTTCAAACTATAGATGGTTGTTCCTATCACTATCCTCTTTTTAGAATGAATTTTGTTATACTCTTTTTCTTCCTCCTCGATAATCCTTGCTGGTTTCTTTTCCTTTTGGATGGTGGTGCAATGATAATTGATCTGGATAATCCTTTTCTATACCAAGATATCCAAGGTCAACTACAGTAACAACTTGTTTTGGGAGTGACAAGATGGTTCTTTTTATATATGAATATATAATCATGTCTTCTTCCTTTCTTATGAGCCTATTTTATGAATAATTAAACCACGATTGTTAACCATGAACTGAGTCTTTACACGAGTATGTCTTTTCCTCTTACCTGAATGATAGAATATCTTTCTTTTGCTTTATCAACAGGTCTTGGAATATGCTATTGTTGGTACAATCTATAAAAGCAAGAAAGCCTGGAAAATATTTTTCAACTTCCTCTGCTGGAGTTTTTAGCCTCTTTGTTTTGTGTATACCTTCTGTGGAATTGATATACATTCTCTTACCAAGTTTTCAATCTTTTGAATATCTCTACAAATGTTGCTCTGATCAAGATCAAAGAGAAAACCAGCTAAAGTGTAAGTTATGTAAAGACGATAGTACACTAAAAGCATTAGAAATCTATCTTTTAAATCAAGTTTGAAATGTCTACCTACAGCACCAATCTTTCTTTTTCATTTTCTTTTCGTTTGCATGATAACCGCTTGATCTCATGTTTAACATATCTTTTTGTTATTTGTTTATCGTAAATGTCATCAAATTCTTGTATTGTAAGACCGGTAAATGATTTGAAAAGCAGAGGTTTTTTGGATAACCTATTGTATGAAACAAAGAGAGAACAGGTCGACGAGGAACTAATGGTCATAAAGCTGTTTAGTTTAAGGTTGACAGCGTACTTCGAATTTTACTTTCTATACAAAAACCTCAAAAAACCAACACAATTTAAAAGTCGACCAAAGTTTCTTCATGATGTTTGGTCTACCATGTTTTAAA
>CAWISD010000056.1:0-14899 GCA_963838615.1 uncultured Nitrososphaeraceae archaeon
AATACGCATGACAATGAGATGAATCAAGGTATTCTACAATTCGAATTTCCTATCAACTATAAGGAATTACAAAATCATATGGCTTTACTATTTCGAAAGAGTGGTAGCGGTGGAAAAGTATGGATAAACGGCAAGATGGATATAAAGACAAGATAAGTCATTTCTAAAAATTTTGGAAGAATAGAATGTCAGCAACAACAAGATGAATCTCAAATTGATAGAAAACACTATGTGAGACTGATGATAAAAATATACCAATACCAATACATTGTCTGAAAGTAGCAGTAATAAAAAAAATCAGGATGGTTTTGTTCCTCCTGTAATCTATACTAACTTATATAAATTCATAGATGGATTTTTAGTTAACCTTATTACTATGATTTATTGCCATTTGAAATCCATGGTCACTTAGACAAGGCATACAAGGAAGAACATGATGCTGATGTAAAAGAAAGGATTCTTTAGCAAGACAGATACTAGCATACAAACAGCATATCAAATCGAAAGCACAAGAACTACACAAATCAAGAGCATGGGCCTACAAATGGTACAAAATATACATCGATAAAGGATTGGAAGGATTAAAAGATAAACCACGAAGTGGATAAGACCACCTTCTTTGGTAGAGCATGATTTTAGGATGAAAATAAGAAAAGAATTAGAAGATATTATAGCAATACTGGGTGGGATTTCAGACATGTTATGAACATTATTCAAAAGAGAACTAGTATCAAATACTATTAATTACATATCTATCGATTGCTTCATAAATGGGGCTTTTCGCCAAAGGTACCTCAGAGAAGATTTGCAAAAGCAGCAACCAAAGAAGAGAAAAAGAGCTTTAAAAAAGGGCACAAGATATCCAAACCAATTTTAAAACGGGATGGCATATCCTAGTACAAGATGAATCGTGTTTGTACATGATTTTGTACATACGAAGAAAATAGATCATAGGACAAAAGAGACCAATAGTCGCAGTCACAGGATCTCATAGCAAAACTATCATTTTTGGAGTAATATCAAGTGACGGTAAACAACTATTCAGGCAGAATAATCGGTTTGATAGCAGTCATTCCTTCATAACATATCTTAAGCAGGTGAAAAAGAAATTTAAAAAATTTGTCATATTTTTAGACAGAGCAACCCCACATAGATCTAAGATAGTAAAGGAATATCTGCGGAGTAATAGGGATAACATAAAAGTGGAATACTTCCTTCGGTTTGGTTCACATAAATTCAATGCTGTTGAGGAGTGCTGGAGACAGAGAAAGTACGATGTATTGTCAAATTATTATCCTAGTTTTTTTCACCTTAAACAAGTAATATCTCAATATTATAGAACAATGTGATTCAACTTGGATATCAAAAGTATCTGTTAAGATCTACGAATTAATGTTATGGAGTATAGATAAACGAAAGAAAAGAAATCATAATTATTTGCGTAGAAAAAGAGGTTAACAAACTAGGTTCAAAAAAGAGAAGAGAGGTATAATGCACCATCAAATATCAAATGAAATAGACAAATATGATGAGCGATATGTGTATATTTAGAAACAAACTAAGAAGTTAATAGAATATAGAACATAGTATCAGATCGACCAAACATAGATTATTGTCAGCTTATAGAAACCAAATACAATATACCAATTTAGATTTAGGTTGTTTCAAATTGTAGAATTTTTATTACTGAAAATGAGGACTATATGGAAAATTTATTAGAAACTATAAAGGAAAGACTAACACATATGGAAAGACATAAAGTATCAAAGAATCAAGAGAATCAGTTCCTTATTTGATTGTTAATATAAATAATTAGATTGTATAATTAGCAACAATCTACTCTCTCAAGTATGATACTTTCTAGTTTCTATAAACACTGATTCATTATTCTATAGTTTACCAGTCCTGCCACTGTATCTGATATTCTATTGTATTTTCTTAATTTGTTTCTAAATATATCACTCATTATTCTGTATTTTTTCAATCGACAAATGGTATGCTCTATCACTATCCTCTTTTTAGCATGAATTCTATTGTACTCTTTTTCTTCTTGTGACAAATCGTTGGTTTCTTTTCCTTTTGGATGGTAATGCGGATAGTTGTTCTGGGAAATCCTTTTCTATACCAAGGTATCCAAGGTCAAGCACATTAACAACTTGTGGAGGGGTCACAGGATGGTTATTTCTATAAACATCGTAATCATGTCTTCGTCCTTTCTTATGAGTGGCTTTATGAAGGATATAACCCCTATTGTTAACCATGATCTGATTCTTTACAGTATGTCTTTTCTTCTTGCCTGAATAGTACATTTTTTCTTCTATTCTTATCGACAGGTCTTGGTATTTGCTGTTCTGTGGAATCTATAAAAGCCATATATCCGGGAAAGTATTGCTCGACTTCCTCTAGGAGTTTTTAGCCTCTTTGTTATTGAGTATATCTTTTGTGGAATTGGTACACATTCTCTTATCAGTCCCTCAATCTTTTGAATGTCTCTGCAAATGTTGCTCTGATCCAAATCAAATAAAAAGCCAGCGAATGTGTAAGTGATGTAAAGACGATAATAGACAAGTAGCACTACAAATCTATCTTTTACATCTAGTTTAAAATGCCTTCCAGCACCTACGTCTCTTTTTCTATGTTTACTATCTTTTCTTTTGGATAATCGTTGTATCTCATGTTTTTCGTATCTTTTTGCTATCTCTTTATTGTAAATATTATCAAACTCTTTTACTGTTAAGCCAGTGAACGATTTGAAAAGTAATGGCTTTTTGGATAACTTCTCGTATGAAAGCATAGAGAGAACAGGCTGATGAAAAGATGATGATCATAAAGCTGTTTGCAACTAATTATGCAAGAGATCTATTGTATAGGATTTGCTCTTAACAAGTAGGAAGGAGAGAGAAACAGGTAATCAAACCTAGCCGAGGAAGGAAAAACAACAAGGGAGATTGCAAAAGAGGTTCATATCTCATTAAAAGATATTGGCAAGATAATTCGCGAAGAAACTGAAGATAACGGATGAGACATACTGAACTAGAGAAAGAAGAAGGAGGAAAAGGAAAAACAAAATCGATTAAAATCTCTCTCGCCTTATGCCTAAGCCTTTCAAATGTTCAAAGATAAACTACCACTTGCGGATGTAGCGATTGAACTTGAAATTGGTATGGATACTGTTCTAAGTTATTATAAAGATTACCTAAGACTAGTAAGAACGAATGGTTTTATGTCGATATTTGAACCCGATTTATTCAGATATCAATTATCAGAACTTTGCGGTTTTTGATTAAGTATACAATTACAAGTTAATTTATTATGATGGCTCTGTAAAGTTAAGATATTATTTTCTTTGTTATAATAATCAGCAAATAGATTAAGCCATTGTTTTACATGCTTTAGTTTACATTTCTTCTTTCTACAAGGAAAATAATCATCAAAGCATTCGGTTCTATCCTTGATATATTGCATCGTTCTTTCTATAATGCTTTTCTCAAAAGAAGAATGAAGATGATGTTTCAGTTTTAGAAACTTGCAAGCTTGTGGATACCATGTACCACCGTCTGTTGAAACTGGATGTTGGCCATATTCGTCTACGATATCAGATAGAAAATGTTCGTGCAACAAACATATTTCGTTCCTTTGATATGCTTATTGCAATAATATTCTTAGTTTCAGATTCAATAGCAACCCATAGCCAAATGTATTCAGAACCTACTTTAAGTTGAGTTTCATCAACTATAAATTCAGAAACCCTTTTCTTTTTAAAAAACAATCTTTCCGGCTTATACTTTTGTATCCAATCTCTTATTGCAGTATGACTTCTTTTAACAAATCGAGATATGGCTTTGGATGTATTTCTTAAAGAAAGACCATTAAAATAAAGATGCAAAGAATATACGATATCCTCAAGTTTTGTTCTCTTTCTAAATTGATATATCATAAAAGATAAACAATGAAGAAATCTATAGCTTTTTCCTTAACTTTACAGAGCCATTATGATAGTTTTACTTCTTTTATTCTAATAGAGTATATACAATAGTATCAGGTCGATTAACCATAAAACTATTGACTGGCATAAAAATTCTATACAATAAACCCATGTTAGTTAGGTTGTTGTTTATAATAAGCAACAAGATATCTTTCTTGCTCTTTGTTTGTCTGTTCTAATTCTTTTTCTTTATTCTAATTGTCAACCACTACTTAAAACTAATTATTAGTATTTGGTCACTGCTGCCTCGCTCATCTAATTTGAGACTTGTATTTAGTTAGACCGTTTTAAATAACCTACAATGAGGTAGTTATATGTATCATGATGAAAGGATTATACACAAAACAATTTACTTCCCTAGTTTTTCTTTTTCTTTTATTCTTATCTATGGATTTATGATGTTTGCTTTATGCATACTACTTTCATAAAAGATGACCTTGAGTTACTTTAGAGATATATCAAATATTATTGATATGCATTGCACTGATGTAAAAGGTCTTCTGAGAATAATGATTGCAGGTGATATAAGTCATTAAAATTTTTACAAAAGGGAGAAACAAAGGAAACATTCTGTAATTCTCTTATCCACTACTAATCTTTGTTATTTTAGAATATAGAATTTTAAAATTGATTCTTAAACTTTAGGAACTGTTAGAACCCATATATAAAAAATCTAGAAAGCCTTTTTCGAATTGATGTCCATTCTATATTTTGATTTTGTGACATTTTTTAAACAGACTATGAAGTATCAATCAAAAATGAAATATTAGATCTCTTGCATAATTAGACACCGATTAAAAATTTTATAGATTATCAAGGATTAATTGTAATATTTACATTTTAATTTGCTGATTACGATCAAGATGTATTGCATTTTTATAAATTTTTCTAATGGTGCTAATTATGCAAGAGATTATTATATAAAAATACTAAAAAATGCATTACTATCGCTTATAATTGGCTTGATTGACACGTTGGACACCAGAAAGTGGATCCGTGGTTAACTTTTTTTCAGAGGATATTCTGGTGCTACATATCCAGCATGGCTTTCCGGATCTCCATAAAGACCCAGTGAATGGTATTCCATGATGTTTTTTTACCATTGTCTAATGGTCGAGTCCTTCCTTTATTTTTATAGCCATAACCTAGAATTTTTGGAATTTCGAGGACAAGTTTATCCAACTCATATTCTGATAAAAGAATTTGCTTTTTTGAAAGGGATATGTTCTATTTAGAAACAATATCTCAGATTTGTATTTGTTCCCAATTCCACTTACTATCTGTTGGTCCAACAAAGCATCTGCAATCAACAAATTGGTGTTTTTCATTGATTTACTTTTAATATTGGAATTGATCTATATTTTTGTCAAAATCATTACTCAAACCATCAGGACCCAATAATGCGATGGGTTCATTTAGTATGCAGGATCAATAAAGATGAGAATTGCAATATGGGTCCATTAAACTGTATTAAGACAATATCCGCGGTGATTATGATCAGCCTGACTCTTGAGTCTTGTCTTACATGTCTTTCTGATTCTTCTTTTTTGCCATTATTTCTTCTTTATCTACATCTGTATCATTCTTTTTCCAATGCAGAGAACGCCTCAGATGTTGATGGAGATTTAGTAATCCATTATCATATTCTTCTCTCCCATATATCCTCCACTTTACCCCACATCATCATATGATTTCTTAAATATATCTCCTGTTGAGAATTTTATAACAATGTTCTTTCCGAATGTTTTGACATATTCTATGGAAGAGCCTATTATTTTATTTTTTGTGCTTCATCAATTTTATTGCTAGGTACATTTTGAATTGTTTGACCGTTACCCAAGGCATTGCGTATCTTGTCTGCAATTATTTTAACCTCCGGTCCTTCAGACATTATTGCTATAAAACACTAATTGTATCCTGATATTTGAAAATAATGTTGAGTGGATTATACAAGATTTAATAATCATACAAAAGATTAATTAGCCTGAATTTCAAACATAATGTTACTACAACTTTATATTAACAATGTAGATAGTTTTAAAAAGACATCCTAAAACCTAATTAATCCTTAACAAAAATATAGGGTGATTTGAATTCTTGCATTTCAAATCTTAACCGTCTATACTAGACCTAAAATGTGATATACATTTATCTTTAGAAACTCCGTAAAAATCTGCATATTTGTTTTAATATGCCTTATAAATACGGCGATTTTTTATTTGTTGCCTATTGTCTCTATTACTAACAAAGCACTTTTCTCTTTGTCTTTAATTTCCAACATTACATCCAAATCAATGGCCTCTTTTCTAAATCACCTCTTTAAATAATTTGTAATACTTCATAAAATGATTTATTTCTATGGTCTTTGAGTGCTTTCCTTTTCTTTCGCCTTTGCTTTGACTACTATAATCTATTATGGGGCTTCCATTCAAAGAAGATTTCCATGTGTTTGAGGAAGATGTCAATGCCTCTATTATTGTTTCGTCATTGTTCAAGCATTCGTGATGAAAGGTATCAAATACTATCGGCACATCGGTTTCTTTGTTTATGTCTAAGCAGTCTTTTAGTGAATAAGATTTATCATCATTCTCAATTATGATTCTTCTCCGCACGTTTTCCTCTAGACTATTGAAATTTTTGATAAACCTGCTTTTTGCTGCTTTTCTGTTACCATAGACTCCACCGAGATGAATTTGAATTTTGGCGTCATAAGATAAATTCATAGTTTCTAATACCTTAGAATGATATTGCAACTCTCTAATGCTATTTTGAACAATTTTTTCGTCATTGGAGTTAAGGACGACAAATTGATCTGGATGCATTGATATTCTCATATTGTTTTTGGTAACGTATTCGCCAATTTCGATAAATTCTGAATTAAAATAAGACCACCAATCAAATTTACAAATTGGGTGTGATGCAAATGGAATTAGATTTGAACTTATTCTAAAGAACAAAATATTGTTTTTCAAGTTAAATTCCAATATCTTTAAAAGATTGTTAAGATTATTTTTTACAGTTTCCCTAAACCTGTCGTCTGAAAAAGATTTGAGCCTAAAAGTTGAAGTGAATGGGTTTTTCAAAGTTAAATTTATGCAAGGATATCCTATTCTCATAGTCATGCTCACATTATCTATAGGGACCTGTTATTATTATGACGATACATCCCTGTATGACAAATAATGCCTATGGTTAAATGAACAACATTCCTATAGCTATCTACATTTAAATTGAGATTGTATTGATGATGTATTATAGAGAATGAAATCTGAATTATTTTGAGATGACATTTGGTATAATAATGGATATCTTGGATAATTACCTGCAAACAGGTTAATGAACAACAGTTCCTTCTTCACCTGTTCTCTTTTTGCTTTCATATGATAGGTTATCCAAAAAACCATTGCTTTTCAAATCATTTACCGGCCTTACAGTACAAGAATTTGATGATATTTACAATAAAGAAATAACAAAAAAATATGCCAAACATGAAATACAACGGTTATCCAAACGAAAAAAGATAGAGAAAGAGACATATAGGTGCTATAGGAAGACATTTCAAACTTGACCTAAAAAATAGATTTCTTATGATTTTGGTGTACTATTATCGTCTGTACATAACTTACACTTTGGCGGCTTTCTCTTTGACTTGGATCAAAGCAACATTTGCAGAGACATACAAAAGATTGAAGATTTGATAAGAAATGTGTACCAATTCCACAAAAGATATACAACATAACAAAAAGACTGAGAACTCCAGAAGAAGTTGAAGAGTATTTTCCAGGATTTCTTGCTTTTATAGATTCCACAGAACAGCAGCAAATTCCAAGACCTGTTGATAATAATAAAAGAAAGATGTACTATTCTTTAGGCAAGAAGAAAAGACATACTGCGTAAAGAACCAAATCATGGTTAACAATCGTGGCTATATCCTTCATAAGGTCGCCCATAAGAAAGGAAAAAGGCATGACTATATATTCAATATATAAAAAGAACCATCCTGTCATTCCAAAACAAGTTGTTACTGTAGTTGATCTAGGATACCTTGGTATAGAAAAAGATTATCCAGAACAACTATCCGCACTACCATGTAAAAAGAAAAGAAACCAAGAATTATCGGAGGAAGAAAAAGAGTATAACAAATTTCACTCTAAAAAGAGAATAGTGATAGAGCATACCATCATTTGTCGATTGAAAAAGTACAGGATACTTGCGATGTATTTAGAAACAAATTGAAAAAGTACAATAAAATGTCAGATATAGTTGCAGGACTTGGTAAACTATAGAATAATGAAACAGCATCACTAAAAGAAAGGAGATACATCAATAGTGAGCCGATTGAAATGTTTCTAATTATGCAAGAGATCTAATCTATGAAAGCAGGAAATCCTGGAAAATATTGCTCTACTTCCTCTGATGACGTTTTCAGCCTCTTTGCTATTCTGTATATCTTTTGTGGAGTAGTACTGGACATTTTCTTACCATATTCAATATTCAATCTTTTGTATGTCTCTGCAAATATTGCTTTGATCCAAGTCAAAGGGAAACCCGCCAAAGTGTAAGTTATGTAAAGGCGATAATAAACAAGTAACACAGAAATCTGTCTCTTACATCTAGTTTGAGAGGCCTTCCAACAGCACCTATTTCTCTTTTTCAGCCTTTTATTTTGGATAAACGTTTTAGTTTGTATTTAGCATATATTTTTATTATTTCTTTATTGTAGATATTATCAAATTCTATAAAATTATTTAAAACAATGGTATTTCATAAATAACCAATGACAATAAAAAATCTACTGTTGTTTTTTATAATAACTCCATGCTTTGTTGTATGATTCGAAAATCAGTTAAAAATGTGATTCGTGTATAACAATACCAATTGGATTTTGACTATTTCTGTTATAACTATATCAACAAAACATTAACAAACAACGAATAAAATAATCATGCAACAAAGCAATAACTCCATAATACCATAATTTATTAGTTGAATGTAAGAGGATAAGCATATAAAACATCTCACTACGGGTTATTACGAGTTTGCATTATAGTCGATTTATATATTGTGTTATAATAAAATAACGATAATTTAGAAATTATATTCTAGAAGGTAAATATATGAATACTAGATTACTTTAATAATTGATAATTGGTTTATTGGGAAAAGCTAATGTTGGTAAATCGACATTCTTTAATTCTGCAACGGATTTATTTGTTCAGGTTGCCAATTTTCCATTTACTACAATTGAACCTAATATTGGTATTGCTTTTGTAAGAGTTAACTGTGTTTGTAAAGAAATGGGTGTATTGGATAATCCGGTTAATTCTAGATGTATTAATGGTTTTCGATTTATTCCAATAAAGTTGGTAGATATAGCAGGTTTAGTTCCTGGTGCTCATTCTGGAAGAGGATTGGGAAATAAATTTTTAGATGATGCTAGGCAAGCTGATGTGCTTATTCACGTTGTAGATATATCTGGCTCTACTGATGAAGAGGGAAGACCAGTTAGTTTAGGCTATGGAAATCCCTTATCGGATATAGAATTTGTGGAAAATGAATTTGATTTATGGATACATTCTTTAATTTTAAAAGATTGGGATAAAGTTGTAAAAGAAAGTGAAAATTTAAAGCAAAGAATAGAATATACAATATCAAAAAGACTTTCTGGTTTGTCTATTAGTGAAAAAGTGGTCCGGGACTCTATGAATACTGTTGGTTTAATTAAAAAGCCTTTGAATTGGAATGAAAACGACTTACTTGTATTGTGCAAACAAATAAGACTCTTATCAAAACCTATTATTATAGCTGCTAACAAAGCCGATTTGCCTCCTTCTTCGGACCAAAATATTTCTAAATTAAAAACTTTGAATAGAATATTTTTTCCATGTGTTTCTGAAGCTGAACTATTATTAAAGAGAGCCTTGCAGAAGAATCTAATTTATTATCTGCCAGGGGACTCTGATTTTGAGATAAAAAATTCTGACAATCTTTCCCCAAAACAATTGGATGCTTTAGATATGGTATCTAAAGTTTTAAAAAAATTTGATTCAACGGGCGTTCAAAAAATCCTAAATTATGCCTGCTTTGATATTCTAAATAATATTGTAGTATATCCTGTTGAAGATGAATTTAAATTGACTGATAAAAAAGGTAATGTTTTACCTGATGCACGGATAGTTTCAAAAGATATTACAGCAAGAGAATTAGCAAATCTTATTCATAAAGAATTAGGAAAAGGATTCCTTTATGCTATTGATGCAAGATCAAAGCAAAGGATTGGTGCCGAACATGTTTTAAAAAATAATGATATTATTAAAATAGTTTCCACTACTAGTAGAAATTAATTTATGCTTTGTTTGGGAATAGAAAGTACTGCTCATACTTTTAGCTGTTCTGTAATAAACAGCGGCAATAACAATGATAATAATGATGATATTGTGTTATCTGAAGTACGTGATATTTATAAAGCGCCTGCTGGATGGGGAATTCATCCAAGGGATGCATCAAAACATCATGCACAAGTTGCACCAAAAATCTTAAAAGAATGCCTTGATAATGCTCATGTTAGATATAAAAAATATCGATCTTATTTCCTATTCTGCTGGACCTGGTTTGGGACCATGTTTGCGAATTGGAGCGGTAATAGCTAGATCTTTATCAGCCTTTTATAATATTCCATTAATTCCTGTTAATCATGCTATTGGTCATATAGAATTAGGTATAAAACTTACTAATTTGACTAATCCTCTTACACTTTTGGTTTCAGGCGGACATACCATGATTCTTGTGTTTCACAAAAATAAATGGAGAGTTTTTGGTGAAACTTTGGACATTACTATAGGCCAGCTTTTTGATCAGGTAGGACGCAGTATGGGTTTTGCATCTCCATGTGGGAATAAAATAGAAGAATTATCTAATTTGTCTGATAAAAATTCTGTATATCCATTACCTTATGTTATCAAGGGAAATGATGTTTCATTTTCTGGATTATTGACTGCAGTTAAAACGTTGATACGCAATAAAGAATATGCTTTATCTGATATATGTTTCTCTTTAGAGGAAACTGCATTTTCTATAATTGTAGAAGCGGTAGAACGTGCATTATCGTTTACTGAAAAAAAGGAATTTCTGGTAGTTGGTGGAGTTTCTGCTAATAATCGTTTATCTCAAATGTTGCAGATAGCCTGTGAATACCATGATTCTATTTTCAAGTCATGTCCTTTACAGTTTTGTGGAGATAATGGTGCACAAATAGCATGGACAGGACTTCAATCATTTCTTTATTCTTCATCTTCAAGAGTCAGATCCTGAAAAAGCAACCATATCTCAATCTTGGAGATTGGATACAGTTGACATCTTGTGGAGAAATAATGAGTGAGGATAAAGTATAATTCATTATTAATCCATGTCAACCACTACCATACATTTTTATCATATTTGTCAATCTGTATTTGAATTTCTTTTACCCATTTTCCTGGATTTAGAACTCCAAATTTGTAAATGGTATTATTTTTTAATATTAAAACTAGTTTTTTAATGATTATTCCCTCTGATTTTATCTTTGATATTTGATCAAATTCTATTTCTAATTTTTCAGAAAGCAATTTCTTTGATAAAGTTACCATTCGACCTTTGGTTTTTTCAAAGACTATTTTTTTATTTGTAAGTGTAAGAATACCGCTTTTTAAATTATCTTCTGAACAATCTTCTTGCAAAATTATTTTTTCATTATTTGGACATGATTGGTGATTGTGATTTTTCATCCATGATTTTTAAATCTGTAACGTATTACTAAAATTATCTATTGATAAAAAATAAAAGGTTATTGAAAAAGGGAGCCGAATCTGAATTATATCTAATTGATTGGTATGGACAGAATGCTGTTTCAAAGATTAGAGTATCTAAAAAATATCGTCATCATTCTATTGATTTAATTTTAAGAAAACATAGAACCTTGCATGAAGCACGGATTATGTCATCTGTAAAAATGTTTGGTGTTGAAACTCCATTTATTTATTTTCTTAATTCAAATAATTTTGAAATAATAATGGAATACATTGTTGGAAATGTACTTAAAGATGTTTTCTCTCCGAACTTTTGTATTGAATGTAGGAGAAATTGTGGCAAAACTTCATCTTAACAATATTATTCATGGTGATTTAACAACTTCTAATTTTATTATCACACCTCAAAATCGTTTGATTGTTATTGATTTTGGTTTATCTTTTTATTCAGAACGATTGGAAGATAAAGCAGCTGATATCCGATTATTTAAAGAAATATTAAATAGTGTTCACGTAGATTTTTTTAAAACATCGTTTGAAAATTTTTATCTTGGTTATAATAAAATTTATGGTAAAAAGTCCTTAAAAATATTTAATACTGTCGATGAAATCGAACAAAGGGGTAGATATTCAAGATAAATTTTTTGTAATTATGTTTGCATATTTTTAGAATATATATTTAGTTTTGCCTCATGATCTTTTTACATGATCCTTTTTCTTTATGTTGCATAAAATGATCCTGACAAAAATCTATACTGCATTCATAACAATGCCATCCACATAAAGTATAACATACATTGCATTTTGAAATTGGTTTGTTATAGTCAAATTCTTTTGATTGTTTAACTGATCTTGGTTTTTGTACTCTTTTTTGTGATTGTTGTCTCATTACATCTATCCTCTGTTAAATATAAAACATCTGGATGATGTTTGAGAAATATACTCCAATTATATGGATCTATCAACTTGTTTCATAAAATCAGAGTCTTATTTAAGCTTTTTAAAAATTTTATAAGTTATTTTTTAAATGTACCACAAGTTTTAGTATACATATTTTCAATGCGGGGGGTGGGATTCGAACCCACGAATCCCTAAGGAACAGGGTTGTAGGAAACTTCCAAGCTCATTCTAAGCCTCGCACTTTTTGTAGACCTGCGCCGTTGACCGGGCTTGGCAACCCCCGCATTATTCTTAATGTTATTAAAAGCCAAATTTATCTATTGTTAATCTGAAAATAATCTTTTGTTTATTTGCTAAAGTTTATTTTGTTTTGGTAAAAAGATCATATTACCTCTATTAACAAATTATTCTATGATTATATTCAAAAAAGTTCTATACAATTAACAGTTACAAATAAAATAAAATAAAATAAAAATTAGCAACTGCTGTTGCCTGATATATTAAAAGTCATATAAATATATTATATTATATGGGCTCTGTTCACTTAAGGCATAAATCCTTATTATGATAATCTACAAAAAGATTAAGCCAATTCTTTACATGTTCTAATTTACATTTCTTCTTTCTGCATCGGAAGATAATCATCGAAGCATTCGGTTCTGCCTTTGATGTACTGCATTGTTCTTTCAATAATGCTTTTTACTCCAATACAAAAAATGAAGATGATGTTTTAGTTTCAAAAATCTGCATGCTTGGTGGATACCACGTACCACCACCGTCTGTTGAAACAGGATGTTCTCCATATTCTTTTACAATATATGAAAGAAAACGTTCTTGCAACAAACATATTACACTCTTTTGATATATGAAATGAAAGAATTTCTTTATCTTTTGGTTCGATAACGACCCAAAGCCATATTAATTCAGAACCTACTTTTATCGCAGTTTCATAAATGATATATTCATCGATATCCTTTTTCTTTTTCTTGTTTGATATTTTCTTTGGTTTGTATTTTTGAATCCAGTTCCAAATCGAAACATGGCTTATTTTAATGAGGTGTAAAAAATACAATGATTTTGCAGTGTTCCTTAATGATAGACCTGAGAGATAGAATATACTGCCTAACATAAATTCATACTATAGTAAAATAGTTTTACTCTTAATACATTTAGCTTAGTTATTCTTTATAATATCATTGCCTCTCGGCGATGTTTCTTCTGAACAGTTGAACAATGCGTATAAAAAAGAGATAGATTCGGATGTAAAAGAAAGGATTCTTCTTGTTAGACGTGTTAGAATTGATGATCAGGAAGCATCCAAAGTGGCAGAAAGAGAATTACACAAATCAAGGTGGTGGGCTTACAAATGGTTAGATAGATTTGATAAACATGGGTTAGAAGGATTAAAGGACCATCCACGAAGTGGTAGACCACCACTAATCTCGCAAAAAAAGATGTTAAAGATAAAACAAGAGATATCTGAAAATCCATCTGGTTGGCAGGTCAAACAAGTAATGGACATTATCTATAAAAAGACTGGTATAAGATACCACGAAGTACACATTTACAGACTGCTTCACAAGTGGGGCTTTTCACCAAAGGTTCCACAGAAGAGATTTGTTAATACTGCATCAAAAGAAGAGAAAGATGCATTCAAAAAGGGGTACAAGAATTACTCTCGCAAATCCCAAAAGGATTCTACAATAGCAGTACAGGATGAATCCATATTTGTACATGATGTAACTCGTAAGAAGAAAATTATGGCTTCCAAAAGGGATTAGACCTGTAGTTACAGTTACAGGTTCGCATCAGAGAACATGTGTTTTTGGTACACTTACCTTGGAAGGTAAGACAATTATTTCGTCAATATGATAAGTTTAACCAAGACACTTTCCTTGATTATTTGAAACAAGTAAAGAAAAAGATAGGAAAGGTCATCATGTTTACAGATAGAGCAAGACAGCATCAATCAAATAAAATAAAGAAATATTTGGAGAAGAATAAGGATTCAGTAAGAATATTCTATTTACCAAAAGGTTCGCCTGAATTTAATGCTGTTGAAGAATGTTGGAGACAAGGAAAGTATGATTTATTGGTATCAAAATATTATCCAAGATTTGATGACCTGAAATCATCAATTGCTAAATATTATAGGACAAGACGCTTTAACCTGGACATAGTAAAGTATCTACTAAGGAAAGCGAATTAGCGAATTTATGTTAGGCAGTAT
>CAWISD010000057.1:0-45498 GCA_963838615.1 uncultured Nitrososphaeraceae archaeon
GTTGACAAAACAATGTACCAACATGGCTGACACTTTTTGTCTTGTTTTAGTGTATCAGTATCGGTTGTTTTAAGATTCATGAACTTCTCTGATGGTGTCATTCCGTTTATTCCACCATGTTCTCTTTCATAGTTATATGAATTGACAAATGATTCGTATTTCTCTATTCCATCTTTCATATCAATCAATTCTTCTACTTGTAGAAATTCAGCTATGACTATCTTGTTGTACGCTTCTACTTTACCCTCCTGTTCTTGTGGATAACCTTTGGGTATCTGCTTGTCCTTTATTCCATGGAATCTAAGATAATTTTTGAATTTGTTAGATGTAAATTCTTTACCACCATCATCATGCATTACTTTCATCGGTTTACCGTAGAGTTCAATCCATTCTTTGAGAACCGAATAGTGCTTTTTCACTAGTTCTTCTGTTACACCATTTGCTAACTACTTTTCTTGAGCAATCATCTATAACATGAATAAAGTAGTGTTTGTTTCGTGAGCCTTTTAAATAAAAAGGTCCTTTGGTGTCCATCTCTGAACCAACTCATTTGGATGTTTCATTTCAAAACGTTTGTATTTTCTTTTTATTTTGACAGATAGTACATTGAGATTGTGTCTCTTTAGAAGATTGTAAATGGTTTTTGTACCCAAGCTATCCATACTTTCTCTTTAATCTGAACCTTATTCTCATTGGACCAAACCTATTATTTAGTCTCAGTTCAAGGATAATCTTTTCCAGTTCTTTGGTTACCTTTACATTTTTAATATTATGTGGCCTTTTTGATTGGTTTTTTAATCCATCTATACCATATACATTATAGCGTCTCTTCCATTTGTACCATGTTTGTCTTGAAACTCCAAATGCAATACAAATATCTGATATAGTCTTACCTGAACGTTCTGATTCAATTATCATTTTATATCTATTTTCTATTATATCCATTATTATTACACTCTAAGACCTATGTGTGGAAGTAGTTGCATTTTAATAATTAAAACAGTTACAATAAATATGATATTCGTGTAATAATTATTTTTTTATCCAGATAAATATCCAAATAAATACAATAAATTTATTTATATTAAGAAGGATGGTGTAAACATCCATACTAAACCAAATGAACTTTCATCCATAGTCGGTTTAGAGTTAATTATTTTATTTTGTATTTTACCTAATTTATATTTTTCTAAGGATATTACATTAACCCTTGTATTAAAAATAATGATTTGTCTAGTGTTTTAAATGATTTGTATTGTTTAATAATTTTGTTAAATCTTTAATTTCCTTTTAAAATAATTCGACTGTGATATTATTTAATCCTTATATTGGTTACCCGATTTGAATTTAAAGGATAGAGTAGAACGTTTTATCCAGGGAATTTAGTACAAAAAATTGGTTATCCTTCTTATAAATTCTTTAAAATTGTTAATGCGAATTTTACCTATTACAATATAGTTTTAGATTTATAATGAATGAAAAAAGATAAAATACATTCACTCATCCGCCATTATCTTATATCTTAACGTAGTATTATTGCGAATATCATCGAAATATTTTAAAAATGATGATGATCGATTAGATTTTAAAACCCATACCTTCGTAGACACCTTGTTCAGTAATTTTATATTTCGCTTAATCCAGAATTTCAAGATGGATGCTAAAGTAGACAATAATGATTTATCTCATAATGATTCTGTTATATCTCAATTTACAAAACAAGCAATTCCATTTGCTCAAATGTCACATCATTCTAATCAATATGGATTAGAACTTGTGTTGAAATTAAGTGATCCAAAACAAAGTGATTCTGTTTTAGATATTGCTTGTGGTACTGGAATTGTGTCATGCGAATTTGCAAAAATAGCGACTCATGTTACTGGAATTGATTTGACCCCTGCAATGATTGAACAAGCGAAATTACTACAACAAGAAAAACAATTAGAAAATATCGATTGGAAGATTGGAGATGTTTCAAATCTACCATTTGGAGACAACTTATTTTCAATAGTAGTAACAAGATACAGTTTTCATCATATGCTTGAACCAAAAAAAGTGTTGGAAGAAATGAAACGTGTATGTATGAAGGATGGAAAAATTACTAGTTATTGATGTTACACCCGATGTGGATAAGGTGGATGCGTATAATTATGTAGAGCAATTACGTGATTCTTCTCATACAAGAGCTTTAACATTTTCTGAATTAGAAAATATGATGAAAGAAGCAGGATTAGTCAAACTTAAATCTGAATATCATGATTTAGAAATGTCATTAGAAAAAATATTACAATCGTCATTTCCTGATCCTAAAGATGTAGATAAAATAAAACAGTTTTTTAAAGAAGATTTAACAAAAAATAATTTAGGAATGAAAAGTCATTTAAGAGATGGAGAAATCTATTTCTATTTTCCGGTATCTATGATTGTCGGAAATAAAATATAATATTAATTTTCTTATTCTTGGTTTATTTACAATAAAAAATAAACACATAGTTACATAATTAGTAACTAGAATAAGTGAAAGATATATTAGTCTTTAACTTTCTTGTTTTGTTTATATCACACGTTTTTAATTTCATTTTCAAGAAAAGCACAGAAAAAGGATTTTACCTTTTCTAGAAGAGATTGGCTACAAGAATAATACTTGTAACAAATAGTTTGTTGTTTGGTCTATACCAATTAGCACAAGTCGGCTAAATCAAATATGCAAGATATCTATTCTCTATTAGAAATAAATGCAGTTTAATGACAGACTATATTTTATTTCAATACTTATCGATTATAGAATTATTTAGATTACTTTTGCTAATTGGCATAATGATGGTCAAATGGATTGAATGTTATACCAAACTAATAATTGATATTAATTTCAACACTTGTAGACTAATTAATTTGTATCGAGTCTATTATATTAGCATCTGCTTCTATCTCTACCAGGATTTCCGGATTTATCAAACTGTGTATCTCTACCAAGGTACAAGCCGGATGAATTTCTTTAAATAACTCTGCATGGGCTTTTCCTACTTTTTCCCAATTATTGATATCAGTTACGTATATTCTAGTTCGAACAACATCTTTCAAGCTAGCGCCTAAAGCTTTTAATGCTGCTTCAATATTTTTAATAATCTGGATAGTCTGTACATAGGGATTATCTTTTCCTAGGATGTTGCCTTCTTTGTCTGTGGAAGTAGTACCAGAAATATATACATGATCTCCAATCTTTACGGCTCGTGAGTAACCAACTGTGGATTCCCATATTGTCCCGGATGAAAAATTTTTTCTTTGCATTGTTTATTCATTTTATAAAGTGCCAAAATAACTAAATAAGATATATTATAATTATTATTGTTCTTGTTTTTCACTGGCTTATTTGACAATATAAGAATTTATTTTCGATCTTCAGATCTTAATGTTTGTTGTAGTATAAACTCTACTATGGGTCACCCGCTTGGAATCCTAAGTTGAAAGTATCTTTGAATGAGATTGACCATTTATTACTAATGCTAATTTCTAAGCAAGATTATGAGTATCTTGAATGCCAATTTTAGCCCCCAATGCTCAGTTTGGTGGTACACTATGAGAAGAATTGCCAACAAGAATATCCTGCCGTCATGGAAACATTCTGCAATACTACCTGCAATCTGTCATCAAAGCATACTTTTTATTTCTATGCTTTGATTAGGTAATTCTATTACAGTATGAACAATTTTATACGTCTATTATCCAAAAAGTCTTTAAATGTACTAATTGGGTCAGCCAATATACTTCGTTCAAAAAAAAACCAAAAGTTCAAATACTTTAACATAGCAAAAAAGAATATCGGGCATTTCTTGTTGTGTATATGCATATATTTGAAATAATAATCCATTTAAATTATGCTATATTTTCTCCAGGCTCTATAAAGTGAAGGAAAATGATATGAATTTATTCGATGTATACTTTGTTTGATTTATCAGATAAGAAAGAGGACAAAACTTGAAGATATAGTATATTCGTTACATCTTTACTTTAATGGTCTTTCTTTAAGAAATACATCCAAAGCAATATCTCGATTTATCATAAGTCACACTGCAATTAGAGATCGGATACAACAATACAAACCTGCAGAAAGATTGTCTTACAGCAAAACCAAGATCTCACAATTCATAATCGATGAAACTCAACTCAAAGTAGGTTCAGAAGTAATATGGTTATGGGTTGCTATTATCGAATCTGAAACTAAAAATATTCTTGCAATAAGATATCAAAAGAGTGAAAAATATGTTTGTTGCAGAGCATTTTCTATCTGACATTGTAGCAAAATATGGAGAATACCTAGTTTCAACAGCAGATGGTGGTACTTGGTATCCTCAAGCTTGTCACTTTTTGAAACTGAAACATCATATCCATTTTTTGTATACAAAGATGAGAAAAGTATTATCGAAAGAACAATGCAATACATAAATGATAGAACCAAAGAATGTTTTGATGACTACTTTCCATGCAGAAGGAAGAATTGTAAATAAAGCATGTTCAACAATGGCTAAATTTATTTGCTTACCTTTATAACAGGAAATCGATCTCTTAACTTTACAGAGCGTTTCTCCATCTTATAGTATTGATTTCATATTTTGGTATTGTTTCTTTTTTATAGAATCGCTTTTCTTTTTTCGCTATATTTTTATCATTGTTTTTATCGAATTTTTTCGAGACTTTCTTTAATATGCATACTTGATTATTTTTAAGGAAATTTGTCAATTTATTATTTTTTATATTTTTGTTTTTTTGCATAGATTTATAATATATAAATTAAATAAAAAGGATTTTCAAATACGCAGAAAAATCCATTATTATGTATAATTTGTATTTATTATGATCTACGAATATCTTTTATACAGTAATAATGTACTAATTTATATCCAATACCATATTTATTAATATTGCAGATTTAAATAAAAAAATGAAATTACGTTCAAATACATGTTTTAAATTATATATATATATATTTTCTATTCGATATAGATAATTCTAAATCTTGACGTATATCGATATAATTGGAATTTCTATTAAAATAATTGAGAATATCTTTTTCCATATTTAGAATTATTCTGTGTAAACAAGAATTAAAATTAAGATTAACTTTTATACTATTTTTGATTTTTTTAAATGACCTGTATTGCTGTCCAAAAATACAAACCATTTTTCAGACTTATTTTTCTTCCAACTCCAAACTTCTATATCTTTTACCTTGGTGGATACAAATAATCGAGGATCAATTATGCATAATTCTTTCAGTGTTCTATGGGCAAGTTCTCCTACTACGTTTGATTCGGACTCTGAATTAACCATTTTTAATCTATTACCTCATAAAATGCTATCTGGCCGTCGTCTTGTTTTTCAATACCATAAAGAACGCCTTGATACTCTACACGGTAATATTTTCCTACATCAAGATGTTCGATGTCAATATCAATGTAGTCTTTACCTGCTTCTTTCATTACATGAACTTTAGATGAATTAACCAAATCTACTATTTTCTCTTTTGTATCTATTTCAGAGCTACCTAATTTGTTCGTATTGGATATGGATGGTCCGGTTTTATTTTCACTTTTTGATATGCTAATACTACTTATATTGTTTGATATATGTGTTTTTATGCTATGTTCTTATAAGGATGATATTAAAAAGCTATTAAAGCAAATTCGATCTTTCTGAATTTAAGGATCATCATTATGATAAATATATTGCTAATCTGATTTTTATATTAGAATTAAATAAGATGGTAAATAGTTTTGCATTTAGTATTTTGTTATTATTCAAGTAAAAAATATGATTTGACTATAAGTATTATAATAAGGAACAGTAATAAAATAAATAGCTGTTTTAATTGAAATCTGAACTGTTGATATACTATTCTATTTAAGATGATGAATCAAAAATTAAATCTTATTTTCAAATAGGAAACAAAATATATTATTGTTATATAATCAAAAAGAGCAAGGTATTTGTTATTAAGTTATTTGTACTTATATTAATGGAATTATTTATCAAATAAATTCAGATTATTTCACAACTACGACACACTACTTTTGGCTCCATTCGTTTAATCTTTTTTAATTCATTTTTCTGAAAATCCACAAAAAAAGCGTTTTCTATCACATATTGTAGAAGAATATGGTCAACATACTGTTTCAACCAAGGATGGTGGCACATTGTACCCACTAGCATGTAAATTCCCAAGGTAGAACACCATATTCATTCATCTTTAAGAAAAGCATTATTGAAAGAACAATGCAATACATAAAGCATAAGACTGAATGCTTTGACGACTATTTTCCTAGCAAAAAGAACGGGTAAATTAAAACATGTAAATAACTGGTTTGATCTTTTATAGATTATCATAATAAAGAAATAATGTCTTAAGTTAACAGTGCCAATTTTGATGTAGATCATATTTAAATCTGTATACTATTCCAAATGGCCCAGTCCAAAAAAAGGTCTCAAATGAGGGTTATCCTAAATTAATATTGGATTTCAATAATAAAGAAATACAGTCATATTTTATAAGAAAATTAACATTAAAAAAATTATGGATATCAATTACAAATATCAATGAAAATTGAAAATATCTTTTTTTAATGTATGTTTTATTAAAAGCAATTCTATCCAACGATACTTGCTATTGTCCTTATAGAACCATAACCGATATTTATAATCCCTAATGGTTTTTCCGGATAATGAAATACCAGAGCCTGGAAATACAGAAGTATTATACGGCAATGATAACATTATCAAAAAGACATTAGAGACCTTTTCATGGACTAGGAAAAGTATGATGCTTCAGTTGATAAAGCCGGTCCTTCTATTAATATACTATTTGAACCAATATGGACTGGTTATGTCTCGCTTAAAAAAAGAGGTATAAAAATAAGAAGTGTAACTGAGATTACAGTAGATAATATTCCTTATTGTAAAAAGTTGATGGAAGTTGGTGAGTCTTCGTCATCTAGACGGAGTTAGAACTAATTTTGCAATAGCTGATGGAAAAGCGGTAATACTTCATGGTGTTTCACAGGAGACAGATCCATTATCTCATGCTATTGTAACTAGCGTAAAGGGGTTTGTAGATGCACAACAGTATATGTTTGAAAATTTATGGAATAAAGCAATTCCTGCAGATACAAAAAATAATGGAAATAGAACAAGGAATTAAACCCGATATTATAGAAACTATTACAGATCCTATCAGAATACAAAATCTCTATCTAAACTTGATAAAATCATCCTTAACCGAAATAATGCTAATTATTCCTACAACTAATGCAATATATCGTCAAGCAGAAATAGGGATATTACATCTACTAAAAGAAGTAACGGCAAACCACAGCAACAACAATAATAATATAAACATTAGAATTTTGACATCTCCAATAAATGATTATAATGTTGCAGAAGAACAAAAAATAAAGATTTTACTAGATTCCTTTCATACTCAAATTAGAAATATAGAAACAGATTCTACAACCAAATCTACTATTATAATAGTAGATAGAAAAGAATCTTTAGTTATAGAGGTAAAAGATGATTCAGAAGATACTTTTAGTGATTCGATAGGATTTGCAACCTATTCTAATAGCAGAGCAACTGTATTATCCTATGTTTCTGTATTTGAAAGTTTCTGGAAACAATCCGATCTAGTAAAGAAATTAAAAGAATCCGAAGAATTACAAAAAGATTTTGTGCACATAGCAGCTCATGAGCTTAAAAATCCCATACAACCAATATTAGGATTATCTGGTCTTTTAATGAAGTATAAACCAACAACAGATGAAAATGAATTTCATAATATAGTAAAAACTATTAATAGAAATGCAAAAAAACTAATTCAATTAACAAACGATATTCTGGACGTTACAAAAATCGAAACTAATAATTTGAACCTAAATAAGGAATTGTTTAATTTAGGTGATCTAATATCCGATATAATTGAAGATTATAGGGATCAAATTGATAATGAAAATGTAAAACTAATATCTTTATTTGGCATCCAAGACTCAAAATATTTGCTTTTGATGGATATTTAAAAGGTTTTGGTTCAAGAATGTAAAACTCAAATACTATTCTCAAGACTACTTTCTACAACCGTTCTTCTATGTTAGATTATATACTATAAGCATATAAAAAATAGTGATAGTATAAGAAAAACTAATTCAGATCTTTATCTGATCTCTGAATGAATATGCGTAGTATATCCAGTAACTAGAAAAACATCAAGGTACAATTAGAAAAGTATTTTTGAAATCAGGTTAAAAAAGTATATTTTAAAAATAAGTTTATTTAATTTGTCTTCTTTTTTAACAAACACGTTAACGTCTTGTACTTTTAAAATTAAAATAATGTTTGTTATTCTGGTAATAATTTTTATATCTTTAGCATTTATATTTATTATTCATGCTAGTTTATTTCCTATTGTTAATGACTATTCTATACAGGTCAATAACTATGCATATGGTCAAATAAAAAATGTAAACTTTATTGATCCTAATTTGTTAAATATTATGAACATCCCATCACAAAAAGTCAAAGTAGGCGATATTTACATTGCATATAAGACTTTGGGCAAGGGTGAGCCCATTTTACTTATTAGTGGTAGTGGCAATGTTATGGATGTTTGGCCATCATCATTATTACAAAAACTTTCATTAGATCATCAAGTATTTATTTTTGATAATAGGGGAGTAGGAAATACAACCTCGGGCATAAAACCATTTTCTATCGAGCAATTTGCAAATGATAGTGCAGGATTAATGGATACTTTGAAAATAAAAAAAGCAGATATTCTTGGTTTTTCAATGGCATCTTTTATAGCCCAACAGCTTACTCTTACACATCCAGAAAAAGTTAAGCGACTTATACTATATGGAGCATCCTGCGGTGGGCAAGAGGGTATTCCACAAAACTCTATAGTTATTAAAGCTTTATCCGATTTTGTAAATAACCGTACACAGGATATAAATGCATTTCTATCAGTTACCTTTCCACCTGAATGGATCAAAAAACATCCTGATTATCTTCGAAAAATTCCAAAGACTTTTGAAATGGTTCCTTCTAGTACTTTGATACAACAATTTAATATAAATGAAAACTGGCTATCAAAAAATTGGAATGGAGTTTGCGATAAGATTACAAAATTAAGCCAACCTACTCTGATCATAACTGGAACTGAAGATGTTGCTGTACCATCACATAATTCCTTAATTCTGGTAGATAAAATTCCAGGAGCCTGGCTTGTACAAATCAAGGAAGCAGGACATGGATTGATGTATCAGTATCCAGAAAGATTTGCAACAATAATAGAAACATTTCTAAATGAAACAAAGAATTCATAGTAAAAACAATACCCGCGAAGAAGGGCCTTTCTATGTTATTATATAAAGCTTGATTATTTTTTTAACTATCAATATCATAAATTTATGTAGTTAAATATTTTAATATTTTTAATTTCATCTTAAGTTGTATAATCTATCAAAATCTTTTTCTACAAGGTAAAATAATTGAATATACTTAATGGCCGCCTGCTGCATTAAACTGCATAGTCATCAAATCTCAATAAATTTGACTATCGATAGGGTTTAGATGCTAAAATTGTATATTATTAAAGCTAATCTATTTTATTTTTTTATTATAACTTCAAAATTATTAAATAGTACATTAGCTTTTTATTCTTAATGTTGTATGATATCCTCTATAAAAAAAGTATAGAAGAAAGTCATAAAAAGCTTAAATATAATAAAGTATTCCCAAAACACAATAAGTATTTTTTATTATGTAGAGATTGTTTTTGGATGGCATCGACTTTACCTCATTCATCAAATATACACACCAAGTATTTTGATAGGTGCCCTAAATGTGAAGATAGATTAGATAAGTTTCTAATTTGTAATGATGAAGTTATATAGAAACTTTAAAGCATAAAATGCAAAAGTATGATATTGATATAAATTACTACAAATTGTAAACTGCTATTGTATAATATATTTTAGTATTTTGAAATAATGAATCATCATTTAATGAACCTTTCATAGGGTGTAGATGAGTGGCATATTTGTAGGATTATCATCTGTTGATATGGATGTTTGCCATGAATTTTGATTAAAATCGAGATGAATTTTCTCCTGCAATAAAAAGATTCTTTCTATCTTTGTATATAAAAATATTAATTCTGGGTATTCTTTTTGTATTGACTCAATCGTAATTAATATTATAACCAAATGAGGTTGGAGCTGACTTTGTTTACCGTCTCTTCAATAATATTCTGAAAATTTTTTTTCCTCTTTATAATTTAACTATTTTTAAACTCTACCTTGTTATTATGAAGACCAACCCTAACATTTTTGAAATCGCAAACAGTTGTTCAATTGATGAAAGATATACTCGCATTTTCAAGTAACTCGCTCTTTTTAGATATCCCATCCATATAGTCACCCAATTTGCCATCAGACATTACTATCCTGTGACAAGGTACTTTTATGGGGTTTGGATTCTTGCCCAGTATTCTTCCTATTATTCTTGAGGCGAAGGGATTCAAATGCTTTTGCAAGATCTCCATAAGTAGAAACCTTTTCTGCAGGTATCTGTAGGAGAAGGTCATACACATCTTTGTATTCGATTATTTTGTCATGTCTATTATTGGTTTTTTTGTTGGTACTTTCGATGATATTTGTACTATTTCATCTGTATCTTTGATTGAATCACGATTTTTGTTATCATTATTCAACCGCGCTTTATGTTTTTTATTCATAATATGCAATATAGCATGGTAGTGATATAAATTAGAATTAAGTGTATAGATTAAAATGAGTATTAGAACTCTTCTACAATCAAGAACCTAATCCGAATGAACCATAATGGGGTTTTGATTATCAATTATACAAAATGATGGAATAGTAAATCCCTTTTTCTTGATGGATATATTTATACTACTATTTTGTATCTGGTTCCATTTCATTTAAAATAGGGTTTATTTTACACAATGAAGATATTTTAAAATATTTCAAAAAAAGACCGAGGAGATTAATTATGGTCTATAGAATTGTATTTTCGAGTTCGTGTTTCTTGTTAGTAAGGAAATAGGTTACTCAAATTCAAATTAAATGTTGTTAATAAAGCTACATTTGTAGAAAGATTATTAAATATATTTTAATAAATAAATGTGAAATTTTAATGGAGGAGTTGTCTGATTTATTCATAAAAGCCCATATTGAATGATGGACAAACACGTGGAATAATAAAGATTTAAAAACAGTCTTCTCTATGTTTGCAGACAATATCCAATTCTCAAGCCCAAAAATAAAAATAGTACTTCCAGAATTAAATTCTGAAAAGATAGATAATAAAAAAGACCTTGAACGTTACTGGTCAACGGCATTAGAGAAATTTGATAATCTTCATTTTACTCCAAAAGAATATTTTTTGAAAGGAAATACTCGTGTTTTGGAATATATTGCAACATTTGATGGAAAAACTAAATTTTTAGCTATTGAAGAATCAGAGTTTAATGATGATAACTTGATATATAAAGCAATTGCATTTTATGGACCACAAATAGATTAATCATTAAATATAATGAAAGTGGAAAAAATAAAGAAAGATTTTGTATAAATTATAGAAAAAATTAGTTACCAACTTACTATACAAGTATTAGCATTTTCTTTCTGTAGTAAATAAGTTGTTTGCACCTAGTCTATTGCTTATCCGCATAATGACAAACTTAGTTACCCAATAAAGTAAAATGAGTTGAAATTACTTTGGAAGATACATCCGGATTATTTCAATCATATTAAAGGCGGGGAGGAAATAGACAAATCATACTAAGAATAATATAGAAATGGAAATATTCTAATATTCTATAATGAATAATTTGAATACCGTTCAAAAAATAAACTAAGGATTAATGCATACAAAGTAGTTACTTGAGAGAATATCAAAATTCTCATTAATTTCTTTTCCTATTTTTTCCTATATATGATTTCTCTTAGATCCTTTCCTATTTTTTCGATTTGATGATTTTCTATTTTTTGCATAAATTTCTGAAACGATTGTTTTTTCTCTTTCTCATAAATTTCAATCCATTCTTTTGCAAATTGCCCTGATTGAATTTCGTTTAAGATTTTTTTCATATTGTTCTTTGAGTTTTTATCAATAATTCTTTCACCTCTAGTAAGACCACCGTATCTTGCAGTTTCACTAACTCTATTATACATTTCAGTAAGACCACCGTTGTATATCAAATCAACTATTAACTTTAATTCATGCAGACATTCAAAATAGGCTACTTCTGGTTGATATCCTGAATCTATAAGTGTCTCAAAAGCATTTACAATCATTGATTGTACTCCTCCACACAAGATCACCTGTTCGCCAAACCAATCTGTTTCCACCTCTTCTTTAAATTCAGTTTTAATTACTCCGGCTCGTGTACTACCTATCCCTTTGGAAATCGCAAGGACTATGTCCCATGCAATATGAGAATGATTTTGATATACTGCAACAAGCGACGGTATTCCGAATCCTTCTTTAAATAATTCTCTTACTCTTTGACCAGGTCCTTTTGGTGCTACCATTATAACATCGACATTAGATGGTGGAACTATCCATTTCCAATGAATGGCAGCACCATGAGAAAAGCATAAAGATGCATTTTCTGAAAGATAAGGTTCGATATCGTTTTTGTATATTCTCCCTTGTTCCATATCTGGCAGTAAAATGTGTATTATGTGTGCTTGTTTAGTTGCCTGACAAACTTCCATCACTTTTTGACCATCATTAATTGCTAGATCTTTTGTTTTACTTTCTTGATGTAGTCCTACAATTACATTTATACCTGAATCTTTTAGGTTGCATGCTTGGGCTCGTCCTTGTATTCCATAGCCAATTACTGCAATAGTTTTATTTAGAATTGGTTCTAATAGTACATCTTTGTCTTTCCAATATTTTGGATTTTTGTTATTTTCACCTGTATTTGTAAATATTGTTTTTTCAACAGATTCCATATGTTATTTTTATGAATATCAAAATATATCTTGGATGTCCACGAAATTACTTTAAAATGATATTGTAGTACAAAGTAATACTAATAATATATGAACAAAAGAAAGGAGAAAACAATTTTGAGAACGATAAGAATACCATATGAAATCGATCAAATACTTCAAAATGATGCTAAAACAAAAAGAGTTAGTATCAATTCTCTTATCTCTAATCTATTGTCAAAATATGTTGAATGGGATAGATATAGTGAAAGATTTGGTAGAGTAATGTTAAGACCTCAAACTCTAAAATTAATCATAAACGCAATAGATGAAATAAAAATTGGAGAGATTGGAAGTGAGATTGGAAACAAAATACCAAAGGAATTCTTGTTATTTTGGTTTAAAGAAGTTAATTTGCATTCATTCTTGGAATATCTTTCTCTTCTCTGTAGATATGGAGGATTTGCTCATTATGAGTTTGAAGCTAAGGAAAGAGAATTTACAATCACACTTATCCATGATCTAGGTGAGAAATGGTCGATTTTTTTAAAAAATATTATAGAAAAAGGCATGATATCCACTTTGTCTATACAGCCAAAATTCCATACCAGTGATTTATCAATAGTAGTGAATTTTAAAATTATATAATAGTATTTTTTAATAATTAAAATTATCGGAAAAAATAATGATATTACTAATAAGAATTAATAATCAAAAGAGATATTATTGAAATTGTATTGTGTAATCTTCTTAAATTTCAATTTAGCATAAGTTTGATTATGGTAAACTTTGTTAGGATGAGAGAATTTCAGAATCCTGATTTCAGCAATACGACAATCTACAGAATATGGTTTTGGCTATGCAAACCTCGGACGATTTTCAGAAATGAGTTCAGGTATCCATTTTCAATTATGCATATTAAATTATTAAATTATATAATAATAAAAATTGTATCAAATGCATATTGCAATCAATTACTATTGAAAAGTGGTAACAGATATTATTGGTAGGTAGTGCAACTGTCAAATTACCTATTTTTTTTATATGACAAAATACAAATAAAAAAATCAGACCCAGCATCTATATTTTGATAATGCGTTCCATTATGAAAAAATAGAACAAAAAATTATCAAACTATTATTTATATCTAATTGATGATATAAAAGAGAAAAAGATATGTCAAAAAAATGTTCTTCACGAGAACGATATATTGTAGAGGGTAAAGAGAACAAATTAATGATGACATATAAGATTCAGGGACCTGTTCGTCAGATACACAAAAGAAAATAGATAACTCTATTGGATTATACCTATAGACAAGTATTTTTTGAATAGTTCTAATTAAATAGGTTTGATAAAATTTTAACTTAATTTTTGATATTATATTTTATATGGGATATTTGATTATCCACTAGGATTGTTGTATTATTTAATTTTGTTAGAAATGATTTTTTAAATCAAATGTTGGAACTATTTTGATAATTTAATTTAAAAATTTATGAGATCTAGAGCAAAATTTAATTCTATAATCTCTTTTTCAATAATTGCCTTATCTGTCTCATCTTTTGCATATTTCAATAGTCTTTGGCATGCTTGTATTTGCTCTAATATTATTTCTATCTTACTCAAACATAAGGTATGTACAGATTCTATAAAATAATATGAAATGCTCTTTTTCTCGCTATAACCACTTGTCTTTGCCTCGATCAAAAATGGTGCTTCTGTTTTGACAATATTCATTAATTTATTTCTATACCTCCAATTTATTTTTATCAAATTCTCTTTTTTCTAATGCATACCAAATACAAGGGTTCCTGTATGAACGATCTAATCTCTGTATTTTGTTATGTTTATGATGATGATTATTCATATATAGTATAGGTAATAATTTTTATAAAAAGTGTATCAAATATGCTAAAGCTGTTCTTTATGTGCTATAATGGACCATCTATGTTATTATATGCATTTATCAATGAATATCAATGAATAATGGAAATAATTTTACAATGAATTTGTCTTTGAATTGACAAAAAGTAACTATTTTCAAAAGATTTTTTGAAATCTTGTAGATTTTTTTATCGTCCATTCAAATATGACTATGCAAGGTTTATTATTTCTAGCTTACAAATCCTTTTGAATACTAATTGAATAATTATAGTTTATTTAGTGAATATATCAAATTATGGCAAAATTATAATAGATTTTGGATAGAGTCTTACTTTGATTTTTTCAATGGTTATACGAATTGGACTAAAAAATGGCTAGGGTATGGTAAAAATCTTTCAATAAATCATGCTTTTGGAGTTGTTAGTATGGTGGATGATGTTGATGTTGTAGGTAGTAGTATAACAGGTGATAGACAGATAACTGTTGTATTAAGATATAGTGGAAAAGGAGACTCTCCTAATCTCGCGATAGAAGTTGGTGCTATCAAATTTGAATTTCAAGAATTTCCATTAATGTATAAGGATCTGATGAAAAATATGATGAGCGAAAATACATTCTCAAATTTCAATAGGTTAGATCAAGATACAAATGAATATACAATGTCTTTTCTATTTAAGAATCCATCAGAGTTGTCAGGAAGTAGCAAAATAATGATGGGATGGTCATCGCCTAATGCTGTTATGGTAAATCTATATGGAAATTTAACTCTCAATGATATAAATCTTATTGGAATTAGGATTCATAATTAATATCGTCCCTATTTGTTTATTTAACATATTGTTATAGTCTTTCTAAAATTTCATAGTATTGTAGCAAACAATTCTAATCTTATAATAATAAAAAGTATAATTTCATTTAAAATTATGAGAATATATCTAAATTTCTTTTTCAATCTGATTTTATAGATAAAGGGGAGTTTAAATCCATAATCAAGATGTTTATCAAAAAGTAATTAAAATAAAAGATGAAATCTAATGTGATTTTTAACATGATGATTATGAATCTGTGATACTTAGTAATACAAAATAAGGTATCATATCCAATATATAACGGATTTAAAAATCGGTTCAGTAAAGTTTGTGTTGGATAGACCTCTAAAAAGTTGTAAACTTTCGTTGGATAATGGTTAAAAGTTAATAATTATATCTATAAGTATATTCTTCTTGTCTTTCTTGTCTTTTTCTTTGTTTTTCTAGTCTTATAGAATATTCCTTTGCCATTCTTAATACATTAGGTTTCATTATATCACAAAATAATTTACACAAATAATCATTGATTTTTCTGTAATTGTCATATATGACTGATTATAATTAACTACAAAATCATACTACCCGTCTTCTAACATTTTAAAAAAATCATTTGTGGGATTTGGATGTGAAAAATCAATATTTTTGGATATATTACTCAATTTGATCAGTTAAACCAAAAGATATGAATAATAATATATCTCTATAATTTTATAATGTTGGGTATTATTGATTTGATACTTCCATTGCTCTAGTAGAGGTAAACCATTTGTTATACTCTTCAAAATCTTTTTTATTTAATTTCTTTGTTATTTCTATCATCTCTCTTTGTTTTTTATAAAAAGCTCTTGTAACTTGTTTTGCTATTTTTATTTTGGAAGACATTTATAAATTATAAATTATAAATTATAAATAATATCTATGTACAATTTGTGTTATTCTTTAATGTTCTGACCATGCTCAACTTTTATCGTTTTATACTCCTGAACAACAAACTTAATTCTTTTAGGATTGTCTAATAAATTCATACCTTGATACAGAATGCTTCTAATGAAAATAAAAAATCAACGATGTCTAAACTTTAAACAGTTTTAACAGTTTTGGACAACAACTTAATTTTCTATTATAATAACCTCTATTAATTGATTCGGAAATACTAGAGACATTGTTTAAGATAGTATCGATATCTTTATTGATGGTTAGATAATTATTTATTAGTTGTATCAATTTCTATTATATTTCGTCATTTTTTAATCGAGTTATAAAAATTTTTTCTATATCTTGTGCTGAATTTTTATAGATTCCATTTCCAATCTCATGTTCATTTATATTTAAAATATGGGTATGTTCTCCACTATATGTATTAATTGAATTTGTGATTTCTATATCAATATTTTTTTTAATGTCCATAATATTCGTCATTTCTTTTATGTTTTTTATAGAATCATACCAAATTTTAATGATCGAGTTTTTATATGGATAGTAAAATGATATGTAAAAATCGGATTAGATGGAAATGAGAGATAATCATAATCGATAAAATCAATAACCGTTTTATCTAATTCATTAACTTCTAAATTATGTCTTGGTATGCTTTGTTGAATATGCTTAATTTTTTGTGGAAGATATCTTTTATGTTTTTTCAAATGTCTTTCTGCATCTTTGTAAATTATTTCATTTAAGTTGCCTAGCTCATTAAATCGAAGATAATCAAATAGGCGTGATTTATCAATGTTGTTTTTAAGCTTGATTATGCGTGAGAAGATTAAATCGTTTATTACTTTATAATGATGTTGTTGACGTTTGAAAAAAAGTAAGCCCGTAACTAAGACCAATACTATTGTGAATGTTGCCAAAACTAGAGTCGGATCAGAAAGGACTGTCTCTAAGTATCGTTCGTCATAATTATCGCCATTAACAAGCTGTTTATTATATCTATTGTAATATGATAAAGTATAAGACCATCCGACGATTTTTTACAGGTTATTTTTTAATGTTTATCCGACGACAACTTGACAGAACTAAAAATCAATTGATGGGTGTAGAGTAAATTAAAAGACTCTATATTAGTTTGGTAAATTATCAACTGTTTATATATTATAAAGATACAGGAGGTGATTATTTCAAAATATAAAGAATGACTATAAATTCGGTTTCACTATTTATTTAATATATATGACCATTGAAATAGATGAACATTATAGGAGTATTAGATGTGAATACTGTTCTAAGATAATCGATAAAAATCCTAAATATTATTATGAACGCCCTAATAGTATTTTATCATCATTAGATGTTTGCAAAGAATGCAGTGATATACATCGTTTAATATGATCATTCCCTCATTCTAATAGATGTTGATTAACGTGTTTGATCTAGAATATTTAGGAGTCAGAGAAAAATCTGTTTATTACATCAAATATTTTCTTCTAGTATTATGATAGTAAATGAAAAGTACTTCCGATTCAACAATAGATGTCACAAATATCTTATATGTCAAAATTATGGATATTTAAAATAGATCATTATATCCATTTTTTGAATGTGAAAAATAAAAATCATTATTGAAATAACAATTCCTCTCTTAAAAAACAAAACTAAATAGTTTGATGATTTCGATCCTTATATAAAAAAACAAATACAAATTATACTATGTATAGAATTTATTAAACATGTTTCTAGGCGGTTATAACAAAGAGATAATTCCTTAATTCAATGCGGACCATTTTAAATGATGGAAACCATAATTTGAGAATACCCAATATCAAATATAATTAATAGGTTGTCTATCAAATTTGAAAACAAAATTACAAAAAGTATAGCAGATGTTATATTCTATAATAGAGTTTTGATATATATGTATTTTTAGTAACAGGGATTATGTCTTTATAAACAAATTCATGGAAAACATAGTCAAACCCTTTTTCTAATCGTATGTTATTTTTCCATATTTTATATATAACGCCATGTTGAAAAGCTCGATTTTATCCTTCTTAACCAACCGGACCATTCATTTTCGATTATTATGTTTCTTGGATGCATATGAGATGTGTGAGCAAAGGTATAGAAAATGGTAAACTAAATGCCAAACCTGATGCAAAATTTTTTTTCAAATTTACTTACTACCTTTATTAATTGAGGATGTTCAATTATCATATGAGTATGTCCATTAATTTTTTATCCAAATCATTGAGAGTCTTTGTTTCTAAATCAGCAAAAAGACTTTGCATTTGTTTTTTAGAATAGTATAAAATAACAAATATAGTTGCAATTATTAAAACAGCTTCAGCCATTGAAAAATATTCAGCTAACCAACTTCAGTTACACGGCTTTATAATAAAATATGCGTATCCACATTGAATATGATTTATTTATAAAGTATACATTAAAAATATACCTATATATAATTGTAATATTTTTCTATACATAAACGATAAAACATTCGTAGAATAAAATCGAAAAAAAATATATTTCATATCTAATTATTACCCATTTTAAGAACCTAAAAATAACATCCGAAAAGTTAACAGAACCATTTTTTTAATTTCAAATTAAAACAATAAAAAAATTGAATGAATGAATAACAAATATTTATCTACTATATCCTTGAACTAGTTGCTATTACAACCGACTTGTTTCTTTTTGTAGACAATACTTGAGTTACTTATTACAATAGCAATATTAAATATTTGAATTTGGTAAATTAACACTATTATATTTTTCTTATTCATTATTCTATAAGATAATTTTATATAATTTAGAAAGAAAGCGTTGATTGCTTAAACTTTTTGAACTATCTTATCTGTATAATTTTTTTGCAATCCGTATAACAATAAAATACTATGTGTAATATATGATATCTATGTAATTGATATGGACAAAGGGCCTTTGGTATCTTCTCTTTATACATGAATTCGTTTTTAGAAGGTAACCTAAATCAAGATTTGATCTAATTTATGAATTTGACATTAATAGATGTATCAATATTTACTTTTGCAGTCAAATATTCACCGCTCTAATTAATGCCTTGAAGTCAATAACTTTTCTTTGTTATCTGATTTAGCAAATGCATATAATGCATCATAAACGGGAAACTGTTTTGCCATATTTTCATAATCATCATTTGAAATAAGGTTAAATCCCGCAGCAATTGCTGCAAGGCCTTCTGATTGAGACGTTGTTTGCCTTTTTTCTGTATCTGCTCCTCTTATAATTTTGGCCAATTCTAGTAATTCTGGATTCTTTTTGTCAAGTTCGTATTTTTTTATAATGGCATCAAATGAACATTCATCGCCATGATGACCTAACTCAACATTTGGTATATCAAATGGAATAGCGTTTTCCTTTTTCATTACTTCAATTACCTTGTGTGCTTGTACAAACAGAAATTCAGCTTCGATATCTACAAAATTCTTTATAAGCCAAGGACATGCAATTCTATCCACTTTAGCCTTCTCTCTTGTTATCCATTTCATATATAGTCATTGATAGGTTAGTATTTGAAGCAATATTATAAGAGCTGCTGGTCTAATTGTTGTTTTGGTTGTCTGTTAGGTTGATCTTTTTACAAGACTATATATGCAAACTTAAACCTGATACCTTTATAGCACAAAGACATTTCTGCAATGGATAGTAAACTTTGTATCAAGAGTTTATTTTTTACCATGACGTAAAGACGCTTTTCATAGTATTGGAAAATTTTATTTATTTTCAAAATTATTGGATAAACCACTCTCGCCAAAATCTATCATTATCAGGTGCAGAGTCCATTATATAGTCTAGTGGCTTATTTAAAAAAGTAGAGTTTACTCTAACCATCACACTTGTAATGTAGTTAAATGAAGAAGGATTGCCAATTAAAATTGGATCAACATATACTTGTACTTTATTTTTTGGCATATCTGATATTTTTGCTAATAGTAAAATATAGGACCCATTAGTATTGTTGTAAATTGCCATATACCATCCTTTTAATTTGAAGTTTGAATCTGGAGCAAAGTTGGGTATTATTAATGAATAAATTTGTTCTTTGTTGTTGTTCCTATCTGAACTCTTGCTAATAGTGTTGCTATAATGAAGTAACTAAATATACGAGGTTTCATATTTCCAATTTTTATTTGGATTGCCTGATAATTCCATTGAAAAGATTAATTTGCCATTTAACTTTTTTATGCTTGCTAAAACAATAGATCTCTTGCATAATTAGAAACAATCTACATTATTACTAATATGATTTTATATTTGTTTTTAATAATACTGATTCATTATTCTATAATTTACTAAACCTGCAACTATATCTGATACTTTGTTATATTTTCTTAATCTGTTTCTAAATATATCACTTATTATCCTGTATTTTTTCAATCTGCAAATGGTATGTTCTATCACTATTCTCTTTTTAGAATGATTTTTGTTTTATTCTTTTTCTTCTTGTGACAGCTCTTGATTTCTTTTCTTTCTATTTGGTATGGCTGATATTTGTTCTAGGAAATCCTTTTCTATACCAAGATATCCAAGGTCAAATACATTTAGAACATCTTTGGGAGTTATAGGATGATTCTTTTTATATATATCATAGTCATGTCTTCTTCCTTTTTTATATCTTAATTTATGAATGATAATAACCATGATTGTTAACCATCAATCTGAGTCTTTATAGTATGTCTTTTCTTTTTGCCTGAATAGAATAGCTTTCTTTCTTTTATTATCTACAGGTCTTGGTATCTGTTGTTCTGTAGAATCTATGAAAGCAAGGAAGCCTGGAAAGTATTGTTCAACTTCTTCTGGCGTTTTCAGCCTCTTTGTTATTTTATATAATTTCTGAGGAATCGGTAAACATTTTCTAATCAAACTTTCAATCTTTTGTATATCTCTGCAGATGTTGCTCTGATCCAAATCAAAGAGAAATCCTGCTAAAGTGTAAGTGATGTAAAGACGATAATACACTAAAAGCATGAGAAATCTATCTTTTAAATCAAGTTTGAAAGACCTGCCTGCTCCTATGTTTCTTTCTCTCTTGCTTCTTTTCTTTTGGACAATCGTTGTATTTCATGTTTAGCATATCTTTTTGTTATTTCTTTTTGGAAAATATTATCAAATTCTTGTACTGTAAGGCCGGTAAATGATTTGAAAAGCAATGGTTTTTTGGATAACTTCTCGTATGAAAACATCTAGAGAGACAGGTTAATGATGAACTATTAGGTCAGAAAGCTGTTTGGATGTAATTATGCAAGAGATTAATATCATAATAATTTTTAATCTTTGGAATTATATTGGTTCTATAAATCGGAATTGGCTTGACATCACCCTTGGGATTTTTAATCTCACTATTACTGCTAGAACTTAATAATAATGATGGAGAAAATAAATAATGATTGTTTATATTCGCTTGTTGTTTTTCAAATATATTTTTTATTGGAAAAAATAAATTAATTGTACTCAAATATGAGATCAATATGGAAAGTGACATTGACGCAAATACTGTTAAAATAATTACAAGGGTATTGGTTTGCACTTTTTATATTTATCACGACAATAAATGTAAACCTGCCGATTTATTATATTTGATAGTGATTCTATTTTTATTTTAATATCGTATCGATTTTTGTATGTCTTGAAATCGGGTTGTAGAGGCCCCATTTAATAACCATTTCTATATGCTTTGTTAACAGTTATGTAAATAACTGGCTACTCATTAATGTAAATTAATTGTGATCGCTTTAAATTTTTATTATATTTTATCCATTTGCTAATTACTGTCAAGAAAAGAGTGACAACTAATGTTATTGCTGAAAACAAGCACAATTATTTTACAGGAAAACATAGCAACATTTTACAGAACTGTTAACTTTAGGATCTGGTGCAAAAAGATTATCTATTTTAATTTGTTATTGATCCAAATTTGTAAAAAGCTGTTTAAAAAGAGTATAACTGCGAAATCATTATAAAACTAATTTGTTAAACCCCTCATTTGTATTTTGAAAACCGTTTTAAATCTACAAAAAAAATTCCGTTATTTGGGATATAAATAATATGATATAGCACTGAGGTGCCCTCATTAATGATAAAGTAGAAATATAAAACGCCATAACGAACATACTCAAAGAAGTTATGTAACTTTATAAAAGAAATGGAATTATTTAAATTATATATTTATTGGCAAGTGTCTTGCACTATTTATTAGTGTATAATTTATATGCTAAAGGTTTGAGATTCATCCATAAAATTATCTGATTCATTATCAAATTCGCCTTCGGGCATGTTCTCTTTATGAGTTGCAATCCACCATTGATTTCCAAAGTGATCCTTCACAACAGCACAGCGATCACCATATTGCTCGTCTTTTGGTTCCCTCAACGAGGTAGCACCGATTTCTAATGCTCTATGATACTTATTATCTGTATCATCTACGAATAAATAAAGCACACTTGTTATGGGTTTCCACTCTTTTGTAGAGTCAGAAAGCATAATAACAGAATCACCGATTTTAATTTCGGCGCGCATTATCGATCCATCTTTTTGATTGTAACGGCTAATTTCTTTTGCTTCAAATGCTTGTTTAAGAAAATCTATTAATTTTGATGCCCCATTAACTCTTAATAATGGAGTTACTGTATGATATCTTTTTCGAATCAGATCATCATTGTTTGACATGATTCTAATAATTAGTTAAATATATTTATTTGAATTTCTATGAATATATGAATAAATGGGTATATGGTGGCTCAAAAGATAAGGAAAAAATAGGTTCTTTTTCTTATCTGGCATATCAAAATGATGAACAAGAACAAGATAAGAGAAACTCTGCTGAAGAAAATATATTCTTTAAATCTTAATTTCTATAGAATTTAGAATTTCGATGATTACTCCATATCGGAAGGAAATGGGTAACTATTTATACTGAAAAATAGGTCAAGTTATTCGTGTATTTATAACAAGATTGTAATAAAGGCTTGAGTTAACAATACCTTCATTTGATATTGCTTGTTAGTTAAAGTAAAAGTTATGGAATATTATACAAATATTTGCTATTGTATATAATTATTCACTGTTTATATATCAACATACTTTTGATATCCTATTTATAGAGGTAGTGAGATGTGCCGGGCGATTATCCTAACAAAAATGAAAAAAAAGCAAATGATGTTACTCATAATCAAGTAAAATCTAATATTTCTCCTTGGAGACTTCTTTTGATTCTAAGCTCTATCTCTATTATGGTAATGTATGTAGAAACAATGCTTCTGCCTGCTATTCCGGATATTATTCGCGAATTTAATATAACTTATAGTATGTCATCATGGGTGTTCACATCTTTTATTATTTCTGCTCTAATTTCGACAACAATAGTTTCAAAGTTATCTGATATTTATGGAAGAAAGATGATTCTTTTAATAGTATTAACAATATACATATTAGGCATAATTGGTGGTGCATTATCTAACAATATTTTTATGATGATTGTATTTCGAATAGTTCAAGGAATTGGAATGTCTATATTTCCTATAGTTTTTGCCATAATTCAAACTCAATTTCCAAAAAATAAAATTGCAATAGGTCAAGGAACTTTAGCATCGATGTTCTCTTTTGGAGGCATAATAGGATTGATTATTGGAGGTAATATAACACATAATTTTGGATGGCATATGACTTTCTTTTCCATACTTCCGATTGTAATTATTGTAACCATTTTAATTAAATATTTTGTAATTATAGAATCTAAATTACCTATTACAAACAGTGGAAATAAATCAATAACTCCTTTACCCACTACAAATGTTGGTATACAAAAAAGAATATCTGTTCAATTAAATATGATGCCAAATTTTGACATTAAAGGAACTTTTATCTTGGCTGTAATGATTATATCATTCATATTTGCTCTTACATTAATTCAATCAGAAAATCCCAAAGACAAATTATCGAACATATCCATACCAACTTGCTCATTTGGAGTGAGTTTTATTTCACTTTTTATTTTTATAATTGTAGAAAAAAGATCGTCATCACCGCTTATCAGTCTTAATTTGATATCTTTAAAGCCAATATTGCTAGCAAATATCCTTGTTCTTATATGGGGAATAGCTACATTTACTATTTTTCAAACCATACCTGTTCTAGTTAGAACTCCAATACCGCTAGGTATTGGAGGAAATGTATTGGATGTAGTATATTTGACATTACCATTTTCTATTATGTCTCTTATATTCGGTCCCACCTCGGGTTTTATAATATCGAAAATTGGATCTTTTAAAGTAATTTTGGCAGGAGCTATAATAACAACTATTGGATTTCTTAGTATTTTACTGCTTCATACCAGCGCTATACAAATTGCATTAAATTTGGCAGTAATAGGATCAGGATTATCATTATTAAATGTAGGTCAAATTAATGTCAATACTACATCAACACCAATTAAATTTATAGGCATATCTTTTGGTGTCAATACTTTATTTAGGTTTATAGGATCTGCTATTGGTCCAGCCATAGCTGGAATGTTTATGCAGACAAATCAAACAATTATACATACAGCCTCTAATGTTAAGGCAGTTTCTTTTCCATCTGCTGAATCTTTTGTGAACATATTTCTTTGTATGTTTATTTTAGCATCTGTTACTATATTTTTATCTATTTTGATTAAAAAAGAGTCTATTAATATTATGGAACGGTTAAATAAATAACAAATATGATTTGTTCATGATTATAAAAATTACCCTTTCAACAAAACCTTTAATAATTATTTGGTAAACTAAAACCAAACATGGCACAGTTTCCTTCTTTATTGTTTTCAGCCCATATTTGTCCCCCATGAGCTTCAATAATGTTTTTAGAAATAAATAACCCTAAACCGGTTCCTTCTTCTGACTTGGTGGCAAATTTTGAAAATAGTTTTGGAAGAATAATTTGGTCTATTCCATATCCTGTATCCTTAACATTGATGTTTACTTTATTCTCAGTATATTTTTTTTCTAATATGATATGTATAGTGCCAGTATCTGTAAACCTAATTGAGTTACTTAATAAATTGGAAATTACTTGGTTTATTCTGATTCTGTCTGCAAATATTAATATATTATATTTATTTTTATTGATCTCTTCTTTGTTTTCTTCATCTTTCTTTGAGTAAAGAACTTTATATATTAGTTTTAAATTTTTGTTATCAAGTTGATTCTCGTAATCCTCCATTATTTCGGAGATTAATTCATTAATGTTGAAAAAACGCCTTATTTAATGTTAAATTTTTAGTTTCTATTTTTGTAACATCTAAAATATCGTTTGATAATTGGATTAGTTTTTTTGCATTTCTATTAATAGTATGCAATATGTTGTAATATTTATAATCATTTATTTTATACTGCATTAAAAGACCAGATAATCCCAATATTGGTTGTATGGGATTTTTTAGCTCATGAGCTGCTATATGAACAAAATCTTTTTGTAATTCTTCAGACTCTTTTAATTTCTTTACTAGTTCTGATTGTCTCCATAGATTTTCAAAAAAGGAAGCATAACCTATTACTGTAGCTTTGCTATTAGAAAATGTTGCCAATCCATATAATGTACTTGGGTTATTATTATTGCAATATGTTGTATTCTCATCATCCTTTATTTCTAGATATAAAGAATATCTTTTATCTACTACTAAAATTAAAATTTTAGATTCGGACTGATGTGTAATATATTGTATGTCTATATTTTTTGGATATTGTTCTTTTAGTTTATCTCCTGCATCTCTTATATTATGCATTTCAGGTGCCATTATTTTTATTTGTATATTGGGATTTTTATTTGATAATTCTTTAATTAGGTGTATAATTCCTAGACCTTCTTCATGATAGTGGAATATCTTACTAGTATGATATTAACTATAGTAGTGATAATATTGTATTACTAGTTTTGAATTGTCTGTAATAGGGCTAGTGCGTGATATTCTTTTTTATCGGAAATAGAAAATATGACCACTTTACATTATATAGATGTTTCTACTTCAGCAAATTTCATTAATTCTTTACAATATAATACATTTTCCGTCTGTAATCTTCCGTAATGGCTCTACCTTTTACATTTTTGGATTCAAGTAAATATTTTAATCGATCCCAGACTACTTTTGTTTCAATAACAACAATTATTCCTTGAGCATGCATACAAGAATCGATTTGGTATTTGGTTTTTTCAAAATGTTCTATGGTTTGGCTAATGACGTTTTCAACTCCATATAATATTTCGGTCTTTTTAGGATTTGTATCGGAGGATGACGGGGATGAGGGTATTTGGTTTTTTGATGGAGCATTCAAATATTGTTTGAATGTTTATCATACATATAAAATATCTCCAATTCCAAAAAAATTACGATTATGATTCTATTTTATTTTAAATTTATCTTTGCATTCAAAGCACCAGTTCTTGAAGATATATTTTCATATGGTGGTATTGCGCTCTATAAAATCTGATTATCAATAAAAAATCAATATGAAAAAGAATAAGATCTCTAAAATCACTATCCCCATTCCGCATTACGATTTACTAAGACTAATAGATAGCAGATAAATTTCTGATGTTTATTTGAATAAGGGAATTAAAAAAACCGTCATTTTATTAAAAACTATATGCCAATTTACTATATTAAATAAATATATTTATAACAATATAATATAATTTAATATGGATGAATAAAACCTTGATACAAACCAAAGTGTACCAGTCCTTTTTTAGGATATACTTACTTTAAAATATTGTTAAGGTAATGAGATTTATCAATGAAAATAATAGCGATATTAAACTAATATCGGAAATATGATATAATAACATTGAAGTTTTATTATTTTTCTTCTCTAATCGAATATTTTCTATCTCGCCAATTTATCACGTTTTTCTGTTTTGATTGAATAATTGATGAAAGAAATGCAACGAGTACAAAAGAACCAGCTAGAGGAAAAGCTAGTGCATACCAGGGATTTTGAAATACAGTATACTTTAACTGTAAAACATTATTTATTACTAGTAATAGGATAGACATAATTGACAGAAATAATATGATTAAATTATTGGTAACATCTTTTCCATCTATGGCAATTATAATTGAAAAAGGCAATATAATTAAAGGAAGTAAAAGTAGAACAAATGTTGCAATAACCATTATGTATGCTTTTATTTTTTCCTTTTTGTATAACGGAATCAAAAGTCTTCGTAGCCCATGCCATAAAGTAGAGGTATCTCTTGCCCATACTGCTTTTATATGTTTTTCACCATGGACCACTCTAAGACTAAAACCTTGTTCTTTGACTCTTCTTCCCAATTCTGCATCCTCTACAATTTCTTCTTTAACTGACTTGTGTGTACCAACAGTTTCATACGCTTTTCTTGTTATTATAAAAAAGCTTCCAAAGAAATATCCTACCTTGGTTTTAGGGTTATTTGCTTTTAATGCAGAAAATCTAGCCACTGAAAATGTCCAAAGTATAGGTAAAGTAATCTTTGTCCAAAAATCATATGCTAATATTTTAGGTATTGCAGTAAGTGTATCAAGTTGCTCTGACATTAAATAAGTTACTGCTAAAGAAATAGCTGATGTAGAATGAGTAGTGTCTGCATCAGTAAAAAGGAAAAGTTCCCCTTTTGATTGAAGATAACCCTGATAACATGCCCAATTCTTGCCAGTCCATCCTTCTGGCTTTGGTTGTGACTCAACATGGATTATTTTACGATGGATTATGCTGTATCTTTTTATTATTTCTCCTGTATTATCTGCTGAAGAATCATTAATAGCAATTATTTCATAGTTAGAATAGTTTTGTTCTAGTAAGCTATCCAGACATTTTTCTATGTATTTTTCTTCATTTCTTGAAGGAAGGATTATGCTTACCATGGGAAAGTGAAGTATACTGTGAGAATTTTTAAGAGGTGCTAGTTTTGGTACATCTCTTATCGATTTAATAGAATAAACTAGAAAGTATATCAAGCTAAAAAAGATACTTGCCTGAAGAATAAATAGCGTTATAAAAATTGTATTAGGGTAATAGTAAGCCATCCCGTATAATTATTGTGTTTCTTTTAATAATAGATATTTCTATTGATTTTTTTATTTATTATTGTCTCGATTTTATGAAAAAAGAAGATATGAAATGAAACAAAAATGTGGTGTAAAAATATATTTTATACTGTGAAATAATCTGTAGTAGTAGTGTTAATAGGTAAAGAAGAGAATGGAATTAACATTATATGTATCGAAAGACGTTGTTAATACTACTCCAAGTCATATTGTTATTATATTTGAAATTATATTTTGTAATGTTTTAATTATATGATTTTTAATTCGTATAATGGACTGTTTATAATCATTTTATGGTTTGCCAGAAACATAATGGTTTAAATTTCTTATTCAATTATAAATCCTTTTAATAAGATGGCCTTTGTAATTTAGTAACTCTCATGATAGAAACATTGGGATATCCTCAAAGATCTCAATATGAGGATATATGATTGCAATAGTTAAACAGTCTACAACATTATTTATTTTAAAGATATTACGGATTTAAATATTCCAGCAATGGTAAAAAATTTAGTTTAGTTTGAATGGTAAATATTATATACTTTTATATTGTTGTTTCCGACATGAAGAAACAAAATTTGAAATATCGTGATTCTATAGGAGATGATAAACATGGTTAATATAGCACTATTAGTTAGACTGGAGGCAAAACCAGGTAAAGAAGCCGAAATAGAAAGCTTACTTCGCGGAGGTCTATTATTGGTTCAAGATGAGCCTGCAACAACCGCATGGTTTGCAATCCGACTTGGGCCATCGACTTTTGGTATTTTTGATGCCTTTCCTAATGAGGCAGGCAGGCAAGAACACCTTGCAGGTAAACTTGCTGCTGTACTGATGGAGAAATCTTCAGAGCTTTTAACACAACCACCAACAATTGAGAAAGCTGATATTCTTGCAGCCAAACTTCCTCAGCTTAGAAAAGACGATTATGAAGAATGATATAAGTTTATATCTATTTTTTATAAAATCGTAGATTTGGTGAATGGGACACGACCATACAGAAATGGATCCTCGATCACTCATATATGAAAAAAAATCCAAAGGCGAGATATTACCAATAATTCTAAATTTATAATTGATGACCCAAGATTGTATAATATGGCAAATCATCACTCCTACAAGGGCACCATTTATTTGTAATTGAAATCTATGGAAAAGGATTTAGGTCTATGCGTTTACATTCGAATAGATAGCTGTAACTCATTTAAAAAAAAGCAAGAATTCTAATAAAAAAATAATCGAAATTCCTAAATTATTTTGTAATAGTTTAATTCCAATATATTACATACACTACAACAACAAAATTTAAATAATGTTGTTTAATTTGGAAACAGGATAAATCGTACAAAACAAAAACTAGGGTAGTAGAATAATTTTTTCCACTGGACTGAGAATCTATGATACTATAAAAAAAATAATTTGTTTATTCAAATCTAAAACTAAATAAATTGTCAATATATATTTTGATCATAGGCCCTTTTATGAAAGAGGATGGAAAAAAGGAAAAAGTGAAGAAAAAGATTGATCTTGATAGTGGAAGTGACAAAGCAATAAAAGATGAGCAGTATCAGACAACGAAAAAGAATATTCCGAACAGACTCTATTGAGAAAAAAATAACAGAAAGAATGATGGGTACAGATAACAAAATACATAATTATAATGAGAGTTATCAAAGTAATAGTAGTTCATCTATTTGGAATAAGGACATTTTTGATTTACATACTCTATTTACACAGAGACAGGATAGACTCTGGAGTGTTTTACATGAACGCTATAAATATAATACTTCCATAATAAGAGGGCAAAAATTTCTACTAAATCATGTGGATTCTAAACTTTCACTTATTGTGATGTATGCAGATTTGGTTGGCTCTACAAAGATGAGCATGGAATTGCCAGTTGAAAAAATGGCCAAAATAATAAAAGTATTTTCACATGAGTTATCTTCAGTTGTTGAAAGTTATAATGGATTTGTTTTAAAATATGTCGGTGATGCAGTTATTGCTTTTTTTCCTATCGGTTTTAATAAATATCTTGTCTGTGATAAATCATTTCAATGTGCAAAATCCATGATTAATGTGGTAGAAAATGGCATAAACCCAATTTTTGAAAAAGATGATTATCCGAGATTAGCTGTTAAAATAGGTATAGATGAAGGAGAAAATGCCGTTATTCAATATGGATTTGACAAAAGCGCACCTATTGATTTAATTGGGTACCCAATGAATGTAGCAGCAAAAATAACCGCTTTAACTGGACCAAATAAAGTATCATTTGGAAATAACGTATTCAAACTCCTTCACCCATCCATACAAACAAAATTTCATAGAATGTCTTTAGAACAAAAAGAATGGAAATATATTGATCAGGAAGACGGTTCGCTTTATAAAGTCTATACAACATGATTTATCAAGAAAAACTATGTTGATCGTATATTAATGAATCAGTTAATTTTGTTCCAATAAAAGGAATAAATGTCAATAATTGTTTTAGGATATAAACATTAAGTATTTATCCATATAATTGAATACCTTTTTCAACGTAGCGAACTATTTATTTGATAATTTATATCTCAATCAAAAATATAAATATGATATGGTATAACATTATGGTTAAAATTTAAAAATGATGTTCAACTGCACTTTGATGCTTTAAGGATAAAGATGTAAATAAAATGCATATGGAGAACAATGGTGCAAAAACTACTGTAATAAAAAACCAAAATACGTTATTAGTCAATAAAAATTTTGATCATCAAAAAAATTAGATAATTCATTTGAAATATTTTTGCAAAAATTCCTATCAATTCAAATTCTATAGGTTTCAATCTCTTTTCACTAAATATTGCCAATACGCCCATTGGCTCTCCATCATATATTAATGGATATCCTGCAAAAGATTTTAAATTCTCTTCTTTGGCCCATTGGTGATATTTTATAAGGGGATCATTTACTATATCATTAGATATTGCAGATTTGTACTTTCATAGCATATATCCAATTTTATTTGAATTCACAGAAACTTTTGAAAATTCTCCGTCACATCGGGTATATTTACCGGCACTACATTTTAATATCAGATTTTTTTATTTTCCGTCGATAACCCATATCCTAGCAAATGTTGCGTCAAAATTTTTTATGAGATTTTCAACTATAAATTGTAATTTATCATTTAACTTGCCGTATTTTTAATGGGGCCTTAATATTTATAAATTTCTAATTTTTTCTTGGAAATGTTTTGGTAGTCAAAAACTGAATAAGAATTAAACTTTATAGTTTGAGAATCATATGTGCGAAAATCAAATATCAAATCTGAAAATTGATTGATAAAATTATCTATCTCTAAATCAAATTGCTCCTGTGAATCTAAAACAAAATGGCGTATGAAATCAAAATCCCATTGAATTTTCCACGAATAAATACAAAAGATAGATTCATCAACATATTTTTATAAACGTTCTACTAATACAGAGCTATTTTTTATTATTTTAAATTTTATTAATAATATTTTATTTAATTTATTATTAACATATGAAGGATCGATTACAGTAGAACATCCTAATATGATTTAATCTTTCTCAATCTTTTTTATTCGATACCTTACTGCCATTTCAGTAATTATATATTCTAAATCCTTTAAAATTTTAGTAACTTCTATTGAAGATATTCGAGCATTTTTTCACAAGTTATATAAAATTACCTTGTCTATTTTATCGGCTTTGTTGCATAACTAAACCTATTTAGCTGGAATTGAACCATTTAATCATTTGTTGCATTGGCCTTCTTATAATCAATCTCTTGTAAGAAGAAGAGAGAACCTTTTTGCATATGATTTTCTGGACATGTGGGATTACAATCTTGACAAAATGAATGAAAATAAAAAAAGTAAACCATATTCTTTTCCTGATTCCTTTATCCTAATCATTGGTTACATTCGAATATATTTTCATCTACCTTACAGACAAACCGAGGGAGTCATAAAAGCCACTGGAAAGAATCTCCCTGATCATCCATGCTATTCACAAATTTGTAGAAGAATAAACAAATTAGATATCACAAGTAATAGGATGGATGATGATGATGATGATGATGATGAGATGATGATGATGATGATGATGATGATGATGATGATGATGATGATGATGATGATGATGATGATGATGATGAAAACATTGTCATTGCAATAGACAGTACAGGTATAAAGGTAACAAACAGAGGTCAGTGGATGCAAGAGAAATGGCTGATTAAAAGGAAGAGAGGCTATCTAAAGATCCATATTGCTGTAAATATAAAGACCAAAGAATTATTCTTGCCTTAGAAGTTACAGACGAAAAAGGTACATGATGCAAAAGTTATGCCAAAATTGATTGAGCATATTTTGAAAAGAAACAATAAAGATTTTAAAATCGAATTAGCCTTGGGTGATGGCTCATATGATTGTAATCAGAATTTTAAGTATCTTCAAAAGAAAAGGATTCGGTCTGCAATAAAAGTAAGAAAGAATTCAATCATCTCTTCCAAAAACAATAATGTAAAAAACAGAGAAGTCAAATTTCAAACAAGAGACTTTCTCAAATGGAAGAAGAAAAGAAAGTATGGAAGCAGAGGTGGATAGTAGAAACAGTTTTTTCATCTATAAAGAGAACCTTTGGAGAATATATGTATCTGCAATAAAATATCAAAATATGATGAAAGAGATGATTTTAAAAGTGTCATTGTACAACCTATTTAGAAGAATGGTATAAACAAGACAGAAATAAGTTATAGTATCTAGTTATGCAACAGAGCATAATAGGTCATCTAAACAAGAATGTCATAAAATTCAAAAACCATAAATCATTCGAGATTGTTTTTCAAGTGTGACAATATCCTGGGATGAATACTTTATAGAGGTTGCCAAATTAATATCTAAACGATCTTCTTGCATAGTCAAGCAATTTGGAGCGGTTATAACAAAAAATAACCGCATCATATCAACAGGATATAATGGTACACCATCACAATTCCTAAATTGCAACGAGGGAGGCTGTGAAAGATGCAGTCTTAGAATAAAAAATAAGATAAAAACAGGAGAGAATTTAGAAAAATGCTTATGCATACATGCAGAAGCAAATGCAATTTTACAAAACTCAAAAGAATGTGAAAATTCCACTCTTTATGTTACCGGAGAACCATGTATCCAATGCGCTAAGCTAATACTGGCAGTTAAAATAATAAGAGTTGTTTATATTAAAGGAATTTATCCCGAAAATGGTTTATTCCTTTTGAAAACTAAAAACAAGGATGAAAAGAATGTTCTAATTGAGGAAGGCAAATAGATGCGCTCTATGATTTGATTTATAAAAAGACCTTTTGCTCGAGAATACATCATTTAACGAATATCGTAATTCTTAGTATAATATTCTGTAAAAAGACATAATCATTGACTATACGAATTAGTTACATTTCTCATACCTAAGAACAATAATACTTTCCTAATCGTAAAATGAGGATGATAATCCATCTTTAAATTGCAGGTTTTAGATAACAGCGGTACCTTTATTTATCAAAACGAGATGGTTATTATCGTAATTTGAAGATTTCATAAACCATTTCAGGTAAAAAAACATTTCCTGAAAAATAGAAATAGGAATTGTGAGATATTTTGATTACTCTTAATAATGACTGCCTTTAGAATGACTGCCTTTAAAATGACTGGTTTGAATACATTCGCTTGTTCCTTCATAGCAATGGTGGTGTCCCTTTACTGTATAATAACCAGGGGTACCTAGGCAAGAGCCAGGGTGACATGGTTTACCAATAGATGGAAGGCTATTTGTTTCACCGAGATTACTGCTGGGAGCATTACCAAAAAGAATACCCAACAGTTTACTTTTGTCACTACTACTTGGAGCAGCATTATCAAAAATACTACCAGATGGGCTTCCTGATACAATTGGAGCATTACTTGTTTTACTCTGCTGTGTACCTAAATTACTAAACATATTTCCAAAATTCCTAAACAAGTTTCCAATAGCTCCACCACTGTTATCACCAAAAATACTGCTTTGTGCAAATACTTTGTTATTGCTCAATAATGAAATCGATACCAATATTGCAAGCAAGGGCACAATTGTAACAATGATTGTTATAGTAGCTTTATGATTCATATCTATTGATAGTAAAGTGTTTATATAAAAAATAGGGCACTTTATACTACTATTCTTTTAGGTATCGGTATTAACTACTTTATACTACTATTCTTTTAAGGTATCAAATACTTGCATATTGCTTAAATTTATCTGACAATCACTAATTGAACAAAAGTAAATTGTGGAATATTTCTATTTATTAAAATCTGAAACAATAAACATATTTTAAATAATATATGAAATTAAATTTTTAAAGTATTCTACGTATTAGTTAGATTGCAGTCTACCTATTCACGCCTGAATATGATTGAAATCGAAGTTGAGAATAAGATTTGTCTATAGCAAAGAAATGTTTTCTTGTCTGTTACTTCTCTGACTTTCATAAATTTAAAAATTGTAAAGAATAGATATGGCCTTATTTTATAAATATTCTTGATAAACCTAATCCCATTAGGATAAAACCCATTGCGATAAGCGATATGTATAGATAAGGAAGTGCTAACGCCAAGTATAGATTCAAATGAAATGCTGGCTCTATTACCTTAGAAATCGCGAGGAGCGCACCTCCAAAGATAATCAACGAGGTTGTAATTTTTGATCGTTGTCTGAACCCAAAACCATATTATGCAAATAACATAATTATTGATGGAATACCAATTGCTATTCCACTTTGTTGACTGGTTAAATATAAAAATCCATACCCGTGTTGAGACGTGAATGTATTGATTGTATCCAAAATAAGAAGTATTACACTTAACAACTGCAAGAAATTCCGAGATCTTTTTCTTTTTGGAAATTGTTTGAATTATCATCATTGAGTCGCCTTATCTATTTTATTTAATGCATCACCTACAGACTTATTTATGCCATCTTTTGCAAAACCTTTTCCTAAAAATGGTATTTTAGATAAATCCAGATTCCATAATACATTAATTGTCGTTTTGCTGGTGTTTGAATCAACCGAACTTAATGTTATTGTTTTAACACCTGTAATAGGTCCTTGTGTTTGATTTTCTGTTACGGATTTTGGAGGTTTAAGGATAATAATCTGATGAGCATTTGAATTGATAAAAGGAGGTGCAGGAACCGTCACATCCCTTTCTACAATATTACCAATTTTATGAATATTTATGATATCTTTAATGGGCCAATAGTTAGAATTTCTATCTATATCTGAAACAATATTCCATACTTTGTTTATAGGTGCAGAAACTATTTTAGTTTTATTTATTGTATCTGTTTGCTCGGCAAAAACCGTATGTAGAATAAATCCTATATAGGCGATGGAAATCAAGGTTATCAAGGATAAAGTAATTAGTATTCTTGATGTACCTTTTTGTTTAAACTTTATCTTTAAATTATTTTTATTTTTTACTTGAATCTTTTGATAGTTTATCATTACTAAATGATAATTAGAAAAATTATAAGACAATACACGATGAACTGCACATATCGGAAGTTTTTTGTTTACGATTAATTTACAGATATATAAAGTATGAAAGATCATACAATGGATAAATTAGATATCGACATATTACGTATTTTAATTTATGATTACAGAGCATCATATCGAAAAATAGGCTTTTCTATAGGTTTAACCACCAATTCTATAAAAAACAGAATTAACAAGCTTGTATCATCTGGTATTATACGTCAATTTTCATTATCAATAAACTTATCCATACTTGGATTCTCTTCAATATATTATATCTTTATAAAAAAAATGTAAAATTATTGAAAATATAATTAATCATTTGAAGGGACTAGGAAAATTCATTTTGGAAATTTCTGGAATTGGAGGAACATTAATGATAGGATTAGCAGTCTTAAAAAAAGATGAAGAAGAAATTCAAATGCTTATAAAAACTATACAACCTCTGGTTATTCGGGATTTATTTATTGCACAATCCTTTCCTTTAAAGTCGAATCTAAGAAAAATCGATTTTAAGATAATAAAGTGCTTGATATCGGATCCTAGAATGCCAATTTCTGAAATATCTAAAATAGTATCATTTAATACTAAAACAGTGAGTAAAAGAATTGCAAACATGAAAGATAACCGTATTTTAACTTTTATTGTAGCTACTGATCCCCTAAAAATGAAAGGCTATATAAGATTTGGTATTTTTATTCAATTAAATGCAAATTTTAATCATAATACGCTTAGGCATATCCAAGATACTTTGGAAAGAAATTTTGACATAGCAATGTCAATGATATATTACAAAGATTTAATTGATTATCAAATTATAACTCGTAATATATTTGAAATTGATCAGATCATCGAAGAAATTCAATCATTTAATGAGGTTAAATCTGCAGAAGATTTTATACCTCATAAAGCAGTAATTAAAAGAGATTGGATTACATCAGAAATCGATAATAAAATAAAAATTATTAATATCGATTGGGAATTTAATTTGGTAAAATAATGTGTTTGAAAAATGTTTAATCATTTTTGAGTATATCTATTAAGGTAAACCTTTTCTAAAAATTTTTCATTTACTTTTCATTCATTTCACAGAATAATTTATTTTTTTTGATAATTATTTAAAATTATTGATTATACTATTTCATCTGTAATATCACAGGCTTTTTTAAATTGAAGAAATTTGACTAATTGAAAAGTCAAGTCGATCATTTATTATATTTGTTGCTTTCTAATAGAAATCAAGAAACTTCTTTTCAAAGGTAAATTAATTGATCGAATTAAAAAAATAATTAAAAATTTAATTTAAGATTTCAAATAATTTTAATTGATAATAACAGATATCTTAATTTCGGTATAGATGGTACAAAACGCTATTCACCAATCGTTATACGAATAAGAGCCTATCCCAAAATTCGATAGAATTATAGCTCTTTATCCTCTTTTGTTAAACTGTGACCTTCATCCAGCGAATGAGAAGGATAAAGGAGAAAAGTAAACATCTTACCATACTCAAGATTTCTGATAAATTATGGGATGAGATTAAGAGTATATTCCCAAAGGAGAAATCATCCAAGACGGTGGGTCGACCAATTGTACAATACAGAAAAGTGATTGATGGAATTCTCTATGTACTTAAGAACGAGGATGTCAATGGAAGATGCTACCTAAAGAGTATGGATCAGGTTCTACTTGTCATAGAAGGTTTCAGAAGTGGAATAGACTAGATATTTTCAAAAAGAAATGGATAAGATTATTGAAAATCTATGAAAATATTATCGGTATCAACTGGACCTGGCAATCACATCGATAGTATATCTATAAAGTCGCCTTTAGGGGGGCGATGACTGGACAGTAATCCTACCACTGATAGAAGAAAACTGGGCACAAAAAGACGTATTTTAACAGATAAAAATGGAATCCCTCTATCTGTAGTCATATCATCTGCAAGCACTCATGATATCAAACTAGTAATAGATGTGGTTGATAACTCCTGTTATCAAACGACGACATCAACGTCAACGTCAACTGCCATCAAATAAACCTAAACCGGGAACAAGAAGAAGACTGCAACATTTATGTCTTGACAAAGCATACAATTCCGAACCTGAAGAACAGGAATTAATCAAACGAGGCTATGTACTGCACATACCATACAAGAAAAAGAAAGGAAAGGAAGTTGACGAAGAAAAGACAATAAGCGATACCAAATCGTAAAAAACATTCTCCTAAAAGATGGGTTGTAGAGAGAACAAACTCTTGGCATAATAGGTTCAGGAAACTGTTTACTCGATATGAAAAGAAGGTCGAGAACTATCTTGGATTGGTACAGTTATCCTGCTGTATGATCATATATAGAAAGATAATTTTGGGATAGGCTCTAGGTACTGAAAACTTATTTATAGTTTTAAAGCCCAAAATAAAAAATGGGCACCCAGATGAGTTCTGCCAAAAGAGGAATTGCTACTGAAGAGATGAAACAGGTTGCAAAAGACGAAGACTTGGATATTGAATATATAGTAAAAAATGTTGCAAAAGGCTCTATAATTATTCCAAAAAATATTGCAAGAAAACAGAAAATCAAAGTAGTTGGAATTGGAAAAGGATTAAAAACAAAAGTTAATGTAAATATTGGAACTTCAACACTCTATCAAAACATAGAAGAAGAAATCTCAAAAGCAAAAGTTGCAACAAAATATGGAGCAGATACAATAATGGATCTCTCTGATGGTGGCGATTTAAACCTTATAAGAGAAAAATTACTTGATGCTGCTTCAACTATAACTTTTGGCTCGGTACCAATTTATCAAGCATATGGATATGGAGTTGAAAAATACAAAAATCCACTAAATATTACAGAAGATGATTTTTTAAATGCATTTGAGAAACATGCAAAAGATGGAGTAGATTATACAACAATTCATTCAGGAATTACTTTGGAATTGGCAAAAAGAATAATGAATGTTAAAAGATATGCAGGTGTTGTTTCCAAAGGTGGCACTATAACAGCTGCTTGGATGTTAAAATATAATAAAGAAAATCCATATTATGAACATTTTGATTATCTCTGCGAAATAGCAAAAAAATATGATGTTACGTTTAGTCTTGGTGATGCATTAAGGCCTGGCTCCATCCTTGATTCTCATGACGAATTGCAAGTTTCAGAGATGATAAACATATCTCGTTTAGTCTAAAATTGCATATGAAAATGATATCCAGGTAATGGTTGAAGGTCCCGGGCATGTTCCATTAAATGAAGTTTCTGCAAATGTTAGATTGGCCAAATCACTAATTGGGGATGTTCCATACTATGTTCTTGGACCTCTTGTTACAGATATAGCATCAGGCTATGATCATATTGCAAGTGCTATTGGAGCTGCAATTTCAGCATCAGAAGGTGTGGACCTATTGTGTTATTTGACACCTGCTGAACATTTGGGACTTCCAAATGAGAATGAAGTTAAAGAAGGATTAATTGCATATAGGATATGCTGCACATGCAGGCGATTTGGTAAAGATAAGAGAAAAAGCAATAAAATGGGATATGCAAATGACTGAAGCAAGAAGAACGCTTGATTGGGAAAAACAGTTATCATTGTCAATAGATCCAGAAAATGCAAGGAAAATCCATTATCGACACGATGAACAACATAAGGGCAATAACGTACCTTGTACTATGTGCGGATCGGCATGTGTATATATAATGTTGCCACAGCAAAGAAAATACAACATATCAACAACAACAACAGCAACAGCACCACAGTCAGAAGAGAAGAAAGAGAGATGAAAAAATAGGCTAATAAATGCAAAACACAAGGGCTTTTAATAGTATACCTATCAATTAATTTGATACTATTAATAATTAGAATAATAGTGTAACAAATTTGTATACGATATGTATGTATTTAAGATAAAAAAAAGTATTTCAGTAGGTATAACCTATTTTTACATTTTCAGTAACAGGTCACACCCAGATTTATATAATATTTGCAAAAATATTCGAAAGGATTTTCTTTTATATTTGAAATTGTATCTAACTGAAATCTATGATTAAATTTGAGAATCATGTATTTTACAACGCCTAATACCGAATATTCCATTAAATTTAAATAATCAAGATACTATAATAAAGAATTTAGAGTGTTTATATAATATGTAATGATTATTTAATACATATTTGCACCTTTTCTAAATAACGATAGTTTTAATATTAACGATAATAATAAAATAATTATGTAGAAATTTTCACCATCGTATAAAACCACATATTGAGCATCCACTTTCAAAATGAATTTGGGACAAATTATTACTTTGAAGTAACACAAATTGAAAAAGAATTATCCAAGACTCATTTAAAGTTGTGGCTTTTTTAAAGGATTTGCTAAAACAAATTCCAGATTCCATAAATATAAAAACAAAATTCCAGATATCTGTTAATTTTGTTAATAATCTTAAGAATGTGGAAACACTACAAAAGTTGTTATTGTTTGTAGTTGCATTGTTTGTTATAGAAGTAATAAGGGTTTAAAAGAACGAGATGATTATGGAATTATCATAATATTACGTATTCCTAAAGTCTTAGTAACGATTTAATTCAAATCCGGTACAACTTATATTTATACTTGAAAATAACACAATCTTTCTTCGAATAAAATTTCTAATGATCTTTAAAGTTATTCTAGTTTATTTTACGTTTCTTTTAAAAAATTTGCATCTGGAATCAAATAATATAACAATAGGTCTTTTGCATAAATGAGCACCATTTAAAATTTCTAAGAATACAATACATTTTGATCTGTAATCAGCAAATTAAAATGCAAATATTATAATAAGATCCTTGATAATATATAAAATTTTGTTAGGTGTCTAATTATGCAAAAGATCTATTGATAAAGGCTCTATGCTATATCTTTTATTTTTAAATCATATTTTTAATTCTCATTTGATTTTTAAGGTCATGATAGAGATTTTTGTGTGAACAATTTTCCATAGACAAGACCTGATAATCATATTTGCTTGCCTCTCTAAAACAGAAAATGATATTTGACAAATTCTTGACGATATATTTAGTGGGCTATCCATGCATATACTATAGATATATTTATTTTTGTCATTTTTTGATGATGAATAAATATAGATATCTTTTCTCAAGAAAATAACGATAATAATAATTTCGATTGCTAAATTTGTTTTTACTTTTATTCGTCTTTCTTAACCCATTTGTCGTCCTCTTTTGTATATTCTTTTTTTACAGCAGCCCATGCTACCTTATGTGCAACTTCCTCAGCACTTTCTTTTTTACCGCCTCGTCTTTTGTCAGGATTTTGATATTCTTTAATAGCACTAGCATGAGCCTTTTTAAATATATGTTGAGCATGCTCTGGAAGTTGATCTATTCTTTTTTCTGTGGTTTCAGATAATTCTTCATCGCCATCATCGTCATTTTTTCTTTTATTATTTTTAGGCATACTGCAAATTAGGCAATAAATTATTTAAAAATATATTTGAAAAATGGAAGAGGAATTTCAATATTCTATTAAAAATATATTTAGTAGTAATTTATATTGTAATTCATTAATAAAATAAGTTTTATCTTAAATTGATTTAGGTATACCATTCAATACTTTCAGATATTTTAGGTATATAGATATATGATTTAAACTCGGAATATTAATATAATTTATAATTAGACTATTCCAAATTATCTTTCTAAAGATGATGATACTACATGTTAGATGCACCAACCCAAGATACTGCTCTACCTTCTTTTCTTATTTTGTAAACAATTTTATGAACCTGCTATCCCACGAATTTGTTCTTTCTACAATCCATATTCTGGAATGATATTTTTTATGGATATTTTCCTCCGGGTATACTTTTTATTATCCTTTTGTAAAATAGTAGAAAATAGGGCGTTTGGCAACTTTATTATCGATAACTTCAGTTACTACTTTTACATCATGAATATTTGCTGATGTAACAACAGCTGAAAGTGGCACACCACCTTATCTGTTAAAATATACCACTTTGTTTTCAGTTTGCTTCTACCGTAGGATTATTACTTCCGGTCTTTGCTCACCTAAAGATTACTTTATGGATATACTATCAATGTATTACCACAGCCATTTTATTCCTTTTTTATTATCGTATAAATTCAATATACTATTCCAGATCTTGAAAATATCTAACTGAACCCATTGTTGAAATTGTCTGTGACATGTAGAACTAGGACTATATCATTTAGACAACAATTTCCACTATCATCCGTTCTAAGAACATAGAAAATACCATCAACTACCTTTCCATAAGGAAAATTGGGCGACCAATTGTATTGTTAGATTTTTTCTTTGGTAAATGGCACTAATCCCATCCCATAATTCATCAGGAATCTTTATGATAGCATGTTTATCCTTTTTCTTCTGCTTCTGTTGTTGATGATGGTACAAGGCACATTGGAATAACGTTAAGAATAAGATATATTCTATCGATTTTTGGAATAGGCTCGGTATTCTGCCAAAGTTATCGTTTGGTGAAATACATTAAAAACATAGTAAAAGAGTTTTCAAATGTAAATAATTATAAATTATCGTTTATTGGTTTGATACAATCTCCTTTCAAACAATTGAGAACTTCATCGATCTTGTCTATTAGAGTCGTTTAATGTTTATTTGTGGTCTGGATTTCTTTTAAAATATAATATTTGAAACAGAGATTAAATGATCAGAGGGGTCTTTTATATCAGGCATATTTGTATCAGATCCTGCTTTGTTGCATAACTAATTTTTTCGTAATTACTATGTATATTTAACTTAAAATTTCCATCTTATTATTTGAAATTCCTTTTGTATCTTTAATAAATTACTCATCAAATAACGAATTTCATAGTTATGCAACAAAACATTAGATCCTGTATCTACGTGCTCCATAAAAATAAAATAAAATTATAAAATTAAGATTTTGATTTATATTATCAAACAAAATAGAAAATTTATTCATAATTAAAATAACATAAGGATACTAGCATATAAAATTCATATATCAATTAGTAAAAGTACGCTAAATAATTCTATCATCGAAAAGTATTGTAATAAAATATAATATTCGTTAAACTGCGTTTATTTCTGATGGAGAAAAGATATCACTGTGTATTTGATTTAGCTGACTTATACTAATTGGTATAGAAATAAATGACTTTTCACTATAATAATCATTAAATCATTCTGTTCTATATTTAATATAATGTAACTTACGTTCAATAATGCTTTTCTCGAAAGAAAATGCAGTTGATGTGGCCTATCTTTAAGAATTTACATGCTTAAGGATACATGTTCAATCATCATTAGATAAGGAGGCCTCCCATATTTCTTTATCAAATGTTTTAGAAACTGTTTAACAATTATTAATTTGTCTATGGAATCAATAGCAATCCAACATATCAAGTATATTGGTCTCCATCTAAGTAGAAGTTCATCTTTTCATAGATAAAAAATTCATATACATATTTCTTCTTGTTTGCAATATTCGCCTTTGGCTTATGACATTGAAACCAGATTTTTACATGAACTTGGGAAATTAAATAGTTTATCATTACTTTTATCGATAGAATTTGCTTTTTTTAAGTATAATAAAAAATTAAAATATTTTATAAAGGTATTTTTTATCTATTATAATATAACAAACCAAATGTTCCTGTTTTAAACAAGGACCTAAAAAAGGTAAAAGATTATCAATATTTTAAATTTACTATATAATATAAAGCATGATTTATGTATATCTGAATCAAATGGTCTATAATGGTGCCAATATTTTCTATAGAATCTTCTACATTTTATCCATTACGACATCATTATAAACCCAGATAATTTTTTTAATAATGTTTTAACTTCTACTATCCAATTATTAGCAGTTGTAGAGCCATTTGGGATAATACCAATATTAATAAATCTCACAAAAAAAATGGAGAAAGAAACAAGCAAAGCACTGTCAAAAACCGCTGCTGTAACATCTGCAATATTATTAATGATTTTTGCTATTGCAGGAACCCAGATTTTATCCACTTTTGGAATTACTGTAAACAGCTTTATGGTTGCAGGTGGAGCTTTATTATTCATAGTATCACTTGGAAATTATGAGACATGGAGAATTAAGAAACATAGAGAATGAATTACAAGGGTCAGGGGTTGTGCCCATTGCTTTTCCACTTATAGCTGGACCAGGTGCAATTACTTCAGTAATAATTTCTCAGCAAAAAGATGGTCCAATAGTAACACTATTATCAATAATAATAGTGATTGGTATAACCTACCTTGTATTGCGTTCCATTAATTCAATTTACAGAATTTTAGGAAATAGGGGTTCTGAGATAATTTCAAGGATATTTGCAGTTATATTAGCAGCCATTGCAATTCAATACATAGTTGAAGGATTAAGAAATATTATTATGAAGTAATTTCTAAATTACTTTAGAATATTTATATAAAATAATAAAAGAAAAATTTATTTGAATGGTAAAACTGGATATTCTATATTTCAGTATTGAAAAATTAATAGATTTAGTTTAGGTAATTTATTTTATTGTTCATCTTTATTATAGTCCTTTTTATATGATGCTTTTTCACCCCCTCTAGAAGTTTAAAAGCAGATACCTTGGCAGAGTCAAAGAAGTTTGTTAAAATGATATAATTGCTAAAGTAGAAGCAGTAGTAAAGAGACTTTATGTTCTAAAAAATCTTGGTGCAATATATGATAGTTATAATTTATAGTGTTGCATAACAAAAGTTGAAGCAAAAAACCAATACAAAATCGATTCTTGTATGCATGCTCAAGGAATAATTGTTGTTATTGAAACAAAAGCAGTCTGGGATCGATTAAAAAATTTACTTGGATCCAAAAATGTAAAAGGTAGCGCCATTACGGAAATTACAGAGGAAAATGTATCATATTGTAAAGAATTAATGAAATTTGCTGAAGTGAGACATCTAGATAATGTAAAGGGTACTTTTTCTATTTCCGATAAGAAAGAATATCAGGCACTTCCGTATTAGAGCGTTCAAAACCAGTAATACAAATTATAAGCAGCACAGTGAATGCATTTGTAGAACAGCAACAGTATTTCTTTGATACTCTATGGGATAAATCAATTCATGCTGAACAAAAAATTAAGGAAATCGAAGAAGGAATCACCCCT